>DEHW01000179.1 GCA_002352135.1 Lysobacterales bacterium UBA2790
ACCATCTCGAAGCGCGGCTTGCCCGCGGCCGCCAAGGCGGGATCCACCTTGATTCCGGACAGACTCTGCACGTAGGCGGCCGTCTCGGTGATCGCCTGATCATTGCCGATCACCGCAGCAAACGAAGGCATGGCTGCCTGCCGACCGTTCAGGACCGTATTCAGGATGTCATCTGGCGTACCGCCCCAGTTCCAAGCGGCATCGGTCAG
The DNA here is from genome assembly GCA_002352135.1 of Lysobacterales bacterium UBA2790. Taxonomy (GTDB): domain Bacteria; phylum Pseudomonadota; class Gammaproteobacteria; order Xanthomonadales; family Xanthomonadaceae; genus Aquimonas. Next base: position 210 of record DEHW01000179.1, read on the forward strand.
ATTCGGGAAACCTTTGTTGCCCTTGGCGTCCGAGCCGTGACACATCGCGCAGTTGTTGGCAAACACCGAATGCCCCAACTCCACCGCTTTGCCGTTCTTGGCCAACTCCGCCACCGGCACATTGGCGAACTGGGCAAACAGCGGAGCGACTTGTTTTTCCTGCTCGGCCATATCCGCATCATGCTGGCCGGCCGACGACCAGCCACCAATGCCTTGGAAAGCCCCGACCCCTGGGTAATAGACCAGGTAGCCGATGGTGAAAATGATCGTTCCGTAGAACAGATTGACCCACCAAGCAGGCAGAGGCTTGTTGTACTCCGTTAAATCCCCGTCCCAGACATGGCTCGTGTCCTCCGCCTTCTGGCCAGGAACGGGCTTGCCCGTGACGTAGATCATGATGATGCAACCGAGCAGGTTGATAACCACCAACGCTGCGATGAAGATTGTCCAGAATGTGCTCATGGGGTGTTCTCACTTGATTTGGTTTTTTCGCGCTGAGCAACGAACTCCGCCTCTGGATCGTCCTGCAGAGGGAGCTGCGAGGCGAAATCGAACTCCGCCTTGCGCTTACTGCTGAACGCCCAGAACACGCCCACGATGAACGAGACAAACAGGAACACCGTGATCAGTCCGGAAAACGCGCCCTGCGTCATGGAGCGGATTCCGCTTGACCAACGCCAATGGCGCCCAAACGAGGAGCATGTCTCCCCAGACCTTGCAGGTAGGCAATCACCGCATCCATTTCGGTCTTGCCTTCCACAGCCGCCGCCGCACCGGCAATATCCGCATCGGTATAGGGATCACCGATAGTTTTCAGCGCCGTCATGTAGCTCGTGATCTGAGCCCCGTCGACCGGCGCATCTGCGAGCCATGAGTAGCGTGGCATATTCGATTCCGGCACCACATCACGCGGATTCATCAGATGAGCGCGTTGCCAGTCGTCGGAATAGCGACCACCGACACGAGCAAGATCGGGACCGGTACGCTTTGACCCCCACTGGAACGGACGATCGTAGACCGACTCACCGGCCAGCGAGTAGTGGCCATAGCGCTCGGTCTCGAAGCGCAGGGTACGAATCATCTGCGAGTGGCAGTTGTAGCAGCCTTCACGCACATAGACTTCGCGGCCCGCAAGTTCCAACGCCGCATAGGGTTTGACGCCGGGGATCGGTTCGACCGCTTCCGCCTGGAACATCAGCGGAATGATCTGCGACAAGCCACCGGACGCGATCGCTACCGCGATCAAGACGCCCATCAAGCCAACATTTTTTTCGACATTTTCGTGATTCATGTGTTCGGCTCCATGTTGGGACGCACGTTCAACCGTGCGCCCCAGTCAATGATCAGGCGTGGGCAGGCTCGGGCGCAGCAGGCAACACTGGGGCGTCGGGAATGGTCTTCGCGAGCAGGTAGGTCTGCCATACGTTGTAGGCCATGATCAGCATGCCGGTCAGCACCATCACGCCNNATCCAGAAGTGTGTATCAATGAGCTTGACCGAATACATCGAGCCCAGACCCCACAGACGCGGCAGCAAGGCATACAGGGAGCCGACGGTGATCATCGCCACCCAACCAAGGGCGCCGGAATGCACATGGCCCACGGTCCAGTCGGTGTAATGCGACAGCGAGTTGACCGTCTTGATCGACATCATCGGCCCTTCGAAGGTGCTCATGGCGTAGAACGACAGGGCAACGATCAGGAACTTGATGATCGGGTCAGTACGCAGTTTGTGCCAGGCACCCGACAGGGTCATCATGCCGTTGATCATGCCACCCCAAGACGGTGCCAACAGCACCAAGGAGAACACCATACCCAGGCTCTGCGCCCAGTCCGGCAAAGCCGTATACATCAGGTGATGCGGACCCGCCCACATGTAGATCGCAATCAGTGCCCAGAAGTGGACGATCGACAACCGGTAGGAGAACACCGGACGACCGGCCTGCTTGGGAATGAAGTAGTACATCATGCCGAGGANNAAGCCGACCGCGTTGTGGCCGTACCACCACTGGGTCATGGCATCAACCGAACCGCTCAGGATGCCGAAGGACTTGGTAGCCGTCACCGGCATCATCAGGTTGTTCCCGATGTGCAGCACGGCGATGGTGATGATGTAGGCGGCGAAGAACCAATTGGCAACATAGATATGTTTGACCTTTCGCATCGCAATCGTGCCGAAGAACACGACTGCGTAGACCACCCAGACGACGGTGATCAACCAGTCGATCGGCCACTCAAGCTCGGCGTATTCCTTACCTTGGGTGATACCCAAGGGAAGGCTGACCGCCGCCAGGACGATGATCAGTTGCCAACCCCAGAAGGTGAAGGCTGCCAAGGGACCGCCGAAAAGACGCGCGTGCGAGGTGCGTTGCACGATGTAGTAACTGGTCGCAAACAACGCCGACCCACCGAACGCGAAAATCACCGCGTTGGTGTGCAGCGGGCGGAGACGCCCGTACGACAACCACGGAATCCCGGCCGTGAGATCTGGCCAGAACAGCTGAGCAGCGATAATCACGCCAACCAGCATCCCCACGATGCCCCAGACCACGGTCATCACCGCGAACTGCCGCACCACCTTGTCGTTGTAGAAACTCGATTTATCCATTGCAATCGCCATCGGGGCGTCCCCTTCTATGAGTCGGGCGAATTGTGAGCGGGAGCAAAATGAGCGTGCTTGATCCAAGTCAAAGGGTGCGACCGGATGTCGCAGAGGAATGTGCAGCCTTCGCCAAGCAGATGGCACGAACCCTTGGATTTCAACATCTTGGGATCACATCCACGACATTGAGTGACGACGAGAAGCACCTGCTCGCGTGGTTGGAAAAGGGTCGTCATGGCGAAATGGCCTACATGGCACGCCATGGTGTTGCACGCTCGCGACCTGACGCTCTGGTTCCGGGCACCATCAGCGTGCTGAGTGCGCGCATGGACTACCTGCCCGAAGGCATCAGCAACGCGGAGTCGGCCCTCACTGACACGAACCTCGGCTACATATCGCGCTACGCACTAGGCCGTGACTACCACAAGGTGCTACGGCAACGTCTGCAAAGGCTCGCTGACACGATTGCGTCCAAGTTTGGTCAGTTTGGCTACCGGGTGTTTACGGATTCTGCGCCGGTCCTGGAGAAGGCGTTGGCACGCAACGCGGGGCTAGGCTGGATCGGCAAGCACACCAATTTGATCGACGCCCGCAGCGGCTCATGGTTTTTCCTTGGAGAGATCTATACCGATCTCGCACTTCCCACCGACCCGCCAAGTTCGGACCACTGCGGAACCTGCACACGCTGCCTGGTCGCCTGTCCCACGCAAGCAATCGTCGCGCCCTACCAAGTGGATGCGCGTCGCTGCATCTCGTATTTGACCATCGAACTGCAGGGCGCGATCCCGTTGGCGTTTCGCAAAGCGATTGGCAACCGCATCTACGGTTGCGACGACTGTCAACTCGTCTGCCCATGGAACAAATTCGCACGGCTCAGCGCCGAGCCGGATTTCGTCATCCGACACGGGCTTGATCGACAGTCGCTGATCGACCTTTTCGCTTGGGACGAGACCACTTTCCTCACCAGGACGGAAGGCTCTGCCATCCGACGCATCGGCTATGAACGCTGGCTCCGCAACATCGCCATCGCACTAGGCAATACCGCGAGCAGCGCGACGGTCATCCACGCCTTGCGCCAACGCCTCGAGCACCCATCCGAACTCGTGCGCGAGCATGTTCGCTGGGCGATCGCGCAGCACACCCCATCGCACGACTGATCAACTGCGCAAAGCGACTCCACGAACGAGTTTCACCAGCTCGCGACTGATCGCGTCACCGGCTTCGCCCTCCCCGCGCAGTGCGGGCAGCAGTTCATTGGCTAGACGTTTACCCAGCTCTACACCCCACTGATCAAACGCGTTGATGCCCCACAGCACGGACTGCACGAACACCGAATGCTCATACAAGGCCAGCAGCATTCCCAAGGAATAGGGATCCAAGCTGTCCAACAAGATCAACGAGGACGGCCGTCCTCCCGCGTAGCAACGATGCGCGTTGTCGGATTGGCTGCCGGACGCCAATGCCTCCATCTGCGCTAGCAAGTTGGCCAGCAATGCTTGGTGATTTTCGCGATGTGGATGATCGGGCCGCACGACACCGATGAAATCAGCAGGCACCACTTCGGTTCCTTGATGAAGCGCTTGGAAAAAGGAGTGCTGACTGCTGGTCCCGGTTCCACCCCAGAGCACCGGCACCGTCTCGTAGGTCACCGGCGTCCCGTCGTGACGAACCGACTTTCCAAGACTCTCCATCACCACCTGCTGCAGATGATCGGGCAACAAGCCAAGACGTTCGTCATATGGAAGGATGGCGTGCGAGGCATAGCCAAGGAAGTTGCGATTCCAAATTGCCAACAACCCGTGCAGCACAGGTAAATTCTTTGCCAAGGGCGCATTCAAGGCATGCGCATCCAGAGCCGCCGCGCCCTCCAGCAAGGCATCCCATCGATCCGCCCCCAAGGCCAATCGGGCCGACCAGCCGACAGCGGACCACAACGAATAGCGTCCACCGACCCAGTCCCACATGGGCAAGATGCGCTCCGGAGCCACCCCGATCTCCGCCGCTGCCTGCGGCTTGGACGTCACCGCGAAGAAGCGCGAGTCATCGCCTAGCCACTGCCGCAGAATCTGACCATTCAGGTGCGTCTCCTGGGTGGAGAAGCTCTTCGACACCAAGATCACCGCCGTCCGCTTGGGGTCCAGCGTTGGCAGCAAGCGATGCGCACCACTACCATCGACATTGCCGATGAAATGAACGCGGAAACGACCTTCGTGGTGTTCACGCAAGGCATCGACCACCAACCGGGGACCCAAATCGGAGCCGCCGATACCGACACTGACAATGTCCGTCACTGCACTGGCAGCAAGCTGTTCAGTCAGCAGCTCCATTCGCACACGCACTTCCAACGCCGCCGCACGCGCTTCTTTGGCGGACGCACCGGTGGCGCCACCGAAACGCAAGGCGGAATGCAAGGCGGCCCGCGATTCGGTGGTGTTGACTGTTTCGCCATCCATCAATGCCTGCAGTCTCTCCTGAACACCCGCATCACCCGCCAGGGCGAGCAGTCGCTCCAGAGCGGACTGATCGATGCGCTGTCGAGCAAAGACAAAATGCAGGTTGTCCAATGTCAGCATGCAACGCGAAACGTGATCCACTCCGGACGCCAGACCAGCGAGTGGAGTGGCAAGCAAGCGATCCGCCTGCGCCTTGAGCGCATCCCAATGGTTCAACAACGCTGCACTCATGACGACCTGTCCGCTGCCCGGGGAAGGTCGACACAGTGCCAGAAGATGGCGCGCTTGCAACTACAAGCTCGTTGGGCTGACGTTTCGTCGCAAACATGCGTTGCAAAAAAACAACAAAACACGCAATTTCCAGGCAAAAAAAACCCCGCAAGCTTCCTTGCGGGGATTAAACGGAGTGACAATTACCTGACAGCGCCCTGCTGCAACCGAGTGGTCGCGCCAAAGTCGCGGATCACTCAAGTTGTGGCAAGCTTACAACGGGTTTTGGAAAAAAACAACAGTGTTGTAGCTAAACCACCACCAGCCGCTTCAAGTCCGCTGTCGCAGCTAGTCTTCCGTCAGCACAAACTCGAGGTTGTCGATCAAACGCGTGTTGCCAATGCGGGCCGCGACCAGCGCAACACCACGTCGAGCGTCGGGATACCAGTCGGCGAGCGTCTCGGCTTCGCGAACCTCGATGTAGTCAACACTGAAGCCAACTCGGGTCAACTCCGCCTGTGCATTGGACAGTACCGCCCCAACCGGTTGTCCCATTTGAACTGCCGATGCGACGGATCGAAGCTTGGCGAAGAGCAAGGGCGCAAGCTCACGCTCGTCCGGCAACAAGTACTGATTCCGCGAACTCATCGCCAGTCCATCAGGCTCGCGGCAGGTGGCTCCCGCGATCAATTCAACGGGCATCAGCAGATCCTGAACCAGACGTCGGATGATCTGCAGCTGTTGGTAATCCTTGCTGCCGAACACCGCGCAGTCCGCTGGCACGCAGTGCAGCAGCCGCAAAACCACCGTCGCCACACCCGAAAAATGCCCTGGTCGATGGGCACCACAGAGAATCCGATCAATCGGAGGAACCTCCACGCGGACGGCATTCGCCGCCCCCATCGGGTACAGCGCGTGCGGCTCGGGAACGAACATCGCATCGCTGCCAACTGCCTCCAACCCGACTGCGTCGCGCTCGATGGTCCGTGGATAGCGGGCGAAGTCTTCATTCGGGCCAAATTGGGTCGGATTGACGAACACACTCGTCACCACGCGATCTGCGTGACGTCGCGCCAACTCCACCAAACTGAAATGCCCGGCATGCAGGTTCCCCATCGTGGGAACAAAGGCGACACGCAAGCCGTCAAGCTGCCAGCGTCTAACCAGACTGCGAATCTCAGAGGGTTGCTCGCACTTGATCATTCGTAGATATGCTCCGCGGCAGGAAATCTCCCCTCGCGTACATCCGTTGCGTACGCCAGGAACGCATCTTCCACTGAATCCCTGCCTTGCAGGAAGTTCTTGACGAAACGAGGGCGACGGCTGCGACCTGCCAACCCAAGCAGGTCATGCATGACCAACACCTGGCCATCGCACAGCGGGCCAGCCCCAATTCCGATCGTCGGAATCGTCAGCGCCTCGGTAATTTCCCCGGCCAAGGCCGCGGGAATGCACTCAAGCACCAACAGCGATGCACCCGCCTGCTGAACCTCAAGCGCCTGCCGTCGCAATTTTTCAGCGGCGATGTCATCGCGACCCTGGACTTTGAATCCACCCAACTGGGTCACCGACTGTGGGGTCAAGCCAAGATGGGCACAGACCGGGATGTCGCGTTCGGACAAGTAATGAATACTGTCGAGGATGACACCGGCTCCCTCCAGCTTGACCATTGAGGCACCACCCTCCGCCATCAAGAGCGTCGCGGATGCGTGCGCTTGCGCAGGCGAGGCATAGGTCTGAAACGGCAAATCCGCCATCAGCAAGGTGGAAGCCAGCCCACGCGCAACCGCCGCGCTGTGGTAGCACACGTCGCGCAAGCTAACTGGCAAGGTCGACGTATGGCCTTGCACGACCATGCCCAGCGAATCACCTACCAACACCACATCCACACCCGCGCGATCCATGACTCGGGCGAAACTGGCATCGTAGGCCGTCACGCAGACGATCCTTCTGCCTGCATGTTTCATCTTGAGCAGATCGGGAACGGTGACCGGTGCGCGCGAAGGGACTTCGGACTTACTGCTGTACATCGTCGATATATCCGTGCAGAAGCAACAAAAAGTCAGGATGGGTGCCCGCAACGGACCAAACGCTGTGGTCCAAGCTTCTTCAGGCAGGAGTTCACAGTGCCATGTCCCGGAATCAGGATATCCGCAGCGATATCGAGCAGTGGCACCAACACGAAAGCCCGCTCATGCATCCTCGGGTGCGGGAGTATAGGCGCACCCGAGGTCTGCACCAGGTCGTCATACAGCAACAGATCAAGATCCAGCACGCGCGGACCCCATCGCTCTTGCCGCTGGCGTCCTGCACGAAGTTCGATTTCCAGCAACCGCCCAAGCAGCTCTGACGGTGTCAAGGTCGTTGCCACCTTTACCACGGCATTGACGAAGTCCGGCTGGTCAAGCTTGCCTATCGGTTCGGACTGATAAGAACCAGAAACGGCCAGCACGCGGCATTGATCGATCGCGGCTAGCGCCGCGACCGCACGTTCCACCTGCGTTTGCGGATCATCCAGGTTGCTTCCAACTCCAACGAACGCCGCCCTTTCCTGCGCCACCATCATGCTGGTGGCGGAGCAGGCCGACGCCGTGGCTTTCGACGGCGCCCTGTTGGCGCGCTGACCGAGCCTGCTTCACGCGACCCACTGCGACCGGTTTTCGGTTGCAACCGCTCGACCAGCGCATCCACGTCCACCGACTGCGCGTCACGCCACCAAGCGACCTCATCCGTCAATTCCGGGGCCGCCTCGGCACGCAATTCGAGAAAATCGAAGGCAGCTCGGAAGCGCGGGTGATGCAACAACCGGAGGACGCGTTTCCGCTGGCGCAGCGGAAACCGCGACTGCAACCACCAGATCTCATGCATCGGCACGGTGAAGCGTTTCGGGATGGCTAGCCGATCAGTTTGTCGCAAGGTGACACGATCGGCAGCGCGTTGTTCCGCGACAGCGAGATCCGCACCCGACATCAACAAATGGTGCAATTCGGACGCATAAGCCGGCCACAGCAGGGCAGCAAAAAGGAATGCGGGCGTGACCGGCTTGTCCGCGGCGACACGCTCATCCGTCATTGCCAACGCAAGCCTGACCATGGACCGGCACTGCCCATGCGGATCGTTGCACAGCGCCTTCGCCAGTTCGGGTAGCAACACCGGCAATAGACCATGCGCTTCCAACACCTCGAAGCTGCGCTCAGCGTGTCCCATCATGAACAACTTCAGAGACTCGTCGAACAAACGCGCGCTCGACGAGCCTTCGAGCAAGAAGCCCAAGGTCGCTATCGGAGCCGCGGTCGCCGACTCAATCTCGAATCCCAGTTTCGCCGACAGCCGCGCCGCACGAAGCATGCGGACAGGGTCTTCCTGGTAGCGCGTTGCAGGATCGCCAATGAGTCTCAAGCGCCGCGCTTGCACATCTTCGTAACCGCCGACAAAGTCGCGCACGGAAAAATCGCTGATCGCGTAGTAGAGGGCATTGGCGGTGAAGTCGCGCCGCACGGCATCGTCCTCGATGCTGCCGTACACATTGTCGCGGACCAGCACGCCGTTTTCGATCTCGCGTTCACCCGAGCCATCATCCTCGCCTGCGCGAAAGGTGGCGACCTCGATGATCTCAGGCCCATAGACCACATGCGCCAAACGAAAGCGGCGTCCAATCAGGCGACAATTGCGAAACAGCGCACGCACCTGATCCGGCGTCGCATCGGTAGCCACATCGAAGTCTTTGGGCGAACCACCCACCAACAAGTCACGAACGGCACCGCCAACGAGATAGGCCGAAAAGCCCGCCTCCTGGAGGCGGTAAAGCACACGGAGTGCGTTCGGGCTGATCTGCTTGCGCGATATCCCGTGATCCTGTCGCGGAATCACTCGGGGTTGTATACGACTGGAATCCACTCAAATCCATCTACTTGGGGCGATTGCTCGCCAAGGGGCACTGCCAACTTGCCATCGCGTCGTGCCCAGAGGCGCGATTTGTCTTCGCTCAATATTTTGTATCGAGGCGCTGCTATACTATCCGCCTCAGGTGTCACTGAACACCGCGCTCCCTTCGTCTAGCGGCCCAGGACGTCGCCCTCTCACGGCGAAAACACGAGTTCGAACCTCGTAGGGAGCGCCATTTTCCCCTGCTTTCTCGCCTTCAGCTTATCCGCCATGGCCTTTGTCGTCACCGAAAACTGTATCCGCTGCAAGTACACCGATTGCGTCGAAGTCTGTCCGGTCGACTGCTTCCATGAAGGACCGAACTTTCTGGTAATTGACCCCGATGAGTGCATCGATTGCACGCTATGCGAGCCGGAGTGTCCCGCGAAGGCCATCTTCCCGGTGGATGATGTACCTGCTGGGCAAGAACACTTCACCCAGCTCAACGCAGAACTCAGCCGACAGTGGCCGGTGATTACCATCCGCAAAGAACCGCTACCCGATGCGGCTGAGTGGGACGGCGTTAGCGGCAAACTTCCTCATCTTCAGCGCTGAACAGCGATCCGCTTCCGCAGATCGCTGTTGTGATGAGCAGACGACTCAACCGCCCAAGCGGGATTTGAGCTCACCGAGAACGCGCGACGCTTCGCTTGAGTTCGCAGGTTGAGACGCCGCATCAGAAGCGGAAACACGACTGCCTGCCGGGTCCTCACTGACGCGCACCAGAAACTGCTGCGCCCCGACCACCACGGTGTAAGCGCCGATCAATTCTGCACGTTCTTTGATCTGGACACCGTCGATGCGCTCAAGCGCGAGACCCACGCGCCGCCATGTGCTAGCCGCCTGATCGGCAACAACGAATCCTGTCGAGGCGACCGCTGCAGGTGCCGAAGACGCACTGGAAGACAAAGACGGCACACGCATCGCGGACGTCGTATTGGGCTGATCCAGGTCCGGTGGAATCTCCAGAGGACGATGCTCAGGACTTTGCTCATAGCCTGAGGCGCCACGAAACCATGAACACCCTGAGCTCAGACCAACCATAGCCGCAAGCGCCGCACAACCGATCCAACGGCGACTTGTTGGCAAACAGATCATCATCATCTTCTCCCTGGCCCTTCGGACCATCACATTCAAACAGACAAGGCCGCCAGCTCAGCAGCCGCGGAAAATTCCAGTGCAACCAGTGTCGGCAGCATAGCTTCCATCGTCAGACGATGCTCCGCGGACAACTTCGTCAGCGGTAAACGTGGCACATCACTCCCGAGTCCCTTGGATGCCAACAAGGCCTTGAGAGGAATGGGATTTGACTCCACGCCAAGAAACGACAACAGAGGCATCAATGCGTTCATCCGCGCCGCAACCAGATCGGCATTTCCCGCCAATGCATGATCACAGAGTCGCCTGAACGTTGCGGGCAGGATGTTGGACGCCACCGAGACGACCCCTTGCGCACCCGCCAGAATAGACTGAGCTGCGGTTGCGTCGTCGCCACTCAACAGCGAGAAGCGGGAAGACACCATCGGAAGCAAAGCGGACAGCCTCTCCTCCGCGACATTGGCCTCTTTGATGCCCACAATGGACTCGACCTCTGCAAGCCTCGCCACGGTAGACGGCTGCAAGTCACAACCTGTTCTCGCGGGCACGTTATACAGAATCACCGGCAACCCACCGCGCTCGGCAACTTCTATGTAGTGACGATACAGCCCTTCCTGGGTAGGGCGAACATAGGGTGGTGTGACCACCAGAGCAGCTTGCGCACCATGTTGACGGGCAAACTGGGTTTGCAGAATGGTCTTGCGGGTACTTGAGTGTCCAGTTCCAGCGATGACCGTCATATTGCCCGAATAGCACAATGCAACGCTCAACAACTGCGCAAGCTCGGCCTCCTCCAGCGCCTGGCCCTCGCCCGTTGACCCCCCAACGACGATGCCCGCCGAACCGCCCGAGCGCTGCGCCTCAACCATCCTGACCCAGGCATCGATATCCAACTGGGACTGTTCGTCAAACGGCGTCGCCAGTGCGGTGTAGCTTCCAATGAGACGCAATGGACAATCCTCATGCAAGTGGCGCAAAGCACAGGTCGGCAAGCCGCAAGAAGCCATGCAGAACCCCACAAATGAAGCGGGTACACGGCGACCCGGAATGGTAGAACCCAGCAGACTGCACAGCAAGATCGGCGGCAATCAAGCGGTTCCTGTGCCACCTAGGCGCACCGGGCGAAGGCGGTGGGCCTTGCGGCACAAGCTGCTGAAACCAATCAACAAAAGTAACTGCGTCCACGATGTGATCCGCCAACACGCGACCGTTCACATCGAAATGCCGTCAAGGTTGGCGTTCAGAAAAGCGCATGTTGACACGGATTGGTTGGAATCCCTTCGCGCCGCAACGCGCAGCAGTTACAGTGGCCCCCTGTAAACGATCAACGAGAGCTGCGCCTTGAGCGATTTGTCACCACGACCACAAGCGAACGAGAACCACCTTCTGATCAACGCGTTCTCCGTGCATCCCGAATCACCTCTGCTGGCTGTGTCCCGACGCATTTCCGATAGCGGCTGCAATCTGATCGACGCCAGACTTTCCACCGTTGGCAGGGACGTCTCGGTTCTGGCATTGGCAGTCGGGTCTTGGGATGCGGTAGCGAAGTTGGAGTCTGCGTTGGGGAGACTGGAGCGCGACGAAGGGATGCGAATTGTCTGGTATCGCACCAGCCCCAAGCCCTTGCAGAGCAATCTTCTGCCTTACATTGTTGAGGTGGTCGCGGCCGACAAGGCGGGAATTCTCTACCAGTTGGCCGACTTTTTCGACCGTCAGGGCATCACCATCGAGACCCTGCACAGCACGCGATATCGTGCCATGCAGACGGGCGCAGACATGTTCTCAGCGCAACTGACGGTGGGCATCCCGTCGAACATGCACATCGCCGCGCTCCGCGACGACTTCCTCGAGTTTTGTGACCACCTGAATCTCGACGCCATCCTTGATCCCATGAAGTTCTGACATGACCAAAGTCATCGGCCTGCCCGAGGGGCGCTTTCGCTTGGACGATGGTTCCGACGTTGACCTTTCCGTGCGCAATGGGCGCTGGCTGGTCCTGTACGCGTACCCCAAGGACAGTACCCCCGGCTGTACGCAAGAGGCCATCGCGTTTCGCGAACTCTTCACGGAGTTCGCAGCGGAAGACACCGACGTCATGGGTCTGTCGCGCGACTCGGTCGCCTCGCACAGCCGTTTCCGCAGCAATCAACAATTACCGTTTCCCTTGATCAGCGATACAGATGAGGCCCTCTGCCAACATCTCGACCTGATCCAGGAAAAGGTGCTTTATGGCAGACGCTACATGGGCCTCGTTCGCAGCACTTTCCTTTTCGACCCTAACGGCGTTTGTCGTGCCCAGTGGAGTGCTGTCAAGGTCAAGGGGCACGCTTCGGAAGTGCTAAGCACCCTGCGGCAGCTTCGCCAGTTGAACGCCTGACTTCCCCACGGAGTGGAGCCTTTCGATGATGACTCACGGCAAGCGGATCTACGTGCTGGACACCAACGTGCTGATGCACGACCCGACAGCGCTGTTCAAGTTTGAAGAGCACGACATCTACCTGCCGATGACGGTGCTCGAAGAGCTCGATTCCGGCAAGAAAGGCGCGACTGAGGCCGCTCGAAACGCACGACAGGTCAGTCGCTTCATCAATGAGCTGATCGAAGCGCATGACGGCAGGGACATCCATCAGGGTCTGCGCCTTTTACGCCCTCAGTCGCTGAACTTGCGCGGCAGCGGAGAAATCGGTCAGTTGTTTTTTCAGACTGACGGTGACAATGCGGCGCGCGCAAAACGTGAAGGTGGCGGCGACAACCAGATCCTGCTGTCCATTATCGGTCTACGCAAACAGCTACCCAAAGCAGAGATCGTGCTGGTGTCGAAAGACATCAACATGCGCATCAAGGCGAGTATTGCCGGCATTCCGGCGGAGGACTACGAGAATGATCGCGCCCTGGATGACTTCAACCTGCTCTACAGCGGAACGCGTGAGCTAGCCGAAGACTTCTGGGACCGTCACGAGGGCGATCTGCGCTCGTGGATCGAGCGTGGCCATACGCGCTACGAAATCCGCCCAATGGAAGGCGAAGAGTGGCGACCCAACGAGTTTCTTTACCTGCCTGGTGATGATCAAGTTGAACTGCGCGTGATCGAATGCAACGGTGAGCGCTGCATCCTGCAGATGGTCAACAACTACCGCAGCAACAGCCATCAGGTGTGGGGTGTCGCCGCTCGCAATCGCGAACAGAACTTCGCGCTCAACGCGCTGATGGATCCGGACATCGACTTCGTTACCTTGCTGGGTACCGCAGGTACCGGAAAGACCTTACTGGCATTGGCCGCAGGTCTCACTCAGACACTGGATCAGCAACGCTACCGCGAGATCATCATGACTCGTGCCACGGTGTCGGTTGGCGAAGACATCGGATTCCTGCCAGGAACGGAAGAAGAAAAGATGACGCCATGGATGGGCGCCCTGACCGACAACCTTGAGGTACTGACCTCACCACAGGAAGGTGGTGCGTGGGGCCGTGCAGCGACCAACGAACTGCTGGCCTCACGGATCAAGATCCGCTCGATGAACTTCATGCGTGGTCGGACCTTCCTCGGACGCTACGTCATCATCGATGAAGCACAAAACCTCACACCGAAACAAATGAAGACCCTGCTGACTCGCGCGGGCCCTGGCACCAAGATGATCTGTCTCGGCAACGTTGAGCAGATCGATACGCCTTACCTGACTGAAACGACCTCCGGTCTGACCTACGCCGTGGACCGCTTCCAGCATTGGGCGCACAGCGCGCACATCACCCTACGCCGCGGAGAACGCTCCCGCTTGGCCGACTTTGCCTCGGAAAGCCTTTGAGACCGTGACTCAACGAAGCGCCGGATCATCCTCGTCGACCTTGCAAGGCCGGCGTGTTCAAGACTTCCACAACTGCAGGCTGCCTGATAGGGCAGCCTGCCTGATAACCAACGCTGGCAATCAGTCTCCGCCCAGGGTCGGATCGCTATAAGGCAGGATCCCAGCGCCGGTGCGAATGAAGCGCCCCGTGTTGCCGTTTTCAAAGCCGACATCCACGCTGACGCGGCTACCCTGAACACCCGCGCCCCCCCCGATCAGGTCCAAGGTCATGCTGCCGATCTTGAACATGGTCTGTTCGGCTGGCATCGGACAGCTTCGGCAATACCCATTGACTTGCATGACGTCGACCGTCTGGCCGCGCGCAAACGCAAGCGACTGCGCGATGCCCCAGCGTGGCCGACCGTTGCCGTCGGGATAGAACAGGATCGAAAACAAGCCATCGCCACCGACACCATCGAAACTCTGGATCACGAGTCCCCACCCTGCTTCACCAGGATCAGCCCAAGTGCTGCTCATGTCGACCTGCACCTGGGTGGGGATCACGACGGGCTGCATGCACCACTGCGCCGATTCGCCATTGATCACATAGCTCATGACCGCGAGAGGACCATCCAGCCGCCTGGCCGCGTTGCCATCCGCACAGGCGGGATGGACGCGTGCGTCGTTGAAGTCGACTCGAACCTGTCCGTTGTAACTCGGATCGGCATCCTCCTGTGATGCGCCGGAAGGGGTAAAAACCATCCGAAGCAGGCTGTCTCCGTTGGCGGAGCGCTTGGGCACAAAGACCCCGTCAATCACTGGCCCAGCCGCTATGTACCACTCGGGCTTACCCTGCGCGTCGTAGGTGTAGAAACCGAGAAAGTACTCACTATCCACCCCACTCAACGCGGCGGAAATTCGACGAAAATCGATGCCATGTCCATTTCGCGACGGGTCGTAGTAGGCAAAGCTGGGCACATCACTGAACACGCGGGTGCGGCTCGCGTCATTTCGCCAACCGACATCCTTCAGAACACCTTTGCCGATACCGAGATCACGCGGACCGCTGGCGATGATGCCCGGCAGCATCATCTGTGGTTGCAAGGTGTATCGGCTATTGCCAACGTGCGAGTAGGACGAACCACCCTCGATAGGGCTCGGTGCATAGAGCCACAGGAAATTGTCGGGGGCCGGCGCGCTGCCAAAGTTGCTCGCTAGGGCCGCCTCCGCAACTGCGTTCTCGCCTGAAAATCGAAGATTGACAAGCGACGTCAGCGCGGTCACCCGTTGTTCGTCGGTAATGGCGAGAAACGGCAGTCCCGTGCTTCCGCCTTCCGGCGTCGCCCACACCGTGTTTGCACCGTAGGCATCGTCGTACAGCGGTCCGCTGCTGAGCAACCGGATCTTCGATCCCAGCGGCTGATCCGTACGGAACCCGGTATTGATCAAGCCAACGAACCCCAATCCATGGGCAATCTCGTGCATCGCGACCGTCACGAAACTGGGATCGTTGAGTGCCCCCGTTTGCGTGAATCCGTAGTCGAAACCGCGCGTTCCCAAGCCAGTCGGTCCGTCAACCGTCGTGTTGAATGTGGCATCCACTTCGTAAGCAGTGGCGCAACTCATTCCTCCTGCAAGTCGACATTGCGTAGTGCCTGCCTGCTGCGCCGCTGACGCCGATGCATACCAGGTATAGCCACGCTCCAAACCCGGCATGTGTGCCCACACGCCGGGGTCGTCAACAAAGAAGTAGTTTGGACCGGCCTGAGCTAGCGTGAGACTATTGCCCTCACCCAGGTTCTTCCAGCAGGCGCGCACGCGAACTGGCACGCGCGGTTGCAACTGCTCGGTCAGCAGTCTCGCCGCCTCCTGGGCTGCAAGTCGACGTTGCGCACCCAAAGTCGTGCCGGAATTGCCTCGCACTGGTGTCTTGGTCGTCGAATCGTTCCAACCGCTGATGTCACAGGGATCGCTGGCGTCGCCCGGATCATCGAATACCATGGTGATCGGAGCGGTCGGCAACTGGGTCTCAAACGTGGCCGTCAATTGCGCCGAAACAGGTCCATTGTGGTAGTTGACCAAGGCGATATACCAACGCCCAGGCTTCAGGGCGATCGGATTTCGATCCGTAATGACCACGAACTCGTCACCGGCCACAGATACGGAACGGTACTGCGCTTGGTCGAACAGAAAGCTGTTATCCAGACCGCTTTCGGCACGAAGCTCGAATGGGCGCTCGTAACGGACAAGCAGGTCAACGTCCTGACTGATGTTGGACGCCAGCAATGCGACACGCATCGAGCGTATACCTTGGGGTACATCCACAGCAAAACTGGTGGAGGCGGATGCCGCTGGCATCTGCAAGGGCAGCGGCGTCGATGGCGTCAACAGCACGGGTGCCTGCTGCGCGACAGCACTGGTCGCAAACACGGAAAGAAACAATGCCATGCCACGGTATGAACCGATCATTGTGTTTTCTCCGAACGCACCGTTGTGCGCTCCGAGTTCTCAGCACGGCGAGAGAAGTCTACGCCTGTAAACTCGCTGCAGCGTGTCAACAACGCACCGTCTGGACCGATCTCGGCGAGCGTGTTCATTTCCACTGGTCGCCTCACGGGAAGTGGGCGCGCATCCTTGTTGGCCACTGCCTTTCCCGCACGCTGAGGGAGCGGATGCCATTCAGCAACAGGAGAGGCGGCGTTGGAGGGGACCGAAAACACCAACCCCACGACAATCGCGCCCAAAATTGCCCCAAAACATGAAGTTTGCATCCACCAGCTCCCGCGTCTCTACGTTGCCAACTGCGGATCATAGCAGTCGACTTCTGCCTAAGCTGGGAGCGCCATTCCCTTGCTTGACGACGAATCAGCGCGGCCCACAAGGGATTCACCGGCTGGATATCCTTAGCTCCAACCCGACCGCATGATCGAGGACGGAAACCTGACCAAGCCCCGGTCGGTAGGAACGGCTCAGCGCGGCGTGAACGAAATCGATGCCTGTTTCAACGGCCTGAACGAGCTCCTGCCCCTTGGCGATGCAAGCGGCAATGGCGGAGGACAGGCTGCAACCTGTGCCGTGTGGCGACAAGGCAAGCCTGGGATGCCGAAAAACGTGCATGTTGCCGTCGACGTAGAGTCGATCCAAAACAGAATCACCTTCGTCAGAATGCCCGCCTTTCAGCAGGACCGCTGACACACCCATGCCGTGCAGCACACTGGCAGCACGATGGAAATCCGCGACTCGACGCAAACCGAATCCAACCAAAACCTCCGCCTCGGGCACGTTGGGCGTCAAGAGGGTCGCGCGTGGCAGCAACTCGGAGCGCAATCGATTGATCGCAGCATCCTCCAACAGGCGCGCGCCGCTGCTGGCGATCATGACTGGATCAAGTACGACAGGAACGCGGCAACCAGAAAGTGCATCCAATACCGCACGGATTCGGACCTCGTCAGCGAGCATGCCAATCTTGACCGCACGCACGTCGAAGTCCTCAAAAAGGCAGCGAATCTGCTCGCGAAGGAACTCCGGCGGCGGTAGCCATACGGAAGTGACCGCACGTGTGTTTTGCGCTGTGAGGGCTGCCACCGCCGTCAGCCCATGCACACCCATCGCCATGAACGACTTCAAATCCGCTTGCAAGCCTGCCCCACCGCCGGAGTCAGATCCAGCGATACTCAGGACTGAAGCACATCGATTCTGCTGGGGGGGTTCATTGGGCATGGTGGCGGGCACTGCAATCAGACGACGAGAACACCGCGCGATTGTCGCATTTCCGCAACGAAGTCCACACAGGATGGACTCAACGCCTAAACGTGGACAAAAGTCCAACGTTGCATAAACACCACACCCCTTGACGCAACTGTTGTTTTTTGGCCAAATGACGCTGTGCTGACTGAGGTTGGCTCGTGCTTCCGGTAGCTCTGGCCCCTTCCCGCCTTCATCCATCCAACGCTTCTTGCGCGAGAATGCGATTTTGAACAGCTTTTCAAGGCCTCACAAATTGACACTGCTGAGCATGGCCATCGTGGTCAGTCTTGGTTGCGCCGATGTTGCGGGTGCTGCGTCCGTGAACTGGAAGGCCTACGCCCGGCAGAGCCTGACGCCAAGTTTCAGTTGGGTCTCAAGTCCTGACACTGGTCTCCCCATGACAGCGCCAAGCGCGCTCCGCTCGCTGGACCTGCACACTGCGGGCCTTAGACTTGCTTTGAGTGTTGAATCAAGCCGATTCGAACCCACCGCCGGTCTTGCTTCGGTGGCCGCGTCTTCCGTGTTTGCGCAGCCCTCGTTGTTCTCACCGCAGGCATGGTCGCCGAGTTCCAGGCACCTGCTTGCATCGCGTTTTGAGGCGAGTCAGTTTGCACCGTCGTTGAACACCATGATTGCGGGTTCGGTCGATGCCAGTCTTGGCGTTGTGATCTCGAACCAACGATTTGCCACCGCCGGGTTTGGCCAGTCATCGTTTGACGCAAGAGGCCAGGCAGCACTGCCCCACGGTGGGTCCGAGGTTTCCAGCGGACAAGGCATGCACGTCGGTTTCTCCGGTAGTGCATTGACCGATTGGCGCTGGGCGCTGAATGCGCAAACACAGATCGATATGGATGCCTTCAAGTCCTACCGAGGCGTGTACTCCGAACCCGGCGACTTCGATGTCCCGGGGCGCGTGAGTGCTCAGATGGCGTGGACTCCGGGCACCTCTTTTCAGTTATCCGCTAGCGTCGACCGCGTTTTCTATAGCGACGTGCAAGCGTTTACCTCTGGTGCCCTGCCCGCGCGCTTCCTCGCGCTGCTGGGTGATAGTTCGTCGCCCAATTTCGCTTGGCAGGACCTCACCGTATTTGCCTTGGAAGGGACGCTTCGTGACGGCACAGACGGACAGTGGTCGCTGCGCTACACCACACGCCAGCAGCCGTCGCCAACGTCACAACTGCTTGATCTCGCGTTGGCTGAGGACTACACCGATCTCAATTTGGCGGCGTCATACCGTCGTTCCTTTGATCAGTTCGGTCAGTTTGCATTCGGCGCGAGCTATGCGCCCTCGCAGTACTTCCTTGGCGTGTCGCCTTATGGCCGCAGCTACCAGCCAGGTCGTCAGCTTGAGGTTGAGCTGAACTGGACGGTTCAGTTCTAGATTTTATGGCCTGACTGGGCCATCTCCGAAAGAATCAAGTCAGGGCTTGATCTTGCAGGGCTTCCTTACGGCAGCCCTGTTTTTGTTTTTGGCGTTCACGGGTACAGACAGCGTCTTCAAGACACCAACAGTGCGCAAATTGGCAGATAGCAACTCAGATCAGCATCACGGTGACGCCGGTCAAGGTCAACGCGATCCCTGTGATGGCTCGCCGACTAACCGGCTCCTTCAGCCACAGCCAGGCCAGTAGAACGATGAATGCCGAGGCGGACTCATTGAGCACGGCGGCGACCGATGCGGGCGCAAACTTGTAGCCGCCCAACCACATCAATGTCGACAGGTACTGCCCCACGAAAGCGGCTGGCAGCAACAGCCGCCAGGGCAACATGCTCATGCCAGTCACGACGGATCGAAGCTCTCCACGCCAAGCCAACACGGCCCCGAGAACCACCAATGCGGCGCTCATACGGATCAGAGTGATCCAAAACAACGGACTCTCCTCCAAGACGCGCTTGACGATCACGATGGCAACTGCCATCACTGCGATTGATGCGGCTCCAAGCAGCATGCCCTTGGCCTGACCGGGCACCTGTTCTTTCAGCGGTGAGCGATACCCCACCAGCACAACACCAGCCATGACCAAGCCAAAGCCCAGCGCCTGCTGCGGACCAAAACGCTCCCCTAGAAACACAAAAGACAAGGCGATGACAAAAGGGCTGTAGAGGTTTCCGATGATCCCCATCGCACCCGCGCCGATTGCGTTCAGCGCACGCAGATACAGGACATCCGCGAGCGCCATGCCGAGTACACCGCTAAGCGCTGTCAAAAACCATTGCGTTGCTGTCAGCGCTGGCCACGCAGGACCATGCACCACAAGCACACTGATCACCAGCATGACCCAGACCAGACTGTTCTTGACGAAGGTCAGCGCCAGTGGAGGCAAGTGCTCACCCAATCGCCGATAGAGGATGACACCGACCGCCCACGCCAGCGCACACCCGACCGAGAGCGCTTCCCCAATACCAACCACCATCGAAATCCGCCTTCCAGACCGTCGCGTCGAGAAACAGTATCTGCTGCCACACGCCATGCCAAACGATGACGGTCGAGCACGATTGCTGGGCTGCGAATCAAATGGACTGTGGCGCTAGACTGGCCTCCCCAACGGAGGAGTTCAGCGATGCACTCGAAGTGGTTTTTTTTGCTGCTGCTCTGTGTGGAGTTCTTGGCACATCCCGCTCTTGCCCGCGAGGACGCCAGTCTGCCCAAGGTGTCCAGTGGTCGCATCGAGCGCTTACAGCAGCTCGAATTCCGCGACATCCAGTCCCGCGCCGTGGGAGTTTGGACACCACCCGGTTATCCCGATGCCGCTCCGTACGACACGCTGTACATGCACGACGGACAAATGTTGTTCGATGGCGGGAGCAGTTGGAACCGACAGGAGTGGCGCGTTGACGAAGTGGCCGCCCACCTGATGACCGCAGGCGAGGTCCGTCCCTTCATCGTCGTCGCTGTGGCGAATGCAGGGCCGGCACGCTATGCCGAGTTTTTCCCGCAGCGCGCCCTTGAGTTTCTCTCCGCTTCGCAGCGGGAGCGTCTGTTGGGACTGAACCGCGAATCCGGCGAGGCCTTGTTTGCCATCCCACCCGGTGCGGATGCCTACGCACGCTTTCTGGTTGAAGAGCTGCGACCGGTCATCGAACGCGAGTATGCCGTCGCAAAGGGCGGAGAGCACGCCTATCTGATGGGCTCCAGCATGGGCGGCCTGATCTCGGTCTACGCGCTGCTCGAGTACCCCGAGGTGTTCGGCGCCGCGGCGGCGCTGTCCACCCACTGGATCACGAGCATGGAGGCCAATACGCTGTTCCCCGAGGCCGCGGCGGCCTACCTGCACCAGGCGCTGCCGCCCCCCGGCCGGCTGCGCCTGTACATGGACCATGGCACGACCTGATTCGCAACGATTCTCAGCCGGCTCACCCCATGAGCCAGCGAGGGCCTAGGCTGCTGACTCCACAGGTCGCCGAGGAGTCCGCCATGCCGATGAACCGCATCCAGTTTCAGCAGGGAATGTCCTTGCCCGAGTTCCTGCGCAGCTTCGGCACCGAGGAGCAATGCGTGGCTGCGGTTGCAGCGGCGCGCTGGCCCGATGGCTTTGTCTGCCCGCGTTGTGCGGCGTCGTCTTATTGGACGGTCAAGCACCAGGGGCGCGAGCTGTTCCAGTGCGGGGCCTGTCGTCATCAGACCTCTCTGACCGCCAGCACTATGTTCGCCAGCACCAAGCTGCCGCTTGCCACCTGGTTCCTGGCGATCTACCTGCTCAGCCAGGCCAAGACCGGGCTGTCGGCGTTGGCGCTGAAGCGCCAGATCGGGGTGAGCTACCCCACCGCCTGGCTCATGCACCACAAGATCCTGTACGCCATGGCGCAGCGCGAGCAGACCCGCCGACTCGACGGGATGGTGCAGGTCGACGACGCTTACCTCGGTGGCGAGCGCAGCGACGGCAGCACCGGCCGCGGCACCACGGGCAAGACCGCGTTCGTGGCCGCCGTCAGCCTCGATGAGGCAGGCCATCCGATGCACGTGAAGCTCTCGACCGTTTCGGCCTTTGCCAGCGAGGCCATCGGTGTCTGGGCCTGTCGCCATCTGGAGCCCGGCTCGCTGGTGGTCAGCGACGGCCTGGGCTGCTTTGCGGGTGTGACCAGCGCCCAGTGCCTGCACGCGCCCACGGTGGTGGGCCGCGCCAAGCCCAGGGA
>DEHW01000126.1 GCA_002352135.1 Lysobacterales bacterium UBA2790
TCGATCACCGCCTTGGCCTTGTAGCGCGATTCGCGATCCACTCGGGTGTAGACCGTTTCGCGCGCCGGTTTGGCCAGCGAGAACTCGCCGGAGCGCGTCAGCACCTGCACGATGGCGACCAGCATCGGCAACGGTGCTGCGGCAAGGATGCAATAACCCAACAGGATCAATCCGGCAGGAATCAGCAACAAGGGCGCAATGCCGAAGCGCAGCAGCAGATAGCGAGTCAGCAGCATCTGCACGCTGATCGTGGTCAGGTTGATCGCCAGATCGATCATCGCGTAGTAGCTGGTGCGCGCTTCCGCGGTGTCGAAAGCGGTGCGCGCTATCGCCGCCTGCTCGTTGTAGAGCAGCGTGCCCACGCCAACGCCGAAAAACATCAGTGCGGCCATGGCGCGCAGCAAGGGGCGCTGCCAGATCAGGCGCAACCCGGCGAGAATACTGCCGCCCATGGCTTGCTCATCGTCATGCCCGTTGCGTTCGATCTCGCGGGCTCGCGCGAACGGCGCGAGTTTGACGATGCAAAGCAGACATAGGGTCAGCAGGCTGGCCGAGACCAGCAGCAGGTTGGCGACACCGACCTGGTTGACCAGGCTGCGGGTGATGATCGGGCCAAGGAAGCCACCCAACGTGCCACCGACACCGATGTATCCGTAGAGTCGGCGCGCATCCTCATTGCGGAACACATCCGCCATGTAGCTCCAGAACACGCTGACAGCAAACAGGTTGAACACCGCGACCCAGATGAAGAACGCCGCGCTGCGCCAGCCGAAGTCGTAATGGAAGGCCCAGTAGAAGAAGCCGAGGCAGGCGATGAAGACCGCATACACCACGGGCAGAAAGACACGCCGTGGGAAACGGCTGACCAAAGCCCCGTAGATCGGTTGCAACAGCAACATCACCACGAAGGTGCCGGAGAACAACCACTGCAGGTTCTGCGTTGAACCCAAGGCATCGCGCACCGGCCGCAGCACGTAGTACGCGGTCAGCAACAGGAAGAAATACAGGAAGGACCACAGAAACGCGGGCGATTCCAGTTCGGCCAACCAGCCGCGAAATCCCGTCAGCGGCAATGCTGAGGCTTGAGCATCGGAAGACTTCATCAAAACGGACCTGCGACCTGGCTGGCGCGCACGTTACCGCAACTCGCCAATGGGCCGCGACCTTGCGGGCCGAGCAATTGCTCTATCGACGCGTTCCAGCATGCGGCTCGGTCGCTTGTCACCCCCGCGCAGCGCAAACAGCAGGATGTCCTCGTGTTCGATTACCTCATCGTCGGTGCTGGTTCGGCGGGCTGCGTGTTGGCCAATCGCCTGTCCGAAACCCATCGTGTACTGCTGCTGGAAGCCGGCCCGCGCGACTGGCATCCCTTCATCCACATGCCAGCGGGACTGGCCAAGCTGGTGGGACAGAAGAACGCGAACTGGGACTACACCACCGAACCCGAAGCGGAATTGCAGCACCGTCGCCTGTGGTGGCCACGTGGCCGCGTGCTGGGTGGTTCCAGCTCGATCAATGCGATGTGCTACATCCGCGGACATCAGCACGACTACGACGAATGGGCGGAACGCGGTGCCAAAGGTTGGGACTGGGCAAACTGCCTTCCCTACTTCAAGCGTGCCGAAGACAACACACGTGGACCCGATGCCGCACACGGTGTCGGCGGACCGTTGGGTGTCAGCGATCTGCGCTACACCAATCCCCTTTCGGATGCCTTTCTCGCTGCAGCACAAAGCTGTGGCTGGCCGCGAAACGCCGACTTCAATGGCGAGCGGCAGGAGGGCTTTGGCTTCTATCAGGTCACGCAGCGTGATGGCGCACGCTGCTCCACCGCGCAGGCGTACTTGCGACCCGTGCGGGATCGCACAAACTTGCAGGTTCATATCGGCGCGCAAGTGCTCGGTTTGCTGATCGAACAGGGCCGCTGCGTCGGTCTGCGTTATCGCTGGCGCGGAGCGGAACATCAGGTTCGCTGCGAACGCGAGGTGCTGCTGTCCGGAGGTGCGCTGAATTCGCCGCAGCTCTTGATGCTGTCTGGCATCGGTCCTGCCGATGCCTTGCGCGCGCTCGACATCACGATCCAGCACGACCTGCCGGGTGTCGGCCAGAACCTGCAGGACCATCTGGATATCTGCACGCTCACCCAAGCGCGCAGCAAGCTCAGCTACGACCGCTTGAGCGATGTCGCGGTCGCCTTGCAGTACTACCTGAAGAAACAGGGACCCGGCACCTCGAACATCGCCGAGGCGGGCGGCTTCCTGCGCAGTCGTCTGGCCGAAGACGAGCGACCCGATCTGCAGTTCCACTTCGTGCCGGCCCTGCTGGACGACCATGGCCGCAACCGCCTGCCCGGCTGGGGTTACACCGTGCACGCCTGTTATTTGCGTCCACGCAGTCGCGGCGAATTGCGGCTCGGGTCAAGCAATCCACTGGACAAGATCCGTATCCACGCGCGCTATCTCAGTGACCCCGAAGGCACGGATCTCGCGCGCATGGTGGAAGCGGTGAAACTGTCCCGCGAA
>DEHW01000123.1 GCA_002352135.1 Lysobacterales bacterium UBA2790
CGACTCGATCGTCTCGGCCTGCACGCTGACCGTGGCCTCCCAGATGCCGTCGATCGGATGCCGGCTGAGGACGGCGCTGTGCCCATGCAACTTCTCGAGGACCGCGGCCGCGGTCTGGTCATCCAGGGCGTCGGGGGTCTCCCAATAGACGCGCACGACCCACTGGGGGCTGGGGTCGGTCGAGGGGTCGGTCATGCGTAGCTCCGGTCGGTGAGGGGGGTCGCGAACCTGGGCTCGGACCGCAACCTATCGGTGCCGCCCGGTGAACGCCGCGCATCTCCCGACCGTGTCGCCGTACGCACGAAGAACCTGGGGCTCAGGTCACGGCAGCGGAGGCAGCGGTGGCACTGGCTCGGAGGCGAACAGGTTGAGTCCGGCCCGCTCGGAGAGGTACTTGGTGACCAGCTGGCCCCGGACGCTGTTGCCGGCGAGGTCGAGGGGAGGCGAGTACGTCGCCAGCCCGCCCTTGCCCGGGGAGACCGTGATGATCCCGCCGCTGACACCGCTCTTGCCGGGCATGCCGATCTCGTAGAGCCAGTCGCCGGAGAGCTCGTAGAGTCCGGCGGTCGCCATGACGGCCAGCACGCGTCGGCACATCCCCGGTCCGATGACCCGCTCCTGCGTCTGNNCCCGGGTCGAAGTAGAGGCGGCCGTAGCTCTTGAGCAGGTGCGCGATGCCCTGATTGCGCTGGTTGGAGGCCGCCTCGGAGGCGTACACCTCCGGGTTCACGCTCAACTCGCGGCCCGCGAACCGCGACAGTCCTTCGCGGACCCGCTCGAACTTCTCCTCGGCGTTGGCGCCGGGCATCAGGCTGGTGGTGGCGATCGCGCCCGCGTTGACCAGCGGGTTCATGGTCCGCGCGTCGTTCAGCTCGATGGCCATCAGTGAGTTGAAGGGGAAGCCGGTGCTGTTCACGCCGAGGCGGTCGCGGGCCGCCTGGTAGCCGACGATGTCGCACACCAGCGCGAAGGCGAAGGGCTTGGAGACGCTCTGGATCGAGAAACGGACGTCGACATCGCCGATCTCGAATGAGCGGCCGCGTGCTCCCACGACACAGATGCCGAACAGGTCCGGTGACGCCTGGGCCAGCACCGGGATGTAGTCGGCGACCGCGCCCTCACTCGTCGTGCGATAGCGGTCGTAGGCCTCGGTGACCAGCCGGCCGACCTCCTCGGGTGCCGGCAGGTCGCCGGTCGAGATCCGCGGCGGAATCGTCGCCTCGTCGGGGAGGTGCTGGTGCATCGCGAGCTCTGTCATCTGCTCCGCTCTCGTCCTGAGTACGTCGAAGCTAGTGCCGCCGCGGACCGGGCCGGGTCGCCCGCTTGGGGTGATCCTCGGGCGCCCCCGCGGGACGTCATCCGAGCTAGTGCCTCACGCGACCGGTGCGTACGACGTCCCGCTCGATCGCCGCGTCAGCGGTAGTTGGTGAACTGCACCGCGAAGTCGTAGTCCTGCTCTCGGACCAGGCGCTGAATGGCCTGGAGGTCATCGCGCTTCTTCGAGGAGACCCGGAGCTCGTCGCCCTGGATCTGTGCCTTGACGCCCTTGGGGCCCTCGTCGCGGATCAGCTTGGAGATCTTCTTGGCGTCCTCGGAGGTGATGCCCTCCTTGAGCGCGATCGAGATCTTGCTCTGCTGTCCGCTCTGCCGGGGCTCGGAAGCATCGAGCACCTTGAGGCTGACGTCGCGCTTGACCAGCTTCTGCTTGAACACGTCCAGCACCGCACTGGCCCGATCGTCCGCGGACGCGCTGATCTCGATGGCCTGTTCCCCCTGCCACTCGATGGTCGCACCGGTCCCCTTGAAGTCGAACCGGGTGGCGATCTCGCGTGCGGTCTGTCCTAGCGCGTTGTCGACCTCCTGACGGTCGAGCTTGCTCACGATGTCGAACGACGAGTCGGCCATGGTGTCTCCTCACCCTGCTGCCTACGATTCGGGCGCGCGGTGCGCGCTGCGCTATTGTTTCGCCTCGTTGTCGACCGGCCAAGCCGGGGCGGAGAACACCAGGCAGGTTGCCCGAGCGGCCAATGGGAGCGGACTGTAAATCCGTCGGCTTACGCCTACGCAGGTTCGAATCCTGCACCTGCCACAGAAGGAAGACAGGGGCCTGACCTGCGGAAACGCAAGCCAGGCCCCTTCTGCATGATGTCCGGCTGTGATCGGTTGGGTACGGCTCGTGGCGGGTATCTGTGTCGTATTTGTGTCGCCGAATCTCGGACACATCAGTCCTCGGGCCGGAGTACGGCGTCCACGGCTGCCTGGTGTCGCGCCCTCTGGTCGGCCATCTGCTGGCTGTGGACCGAGAGCATGACTCGAACACTGTGACCCGCTGGGGCCGCGATATCGGCAGGGGAGACGCCGGCGCTCAGCCACGTTGATACGTAGGCATGGCGAAGGTCGTATGGTCGCCGGACGAGTTGACTGTGGTACTCGCGCTCCGTCAGGGCGCTCTTGCGTGATCCCAAGCGCGGTAGACGGTGTTCATTCCGACCGTGACGTCGTACGGCGGCGAGAGCGGGCGTCCGGCCTCGCCGGTGCGTGCCGCGAACAAATGTCCCCGACGACCACTGCGAACAAATCAAGGTGTCGCCGAAGGATCGTGACGAGCTCGGGAGGCGCCGGAGCGGTTCTGGTGGCACCCTCGGGGCGGTGCTCGAGCGGACGTTCCTGGCGCGTGCTTTCGTCGTCGGTCCAGACCCTCGCGGTGGACTGCTGCAACCCGGTCAGTTCGATCGCGGCCCGATCCTTCGGCAGGCATCACCAATCGGTCCTTGGTGAGACCCAGTACATCGGCCGGCCGAAGCCCGGCGTAGTGGATGCAGGCGAAGAACGCTTCCAGTTGAGGGCTGGACTCGCGCACTGCTGCGAGGAGCGCACTGGCCTGCTGGGGATTGACCACGGCTCGCGGATCGACAGAGGCGTCGACCACTCGACGAGCTCTTTACGGTCTGCATCGGGTTCTGCTGCAGGTGCCCGTCCTCGACCGCGGCCTCGAGAGCGTTGTGAAGGATTGCCGGCTTGCGAGCGAGCGTCGATGAGGCTGCTGCACGACCGTCCATGCGGGAGCCAAGCCTGGCCAGCACACGTCGCGTCATCTGAGCAGACGCGAGATCGCCGAGTGGCCGGCTGTGCTTTCGAAGCCAGGGCAAAAGCCCGTAACCACTCAGCCAACCGAGCGGCCACCCATACCTTCTAGGCAGGTCCCTTGGTAGTCGGATCCGCGGCTGGGCGCCCAGGGACGCTCGTCCCGACGGCGTCGGAGGTGCTGACCAGACCGGCTGGGTCGCCGAGGACTGAGGGCAACAGGCCGAGGTCGCGTGCGAATGCTTGGAACCTTGTGTTGCCCAACCCGGCCGCTATGCCGGCCTCGACGGCGTGCTCTTCGGCGAGGATGGGCCGAGCCAGTTGGGTGCCTCGCGGCGAGAGTGCGAGCACGACCCGCCGCTTGTCAGTGGGGTCTATGCGCCGGATGACGATGCCTCGCTCGACCAGCTTGTCGACGTGACGGGTGACCGAGGCGCTCGGTAGTACCGCGCCGTGGGCGACGGCGCCCGCGCCGAGACCGGGATGGTCGTGGAGCAGCGCCATGATGCGCCACTGCTCTGGAGTCAGTTGTGCCTGGTCGAGCAGAGGCTGCAGTCGTTCGCGGACCTTGCTCTCGCAGTACCGAAGCAGAACCACCAGGCTGCCAACGTGCGGGGGCGAGGCTATGTGTGTCTTTGTCATCACACCCCCGAAATGGGACCGGCGTCGGAAACCTGATGGTGATCTGGCGCCCCTAGCCTAGGGGCCTTCAGCAAGCGTTCGCCCTCATAACTGCACACGGAGGCAACGTGAGACCGAGAGTTCAGCCGGCGCTCCCCGGGACAGACGTTGTCCGGGTGGCGTTCGTGGTGCCGCTGCAGGGACCGACGGGTATTTACGGGCCCTCGTGCCTGGCTTGTGCCGAGCTTGCTGTCGAGCAGTTGAACGCGGGTGCCGGGATCGCGGGCCGTCGGGTCGAGCTGTTGGTGGTGGACGCAGGACGGGATCCCGACGTTGTCGCAGACGAGGTCGCGCGGTTGGTCGATGGGCAGCTGGTTGAGGCCGTGGCCGGGTGGCATATCTCCGCTGTTCGCCAGGCCATCACCCGCCGGATCGGGGGCCGGACCGTGTACGCGTACGCCGCGATGCACGAGGGCTTCGACGACACTCCGGGTGTCTACATGCTCGGGGAGCGCCCGGTGAACCAGCTGCTGCCCGCGGTCCGCTGGATGCGCGAGGAGCTGGATGTGCGTCGCTGGGCGGTGGTCGGCAACGACTACGTCTTCCCGCGCGTCACGGTCGCGGCCGCACGTACGGCACTGCGTGACGCACCGTCGTCCATCGTGACCGAGAGCTACGTGCCGTTGGGCACCCGGGACTTCCGCACCACGTTGGCTGAGCTCCAGAAGCAACACGTCGAGGGCGTGATCATGCTGCTGATGGGCCAGGATGCCGTGCACTTCAACCGCCAGTTCGGGCGGCTCAGACTCAGTGAGAACCTGGTGCGACTCAGCCCAGCGGTGGAGGAGAACACGCTGCTGGGCGGCGGATTCACGGCCAACGATCAGCTGTACGCGGCGGCTGCCTACTTCGACAACCTCAGCACGTCGGAGAGTAGCCAGCTGTCCCGGGACTACTACGCGCGATTCGGCCAGTTCGCCCCAGCTCTGAATGCGGTCGGCGAATCGTGCTACGAGGCGATCTTGTTCCTCTCTCGGATCGCCGAACGCGCCGGCTCTCTGGACATCTCCGCGGTCAGGCAGGTCCACACGGGCTACTTCTACGACGGTCCGCGGGGTCTGATGCGTCTCGACGGGAATCTCGTCAACCAAGACGTGTACCTCGCACTCGCCGACGGGATGGAGTTCGCGGTCCAGGATCAGATCGCGCGCGCACATTGATGGCCCCCAGCGTTGCCCCACGTTCAGTTGGGCGAGGGTTCGGCGCACTCGACAGACCCGACGCGCGAGCCCGAGGTGGCCCGGCCTTGGGGGTCTCGACGTTGCCCGCAGGGACGCGCGGAGCGCGGGCTCCAGCCCGGCGGACTGGGTGTGGCCCGCCACTGGGAGGCGGGCATCGGCCAGGAGCATGAGTTAGGAGATCGCTGTTCATGTCGGCTGCTCAGAACAGCTGATAGAGCGACGCGAGGGGCAGCCACTCAGCTGGGGAGGGCTCGATGAGTTCGCCTTCGATGGTGATGGCGAAGGTCTCGGGATCGACGTCGATCGCGGGGAGGTTGTCGTTGTTGATCATGTTCGTCTTGCCGATATCCCGGGTCGGCTTGATGGGCGAGAGCCGTCGGCGCAGGTTTAGTCGCTCGCCTAGTCCGTCGTCGAGTGCGGCTTGCGAGACGAACGAGACAGCGTGGTCGGAGCCACTGTCCTCGACGAGCGTGGGTCGCATCAGCACCGGCTGAGGGGTGGGGATGGATGCGTTGGGGTCACCCAGGGCCGCCCACACGATGGCTCCGCCCTTGACGACCACCGATGGTCGGAAACCGAAGAAGCGGGGGTCCCAGAGGGCGAGGTCGGCAAGCTTGCCCGGCTCGACGGAGCCGATCTCGTGGTCGATCCCGTGGGCGATTGCGGGGTTGATCGTGTACTTCGCGACATAGCGGCGGGCGCGGAAGTTGTCGTTCCCTTTGCCGCGATCCTCGGGCAACGGTCCCCGTTGCACCTTCATCTTGTGCGCGGTCTGCCAGGTCCGCGTGATCACCTCGCCGATCCGCCCCATGGCCTGGCTGTCAGACGACATCATCGAGAGCGCGCCGAGATCGTGCAGGATGTCCTCGGCGGCGATGGTCTCGCGGCGGATGCGGCTCTCCGCGAAGGCCAGGTCCTCCGCGATCGCGGCGTCGAGGTGGTGGCAGACCATCAGCATGTCCAGATGCTCGTCGACCGTGTTGACGGTGTAGGGCATGGTCGGGTTGGTGCTGCTGGGCAGGAAGTTGGGCTCGCCGACCACGCGCAGGATGTCCGGCGCATGACCACCGCCGGCGCCCTCGGTGTGGAAGGCGCACAGGGTGCGGCCGCGCGTGGCAGCGATGGTGTCCTCGACGAAGCCGCTCTCGTTGAGC
Organism: Lysobacterales bacterium UBA2790; assembly: GCA_002352135.1. GTDB lineage: Bacteria > Pseudomonadota > Gammaproteobacteria > Xanthomonadales > Xanthomonadaceae > Aquimonas. Next base: position 6,101 of record DEHW01000123.1, read on the forward strand.
GTGTCGCTGTGGATGGACACCTGGGTGTCCGTCGCCTCGGCGACCGCCAGGCAGGTGTCGATCGCGCTCGGCGTCGTGCCCCAGTCCTCGTGCAGCTTCAAGCCGATGGCCCCGGCCTCGACTTGCTGCATCAAGGCCTCGGGCCGGCTCGCATTGCCCTTGCCCAGGAAGCCCAGGTTCATGGGCAGCGCGTCGGCGGCCTCGAGCATGCGGCGCAGGTTGGCGGGGCCCGGCGTGCAGGTGGTGGCAAAGGTGCCGGTGGCCGGACCGGTGCCCCCACCCAGCATGGTGGTGATGCCGGAGGCCAGTGCCTCGTCGACCTGCTGCGGGCAGATGAAGTGGATGTGGCTGTCGATGCCGCCTGCAGTCAGCAGCAGACCTTCGCCAGCGATGATCTCGGTGCCGGGGCCGATCACCAGCGTGACGCCGGGCTGGATGTCGGGATTGCCCGCCTTGCCAATGCCGCTGATGCGCCCGTGCTTGAGCGCGACATCGGCTTTGACGATGCCTTGCACGGCATCGACGATCAGTGCATTGGTGATCACTGTATCGGCGCAATCGGCGCTGCAGCGCTGGCTTTGGCCCATGCCATCGCGGATCACCTTGCCGCCACCGAACTTCACTTCTTCGCCGTAGATCGTGTGATCGCGCTCGACCTCGATCAGCAGATCGGTGTCGGCCAGTCGCACGCGATCACCGACGGTCGGGCCGAACATCTCCGCATAGGCTTGCCGACTGAGTCTGGCCATCACAGCGCTCCCATGATGTCGGCGGCAAAGCCGTAGACATGCCGCGCACCATCCAGCGCGACCAGTTCGACCGTGCGGGTTTGACCGGGCTCGAAGCGCACCGCCGTGCCAGCGGCGATGTTCAGACGAAAACCACGCGCAGCGGCGCGCTCGAACTGCAGCGCCTGATTGACCTCGTAGAAGTGGTAGTGCGAGCCGACCTGTACCGGGCGGTCGCCGGTATTGGCGACGCGTACCGTGGTGGTGAGGCGACCGGTATTGAGTTCGATCTCACCGTCGGCGGGGAGGATTTCACCGGGAATCATGTGGCGGTCTCCGTGGACGGCAAGCGGGAAGGACCGATGGGCGCATGCACGGTCACCAGCTTGGTGCCGTCGGGAAAGGTCGCCTCGACCTGGATGTCGGGGATCAAGGCGGCTACGCCGTCCATCACGTCATCCGCGCACAGGATGGTGGTGCCTTCGTGCATCAATTCGGCCACGCTGCGACCATCGCGCGCGCCTTCCATGATCGCCGCGCTGATCAGCGCGACGGCCTCGGGATAGTTGAGCTTCACGCCGCGCGCGCGACGCCGTTCGGCCAGCAGGGCCGCAGTGAACATCAGCAGCTTGTCTTTCTCGCGTGGGCTCAGATCCACGGCAATCCCCCTTGTTGATGGTCCTCAGGTGGACCAGATGCGTGGCGCCTGGGCGTCGCGGCCATTCAGCCAAGGACGCAGCACACGCCAGGCGATTTCGAGTTGCGCGCGCACGGCTTCGACATCGTGACCGAGAACGCGCAGCAGCAAGAGATCAGCGGGGGCGGGCAGATAGCTTGCTGCAACGCGCAAAGACTGCGATGAAACCGCGTCGGCATGCAAGCCGTGCGGACCGAGCGTTTCGCGTAGCGTGTCCATGACGTGCTCAGCCTGCTGCGACAGGCGCGGACTGCTGGCCCACAGCGTCGCAAACACCGGACAGCCATCCAGCCCGATAGGCGAGCTGCGCAGCGGATCATCGGCACGCAGATCGGTGTGCTCGCGCCACAGCCATCGTCCGTCGCGGCGGATCGACACGGTCTGGCGGAACTGTCCGCTGCGCCAATCCTCGCCTGCTGCCACGCGTCCCAGTTGCACGATGTCCCAGCCCAGACAGGCGGCCGTGCCGTGCAGATCGAGTTGCAGTGTCTGCGCGGCGTGCGCCGCCTCGAACAAGACCGTTTCCTGCGGCAGCCATTCCAGCACGGCACCATCGGCCACCGACAGAGCGACATCCTGCCGCGCCCAGTGTCCCGCGCTGCGATACCACTTGCTGCTGCCCGGCGTGGTCAGCAAGGCCTCGGNNCCGCGATGCTGCACCGAAGCCAACACACTGCGCCCGCCCGACTGCAATAGATGCACGGCCAAACTCGCCTGCCAGGATGGCGCAGCGGCGAATTCGCGAACGACAGCAGCGCAGACTTCACTCATGACCGGATGCTGCGGCGCGGTTCGCGTGGCGTCCAGTGCGGGGACGCGCTTACGCGGTTTGCGACTGTGGCTGTCAGCGATGCATCAGCACTGCGGCATCGGGCGCCGTTTCTGCGGAAATGTCTGCTCATGTGCGCGAAGGCGGGCATCCTGCTTTGGGCGACAAAGGACACAGAACGTCCCACATTGCGTGCCCCGTTGTTCGTGGGCGCTAACCGTCTTTGGAGGCCACTGCCGCAGATAGGCCCAGCAGTTGGGCCAAAGGCGCGAGTTGCGCTGCGTAGGGTCGCCAGCGCCCAACGCTTCCCGCATGCACGCGCTCGCGCACTTGCGCCGCGCTGGGTGTGGCCACGACCTGCTGACTTGGATCTGCCGAGCTGTCCCACGCGACTGCAGACAAGCCACAGAAGTCGGCGACGCGTTGCATCTCGGCTTCGGGTGCCTGCACGAGCTGTTCATAGTGAACATCGAGGACAAATCCCGGATAGCGGCGCTGCCAGAACGCCATCAGATCGCGATACGCGTGGTGATAGTGCGCCAGCGCCTCGAAGGAGTTGAGATGGGTCGCGTTGTCGGCGAGGCGTTCGCGAAAATTCGCAAAGCACAGATCCATCGGCTCGCGGCACAGATGAATCACTTTCGCCTGCGGAAAGAGCCGCCGGATCAACCCGATGTACTGGAAGTTGAGCGGCCATTTTTCGGTGACGTGGCGTATTTCGGCATGCAGGCCCGGCGTCAATTGGAAGAAATGCCTTGCACCTGAAGACGCGTCGATGCCATTTGGAGGAAGCGTCGAGTCCGTGTCGAAACAGGCGGCAAACGGGCAGTCCATGGCGTAGGCCCAAGCCGCCTGCAAGCGACGGGTTTCGCCGCAAGCGAGCACGCCCGCCACGGCGGACAGCAGATACTCCAGCAAGCTGGTGCCTGAGCGATGCATGCCGACGATGAAGATCGGTGTCGGGCCACCCGGTGATTGCATGTCCGACACGCCTTCGTCGGCGAAGGCATGCTTGATGCGCTCGAACGAGGACGACAAGGCGACCGGGTCGTAGGGGCGCTGCTCGGCGAGCAGTGCATTGGCAGCCCGCAGTTCGGGCCAGGCGAGGGACGTTTCACCCAGGTCGTCCAGTTCCTTGAAGAGTGCGAAACCGAGCTGCGCGCGATCCTCCGGATGAAGGCCGGGCCTCGACAAGCGCTGACGCAATCGAGCGACATGGTTGAGGTCATGTGACTGGCGTCGTTGGCGCGCGAGCAGCCAGTGCGCCATCGCGACATCCTGTGACCCCTGGATCAAGCGCTCCAGCACCGCTTCGGTGCGCGCGGTCTCACCACGATAGAAGTGCAGAAATCCTTGGTTGAGCAGGACGGCAGGTTGTTCCGGGGCGCGTTGCGTTGCGAGTTGCAGCAGTGTCGAGGCGTCGTCGGACAAGCCGAAACGCAACAGGACGCTGGCAGAACGCGCCAGATCCTCGGTGGGAATGCTCGCAAGTTCTGCGCAATGATCCAGCAACAGCGGCATCAAGGCACCGGCCGCCAGTTCTTGCAGCGCGAGCAGGGCATCCAGGATCTGTTCGGGGTCGCAGCGACGCGTTTGAACGGCGCTTGCCATGGCATCGAATGCAGCGCGGTATTGCCCTCGGCGAAGACGAATCTGGCAGGCATGTAGCGCGGGCTCGAAGTCGTCCGGGTGTTCAGAGAGCCAGCGCGTCAGCGTCAGCTCGGCGGCATCCCACGCACGCGCCTGCACGTAACTGTGCAGGCGCTCTCGCAGACGCTCTACGCGCATGGCCGTGCTGGAACTCGATTGGGCCCGAGCTCAGCGCGGCTTCGGTCTGGCAAGACTCAGTTGCGGCAAGGCGTCGCCATGGCGTCGGGTGGCATCGCCGTCGGCATTGCCCGCGACAACCGGTGGCGCGACGACCGTTTCGAAGCCATCCTTCAGCAGAGACAGCGATGTCGTGAGTGAGATGGCAGGCGTGCGAGCAAACGAGGCGCCAAAGGATTCGACATTGGCCCAGTTTCCGCTGGGACTGGTGGGCCAGTTGACCCAGGCGGTGCCAGCCTGGAAGCGATCTGCGTGCATCAAGAGAGGCATTGTGGCGTCAGCCGGGAACGCCGCAAAGATCGGTTCATTGACGGTCACGACATAGGTGCCCGCCGCCAGCAGGCGTGGGCCACCGCTGAAGGCCAGGTGATAAGTTGCACCTTCAAAGGTCGTCACGCCCGCGACGGTGGTGTCGATCAGTTCGCCCGGTCGGTTGTTGGTGGTGTCGTAGCTGCGCAGATTGGCGGTGATTGGATTGCCCGCCCAGGTACTCGGACGGGTTCCGCCATTGCCATCGTCAACAACGGCCTCCTTTTGTGCCAGAGCGAATCGCACCCCGCTGAAGGTGGCCTCGTTGGGCAGGGTGAACTGCACCCCGATTTCGCCGCCATTGCCCGCGCCGATGCCGAGCGTGCTGGTAGGTGCTCCGTCATGACGTGCCAGGTCGGTGGCGTTGACCACGACGCTTGCTGAGGTGACGGTGTTGTTGCCCAGCACGGCGGGGTCTTCGGTCTGCGAGGGCGAAACGACATAGCGTACCGACCATGTTCCGGTCGCGGACAAGGTGGGTGGGGCCGCGCCGAAAGGAACCGGTGCGGTGGCTCCAATCGCCAGACTGGCGACCGAGCTGCTGGAGGCGATGGGTGCACCTTCATCCAGCCCGTCACGAATCAACTGCGCGCTCGCGACAACCTCAGTGAGGATGGATGCGCCCACGTTTGAGCCTGAGACACCCAGCATGGGGGCGTAGACCAATGCGGAAGGAACATAGGTGTAGGGCAGGATCGCCGCGGGCGATTGAGCGGCAAGGTCCGGTGCCGTTCCCGCCACCTTGACATCGTCGATGACGAGTACGAACTTGTCGAAGCTCGTGTTGCGAAATCCGATGTGGACGTTTTGTCCAGCAAAGCTGGTCAAATCAACGTTGCGTGTGATCCAGGTCGATTGCTCTCCTCCGGTACTGAACACCACGGTGCTGTTGCTGAGCTGATTGCCGATGACGCCAGTGCCTCCAGAGGGTGGGCCGCCCGCGGCAGGCATGACACGGACTTCATATCCATCCAGATAGGCCGGGTCGTAGGCTTTTGCACGCCACGAGAGATTGGCGCCGCCCGCCGGGACCGCGATTTGCGGTGACCACATGAAGTCGTTGGCGGTACCCGAAGGTACATACCATGACGTGCTGAAGGCGACGCAATTGTTGTTGTCTCCGCCCCCAAAGTCTTCGCGGACTTCCCAAGCCTCATTGATGTAGGAAACTGCCGCTGCGGGCGAACCATTGTCGACGTTGCGCAACAGCCAGCCGACCGGGAACTCGTAGGTGCCGGGACCACCAGCTCCGGTGTTGCAGGGGGTGACGCCGTCCGTGCCGGGCATGGTCGGTGAGCGGAAGCTCTCGGAATAGACCACTTGGGCTGTCAGCGGTGGCGCGAGTATCAGGCCGGAAATCAGCGCAGGAAGTGCAACCGTTCTCGAATAGTTGACCATGACAACCTCACGCGTAATTGGAGGCGCCAGTCTAGGCGATTTCCTTTCTCAGCCGCGTGGTTCGATCTTGGAATCGCGGCACGCGGAAAGAGATCGCGGAATTGGTATTTCCCACTGCACCGCTCCCACGTTCGGGCAGCGGCGTTTGCTACTTGGCTCGGTCTGCGCGGGCCACATGGTGGAGTGCCGACGGCACACGACGCAGGGCGTCGAGCATGCGCAATCGCCTGCTATTCTCGCTGCCGCATTGATGGATCGGGAAGTGGAAAGGGATATGCGTTTACGGATGGGATCTCTCGCGTTGCTCTATGCGCTCGGCGGCACTGCGGGTGCGCAAACTCAGTTCGCGATGCCTCAGTGGTTGAACAGCAATGTGTTCGGCCTGACCGACGGCACGTTTCGTGCGGCTACTGCGTTCAACGGTGACGGCGATGAGCGTGTCGAGTTTGCTCTGGCTACGGGTGTCGCGCCGGTGGCAGTGACTGTCCTTTCCGCGCAAAACGCGCAATGGGAGGTAGAGAGTTTTGTTGCTGTGGACTCGGTACTGACCGCGCAGGCCTTGTTGCCCTGGTCGCGACCTGAGGGCAACGCATTGGTGTTGATCACGGGCGCGACGGTGTGGGGCAGTGGGCACATGGACGCGGTGGTGCTGGAGGGCTGGCCATTGGAGCAAACGCGACGGTTCGCCTTGCCGGAGTTCATCGGTGGTTCTGTCCTTGCCGATGTGGATGCGGATGGCCAATCGGAACTGCTGGTTTCGACGTCCACAGACACGGTCGCTTTTGACCCCTCCACGGGGCAGACACTGTGGACACTGGGCGTGGGCGGCAGCAACCTGCTTGCCGCACAACTGGACGCGGATCCTGCGTTGGAGATCGTGATCGCTGGCTATCCCGGCAGGGTCTTTGACGGCCAGAGCCGCCTGCCAGAATGGACGTATGTCGACGGACTGGGGCATGGTCTGGCGTCAGGGCAAGTGCATTCGGGTAGTCCAAGACAACTGATCTCTGCCGGTGACACCCAGTTGATGGTTGTCCAGAGTGACCCTTGGTCGCCACTGTGGGACATGACGTTCTTCGACATTGAGCAGGTGATCGCGGCGGACCTGGATGGCGAGGGTCTGGATGACCTGATCATCGGCGAAGGTGGGTGGGGAGCGGTGAAGGTCTTTGACGCCAAAACCCGCGCCGAGCGCTATTCGGTCGACAATCCTGGCCACGGTGTTGCTTCCATTGTGGTCGGTGATTTCTTGGGTGACTCCGCGCCCGAAGTCGCGTTCACGCCGGCCATTCTGTATAGCGCGGGCGAGATGATCCGCGTGTTCGATGGCACCACCGGAGAAGTCCGACTCGACTTTGAAGCCTTGCCGGGTGCGACGCGCTCGCCGGTGCTGGGTGATGTCGATGGCGATGGGCAGCGCGAGGTGTTTACCGCGTCGGGCGTGCAACCGACCCGGGCCCAGCGCTTCGATGCGCTCAGTCGCCGCCGGGATTGGACGTCACCGGCGTTGGTTGGCAATGCCAACGAACCTTTTTACCAGACGCCTCAACGGGTGTTGCTGGGGCAGGTGGATGGCGATGCAGCACTGGAAACAATTTATGCGGGTACGGCCATCTCCTCAGGCCGGATCGTGGTGGTTGATGGCACCGATTCGACCGTTCAGTTGCAGATTGGTGACTACTCGACCAATCGACCAATGGAAGGACGAGCCATCGTCGGTGCCGAGCTGGTTGACTTCGACGGCAATGGACTCGATGACATCGTGGTGTTGACGCGTGGCGAGTCCAGTCCTGCGGTGGGTAACAAGTTGCATGTGTTTTCCTTGCAGACCGGTGCGCTGTTGTGGGAATCGGTGAGCATGGCCTTGGGTGATGTCTACGGTGCCAGCGTGCTGGTTACACGAGACGCCGGGGGTGGGCCCAACGAGATCGTGGCGGTGCTGTCGACCGGTTTGAGAGCCTTCGATATCGACACCGGGCTGCTGAATTGGACCTTCGAGACGCCGATCGGGGCGTCGAGTTACGTGTGGCTTCGCGAAGATGCCGCTGAATTCGTGCTCTGTGATCCCCTTGGTCTGGTCACCCACTACGATGCGGCAACACGAACACCGATCCGCAGCTACACCCTGCCGCAGCCGGTCTATCAACTGCACTATCTGCCCGATTCGCGACGTTGGACCGCATTGGCCGGTGATCGCTTTCGTCTGTTGGCCGAGGATGGTTCGATCGCTTTCAGCAGCGAGGCGCTTGGTCTGACGATGGCACCTTACGCGATTGCTTCTGCACCGAGCGCGTTTGGCGAGGACATTGTGGTGGGCGCGCGCTATGGCTATCACCTCTACCGTTTTTCGGGTGCACGGATTTTTTCCGATTCTTTTGAGGTGAACTGACCATGCCACGACCCATTCTTGCGAGCAGTCAGGTGCACCCAGCGGTGCGCGAACGAATTGCGCAGTTGCACGCGGATGTGCTTGCCGAGGTGCGCGAGGCGATTGCGCAGCATGCGGTGGTGGTCGTGGGCATGTTTGCCAATCCGTTCGTGCTGCGTGCCAGAGCCGAGCTTCGGCGCGCGGGCATTGCGCATCATTACATCGGCTACGGCGGCTATCTCAGCCAGTGGCGCCGCCGCAATGCGCTGAAAATGTGGACCGGCTGGCCCACGTTTCCAATGGTTTTCGTGCGCGGTGTGCTGATTGGTGGCGCGCAGGATCTGACGGCACTGCGGCGATCCGGTGAGTTGCAGAGGATGCTGGATTCGGCGGGTTGAGGCTGCTTTCAGAGTCCCTCTTCGCAGTGCCTTGCGAGCGCCGGGTCCGTGAAGTCTGCTGCGCAATGCAGTGCGCCCGGCGCGGGATAGTTGGACAGGTCGGTCGTCCAAAGCAGGTGTCCGCCCCAGGCTTCCTCGGGCATGTCGGGGTGGTAGTTGAGTTTGATTTCGACCCAGCAGTCGGGAAACTCACCGCCGACCGTGATGGCCTGCATCCAAGCGTGTGAGGCATGGCGGATACCTTGGGCGCATTGCGCCTTGTCCATTGCCTTCTCGGCAATCCGAAGCGCGGGCCTTGTCGCCTCGAACAGGGCATCGAATCCCGCTCGCGCTTGATAGTTCTGGTAGACCGGAACGGCAGCCATCGCGATGACCAGACCATACATCGCCGCTATCGCGACGAACAGGAAACCTGCCCAGCGCCAGACGCCCCACGACTTCTCTCGCTCGATGGACGCGTCCGCACCGGCGCTTGTGCTGTGCACTTCGGTGTCGGCAAGCAGATCATGCAGCGCCTGTCCGCGCGGGTTGGCCCGCGCCAGCAGAAACCCCAAGCCAAGCATGGCCCAACTCATCCCGCTGGCGAGCCAACGTAGCGAGGCGCGCCCGAGACCAAGCGCACCCCCTTCGGCGCTCACGATCTGCAAATGCATGAGCTGTTTGCCGGGCGTGGCGCGCTTTGGCGACGTCAGAAACAGGACGTGATAGACCCAGTGTGCGGGAAGCAACAGCCATAGCCAGTGCGGATCGAAGCTGGCGAGCGCAGTCGCCATGCCCGCGATGGGCACGAGATCGATCAACCAGGCATACGTGCGATGATCGAAGCGTGCGGGCGGCAGGATTGGGTTGTTCGCTGGACTCATGATCGCGGGGGAAGGGCGCACGTCATCGATGACACAGGCCAACATCCTAATCGCTGGGCAGCGCGCGTGCTTTGCGGCAGACTCCCCACGTCTGATTCGGGGAGATAGCCATGACACTGCCAGTCCTCACGGGTGAACGCCTGCACGATTTTCTGCGTGGTCTGCCGAAGGCCGAGTTGCACATCCATATCGAGGGTTCGCTGGAGCCGGAGCTGATCTTTGCGCTGGCGCAGCGCAACGGCGTGCAACTTGCCTATCCAAGCGTCGATGCCCTGCGTGCGGCCTACGCGTTTACCGATCTGCAGAGCTTCCTCGACATCTATTACGCCGGTGCCAGCGTGTTGTTGAAGGCCGAGGATTTCTTCGACATGGCCTGGGCGTATTTTCTGCGCGCCAAGGCCGACAATGTGGTGCATGCCGAGTTGTTCTTCGATCCGCAGACGCACACCGATCGCGGCGTTCCGATGGCGGAAGTGATGGCGGGATTGAGTCGTGCGGTGGATCGTGCGCAGGTCGAGTTGGGCATCAGCGCGAAGCTGATCCTGTGTTTTCTGCGCCATCTCAGCGAAGACGCCGCCTTCGAAACACTATCGCAGGCCGAGCCGTTTCTGGACCGCATCGTGGGTGTGGGCCTGGATTCCAGCGAAGTGGGTCATCCGCCGGAGAAGTTTGCCCGCGTGTTTGCCAAGGCACGTGAATTGGGCTTGCGCGTGGTTGCCCATGCTGGTGAGGAAGGGCCGCCGAGCTATATTTGGGGCGCGTTGGATGTGCTCAAGGCCGAGCGTATCGATCACGGTGTGCAAAGCCTGAAAGACCCGGTCCTGGTCGGGCGTTTGGCCAAGGAACGCATTCCGCTGACGGTCTGTCCACTGTCCAATCTCAAGCTCTGCGTGTTCCCGACCCTGGCGCAGCACAACTTGCGTGCGTTGCTGGACGCGGGTCTGGTGGCGACCATCAACTCCGACGACCCGGCCTACTTCGGCGGCTACATGAACCAGAATTTCATCGAGACCTTCGATGCGCTGGGGCTGGACGCAAATCATGCGCGCACGCTTGCTGCAAACTCGTTCGAGGCCAGCTTCATCAGCCCCGAGCAACGTGCAGCCTTGCTGGCGCGCCTCGACGCGTATTGCGCCCAATTTGCCCATTGAGCGGTCGAATCAGACCACGCAGGACAAGCACGCAGGACAAGGATGACCATGGGAAAACTGACCACACATGTGCTGGATACCGCGCACGGCTGCCCGGCGGCGGGTGTGCAAGTGGCTCTGTATCGCATTGAGGGCGAGTCGCGAATCCTGCTGCGCACTGCGCAGACCAATGCCGATGGGCGCTGCGACGCACCGATTCTGCAAGGCGATGACTTGGTCGCCGGTGTATTCGAGCTGCAGTTCCAAGCCGGTGCCTACTTCGCGGCGCGTGGCGTGGACTTGCCTGCGCCGCGCTTTGTCGATGTGGTGAGCTTGCGTTTCGGCATTGCCGATGCCAGCGCGCACTATCACGTGCCGCTGCTGGTCTCGCCCTTCAGCTACAGCACGTATCGAGGCAGTTGAGGCACGCATGACGGCATTTCTACTGGATGCGGCCGCGTTTCTGTTGCGCTGGTTCCATGTCATCGCGGCGATGGCCTGGATTGGTGAGTCGTTCTACTTCGTCATGCTGGATCGTGCGCTCAAAGCGCCGCGCGATGGCGGCGAGGGCATTCAGGGCGATCTGTGGTCGGTGCATGGCGGCGGCTTCTACCACAAGCGCAAATTCCTGCTCGCGCCCCCCGGCATGCCTGCTGATCTGCATTGGTCGATGTGGAAGTCCTATACCACCTGGATCACCGGGTTTGCGCTGCTGAGCGCGATGTATCTGGCCTCGCCACAGATCTATCTGATCGATCCGAACGTGGCGGCGTGGTCGCCCGTTCAGGCGGTGTGGCTGGCGCTGGGTTTTCTGGCCTTGGCCTGGTTCGGCTATGACCTGCTGTGTCGTGCGGTGGGCTTCCGCGATGGACTGCTCGCCGTGTTGGTGGCGGTCTGGGTCACGGCGCTGACGTTTCTGGCGACCGAGGTGTTTTCGGGGCGCGCGGCCTATCTGCTGGTTGGCGCGGCACTCGGCACCATCATGTCGGCGAACGTGTTCGTGGTGATCATTCCCGGACAACGGCGCATGGTTGCCGCACTGCTGCGTGGTGAGTCGCCCGATCCCTTGCCAGGCAAACGCGGCAAGCAGCGCTCGGTACACAACACCTATTTCACCTTGCCAGTGGTGTTCGCGATGCTGAGCATTCACTTTGCGGCGGCGAGCGCGCATCCGCACAAGGCCTGGATTCTGATTGGCTTCATGGCGGCGGGGGCGCTGATCCGGCAGTTCTTCGTGGTCTGGCACAGCGGACAACGCGCGTGGGGATTGTTGCTCGCCGGTGCCGTCATCGTGCTCGGCTTGCTGGTCTGGATGGCCCCTGCGCCGCGACCCGACGTTGCCGAGTCTGCGGTCGAGGCTCCGCGTGACGGCGTTGCGGCGGATGCGCCGACGGCAACGGCCGGGACGGCCAGCTCAGCAGCGGTCGACACGGGTCGCGTCCACGCGATCTTCCAGCAACGCTGCGTGATGTGTCACGCCGCGCAGCCGAGCCTGATGGGCAGCGCGCCTCTCGGGGCGATGTTCGATACACCGCAGCAGATCGAGAGCTATCGCGAGAAGATCCGCCAGCAGGTGGTGGTGATGAAGGTCATGCCGCCTGGCAACATGACCGGCCTGACCGATGCCGAGCGCAGCGAAATCGAGCGCTGGACGACTGCAGCCCCTGCGACCCCATGACGTTCGATTCACTGACCTTCGTCGTTTTCCTGCTCGGACTGCTGGGGGTCTACCACTTGCCGGGCATGTCCTGGCAGATGCGAAAGTGGCTGTTGTTGCTGGCGAGCTGGATTTTTTACGGAGCTTGGAATCCGCCGTTTCTGCTCTTGTTGGTGGGTTCGGCCACACTCGATTGGTGGTTGGCGCAGCGCATGGATGCGGCGCAGGGCAGGGCGCGTCGGGTTTGGTTGTGGGCCTCGCTGATCAGCAATCTGGGTGTCCTGGGGTTCTTCAAGTACGGCGACTTCCTGCGCGACAACGCGCAGTGGCTGTTGGCGCAGATCGGCATTGATTGGCAGCCCGCCGAGTTCGACATCCTGCTGCCGGTNNCGCGAATGCCTGGGTGGTTGGCATCAGTCTGTTGCTGCTTGGTTTGATGGAGAAAATCCTGCTCGCCGACAGCGTGTTTGCGCCGGTCGCTGATGCCGTGTTCGCCGCCGCAGCGAAGCCGGATTCAGCGATGGCCTGGGCGGGTGCGCTGGCGTTTTCCGGGCAGATCTTCTGTGACTTTGCCGGTTACTCGACGGCGGCGATTGGTACCGCCGCGCTGTTTGGTTTCTGGCTGCCCGACAACTTCCGCTCTCCTTATGCGGCGACCGGGTTCTCTGATTTCTGGCGGCGCTGGCACATCTCGCTGTCGAGCTGGCTGCGCGACTACCTCTACATTCCGCTGGGCGGCAATCGTGGCGGACGCCTGTTCACCTTGCGCAATCTGCTGCTGACCATGTTGCTCGGTGGGCTTTGGCATGGCGCGGCCTGGACGTTTGTGGCTTGGGGCGGTTTTCACGGCTTGATGTTGGCATTGGAACGGCTGGCGCAGCCGCTCATCACGCGCATCAGTGCGTTGCTGGGTGGCGTCGGACGACTGATCGGCGGGCTGTTGACGCTGCTGGCGGTGGTGCTGGCCTGGGTCTGGTTTCGTGCGACGGATTTCTCGCAAGCGGCGCATCTGCATCAGCAAATGCTGTGGCCCGAAGCGGGCGAACTGGGACTGAGTGTCGAGGCGAAATTGGCGATCCTCGTGTTCGCTCTGCTCTGGCTGGCCCACTGGTTGAGCCGCAATCTCGCGCTGCGTCAATGGCTGCAGGCCAGAAGCGCACTCAGTCTGGGGCTGATCTGGAGCCTGTTGATCATCCTGATCGTGTGGTCACCCGGCACCTCGCGTGCCTTCATCTACTTCCAGTTCTGAGCATGCGCCGAGTCCTGACTGCCGCCGTGATTGCCCTGGTTCTGAGCAGCCTCGTTCTGTCCGGCGTGGCGAAGTATTGGCGTGGCCGAGGTTATGCGCCGGTGATCATGGACTCGCCCGATTTCTGGTCGATCCAGCGCGCCAATGTCTATGCCCGCGACAAGACGCCACTCGTGTTTCTGGGTGCCTCGCGCACCCTGTATGCCATCGACCGCGATACGGTGATCTCCCGTCTGCCGGGCTATACCCCGGTGATGCTGGCGCGTGATGGCGAGTATCCCTTGGCGACCTTGCGTGATCTGGCTGAGGACGAGGACTTCCGTGGCACGGTGGTCTGCGATCTGGATGCGATCGCGTTCTCAGAACCTGGACTGGTGATGCAGCAGGCTCAGGTCGACTATTTCCACCAGCAGTTCACTCCGAGTCGTTCGCTTCATCGTCGTCTGCTCAGTCATTGGCAGCGGTGGTCGGTGGTGGCGAGGCCGGATTTCAGTCTGACGCGCAGCGTACTGCGCGCGTGGAAAGCGGAGCCCGAGCCATTTCACCCTTTCCAGTGGCTGAGTTTGCGGCGTTACGGTTCGATCGATTTCACCGTGGGCGATCCAGAGGTGCCGAAGCAGGACTTGATTCGTGAGGTGGAATCGCACAATGGCCATCTCCCGCGCTTCCCGTTCGACGAATGGTGGCCGCAGGTCGAAGCCAGTCACGCCTGGGTGAACGCGATCCAAGCGCGCGGCGGTGAGGTGATTTTCTACGCCTCGCCCACCAGTGGCTTTCGCCGCGAAGTGTTCGAAGACTGGGCACCGCGCGCCGAGTACTGGGACAAGATGGCCGCGGTGTCACCCGCCAAAGTGTTGAATGCGCTGGACGTGCCTGCCTTGCGCGACTTCCCTCTGCCGGATGATTCGCACGTCGATTTCCGCCAGAAGCCGGCCTATACGCATGCCTTGATTGATGCCCTGCAGGCGCGTGGGTGGTTGCAGACGTCGCATTGAGATGCTGGACAGCGGCAAGCGCGCCACGCACGCTTGTCGTTCCCCCGCAAGAGATTCGCCATGAGCAGCGAAGACAACCAACGCCCACTGGAAGCGGGCATCACCCGCGATCTGCGTGATCGCCTGAGTTACGGCAGCTATCTGCAACTCGATCTGCTGCTGAGTGCGCAGCGCCCGGCCTCCGAACCGGCCAATCACGATGAAATGATGTTCATCGTCCAGCACCAAGTGTCCGAGCTGTGGATGAAGCTGATCATCCACGAGCTGCGACTGGCTATTCGTCATCTGCAGAACGATGATCTCGATCCGGTGCAGAAGATTCTGGCACGCGTGAAGCAGGTACAACGCCAGTTGTTCGAGCAATGGTCGGTGCTGGAAACGCTCACCCCCAGCGAGTACGCGCGCTTTCGCGACGCTCTGGGTCCTTCATCAGGCTTCCAGTCCCACCAGTACCGTCTGATCGAGTTCATGCTGGGCAACAAAAATGCCGACATGATCAGCGTGTTCGCGCACGATCCGCCCATTCAGCGGGAGCTGACCGGCGCACTGCAGGCGCGCAGCCTGTACGACGAATTCCTGCACCATCTGGCCCGCGCCGGGCATGCCGTTCCATCGCACTGCATCGAGCGCGATTTTTCTCGCGCGCATGTGCGAACGCCTGAGCTGTTGCCGGTGTTCCAGCGCATCTACGCCGACACCGCCCGTCATTGGTCTGCGTATGCTCTGTGCGAACAATTGGTCGATGTCGAACAGAGCTTCCAACTCTGGCGCTTCCGCCACATGAAAACCGTCGAACGCGTTATCGGCTACCGCCGTGGCACCGGCGGCTCCAGCGGCGTCGGCTTTCTGAAGCAGGCATTGGAACTGACCTTCTTTCCCGAATTGCTGGATGTGCGGACAGTGATGGGGTGACCGATCACCTTCCCTAGAGGCTACCCCTCAAACCCATTCGCAAACAGAAATCCATCGACAGGCCGTTCATAAGCGCCAATGTCGAGCGCTCCGGCGCTGGGTCGGGTGGTTGGGCTGTCGGATGGGGTCGCGTTGGGATGGAAGGCGGGTGGGAAGTGGGGATGGCTGATCTCGTAGCCGCTGGCGGTGGCCGCTGTGCCCGCTGCATTCAGCAGGGGCGAGCCGATGGCGGGTCGGAAGTCGTTGCCGCTGCTATTGACGAAGCCGGGGTCGGTGCCGGTCAGATTGTCTGTCCAGTCGGTGGGGACGAAGCTGGAACTGGCGTCGAACCAGTTATGGCTGCCGCGAACGCGCGAATTGCCGCTGGCCCAGACGGCTTCGACCTCGCGGACGATGCGAAAGCTCGCCGCGCCGTCGCGCAGGAAGACGTTGTTGTGCATTTCCACTGCGTCGATGCCATCGAACAAGCGGAATATCGTCGGCGTGTCGTTGTTGCTGTGGCGACGCAGGACGGTGTTGTTGACGAAGCGATAGCGTCCATTTGATTGTCCGGTGCCGTCGCCACCAAAGCGGAAAATCGCGCCGAAATCGCCGTCATGCACAATCACATTGCCGACGATGTCCGAGTCCTCGCGGGCGGTGCCTTCCGGTGTGCCACCCGCAGGATCGGGGCCGATCAGTTCCAGCGTGTGGTAGTACGCGCCTTCCAGCCAGTTGTAGTAGATCTCGTTGCGCTCGGCGCGGCTCTTGATCAGGTTGCCACCTTCGCCGCTATCACCGAATCGGCTGTCGCGCACGATACTGTGCTGCAGACGGAACACGCTGCCGGGCCACGTCAACTCGTCGGTCGCCATGTAAATCGCGTGATTGAACTGGCCTGAACCGGCGTTGCGGATTTCCGAATATTCGATGGTCAGTGAACCCGAATCCTGATCAGCGCCCAGAATTCCGTGGCGTGGGCAATCGCGCACCAACACGTCGCGAATCAGTACATCGTGACTGTGGTGATAGATGCAGCGAAAAGTGTTGTCGGCAACCGACCCGACGACTTCGAAGCCCTCGAACACCACATGGTTGGCCAAGCGGAACTCGATGGTATTGGTGCCTCCCAGCAGGATCGGGCGCTGACCATTGACCCGCAGGCCACGAATGGTGACCGGGTTACCCACCGCACCACCATCGGCGTCGCGCAGGATCACGTTACCGGGGTAGGTGACATTGCCGTCGACTTCCACCACATCGCCGGGTTGCAGATCGACGGCATCGAACAAGGGCTGCAGGGCCGTCCAAGCGCGTCCTGGACCCACCTGAAAGGTGGCGGCGCACGCACTTTCACCGACTGCACTGATGAGGATCAGGAGCAGCAATCGTTGACAGCGGTGCGAAGGAATCATGGGCGTGCGCTGCCAAGGTGGGACGCAGAGCGTTGCACCGACCTTGCCGAGGAACCGTGAAGTGGCTCGCAGGCAGCGACGGAAAAGGGTGCTGCGGCGTCAGGCTCCACGTGGCGCCACGTCGGCCTTCAAACGGCTGCTGGAAGGCGTGGGCGTAATGCGCGCGCGGTAAAGGTTCCGAACACGAACGCACCGACCGTACCAAGTAGCACACCGATTTTCGCGGCATCGGCGGCAGCGGAACCTGGTGCATAGGCGAGCGTGCCGATGAACAGGGCCATCGTAAAGCCGATACCGCAGAACAGAGCGACCGGCAGATAGTCGACCAATCGCAGATTGTCCGGCAGTCCGCCACCCAGCCGACTGGCGATCCAGGTGCCCAGAAGGATGCCGATCGGTTTGCCCGCCAACAGACCCAATGTAATGCCCAGCGTGATCGGATGCACCAGAGCGCTCAGCGACATGCCGGTGAGCGAGACGCCCGCATTGGTCAGGCCAAATAACGGCAGGATCAGCCAGCTGACCCAGGGCTTGAGCGCATGGTCGAGTTTCTCGGCGGGGCTGTTGCCGTCCTGCGAGGCGGGCATGAACAAGCCCATGACCACACCAGCCAAGGTGGCATGCACGCCGGATTTCAACACGCAGACCCACAGGAACAAACCCACTGCGACATACGGCCAGATGCGCTGCACGCGCAGGCTGGACAGGATAAACAAAGCCGCGACCCCGACAGCTGCGAAGCCGAGCATCGCCTTGCTCAGTTGGTCGGTGTAGAACAGAGCGATAACCACGATGGCGCCCAGATCGTCGATCACCGCCACGGCGGTCAGAAAGGCAATCAATGGGGCGCGAATGCTCGGTGCCGCCAGCGCCATCAGCCCAATGGCAAAGGCGATATCGGTCGCAGCCGGGATGGCCCAACCTGACAGATTGCCCGCCTGGTTCCAGTTGAAGACCAGGAAGATCAGGGCGGGCACGGCCATGCCACCGATTGCGGCTCCCAGCGGCAGGATGCGCGCCTGCGGAGTCGACAAGGAGCCATGCTGCCATTCGTGCTTGATTTCGACGCCGACCAGCA
>DEHW01000220.1:0-1992 GCA_002352135.1 Lysobacterales bacterium UBA2790
CGACCAGCTTTCATACAGTGCGGCCAGCACCAGATAGACCAACAGAACGCAGAGCGGAAACACCAGCAAGGCCGTCGAACTTTGATTGACCTGCTCGAAGGTCAGTCCGGTCCATTCGATGTTCATGCCGCGCGGCAGCGTCTGCTCAGCCAGTTTGCCCACGGCCCCCAGCGCCTCGTTGGACGACATCGCCGACGGGTCTGCCGCCGCCGACAAGTCGGCCGCCGGGTAACCGTTGTAGCGGATCACCGGGTCGGGTCCATAGCTCTGCTTGACCTCGACCACACTGCCCAGCGGCACCATCTCGCCTTGCGCATTGCGGGTCTTCAGACGATCGATGTCGCCCGCGTCATCGCGAAACGGTGCATCGGCCTGGGCATAGACGCTGTAGGTGCGTCCAAACAGATTGAAGTCATTGACGTAGGCCGAGCCGAGATAGACCTGCAATGCGTCGTAGATGTCGGTGAGCTGCAGACCGAGCTCTTTGGCGCGATTGCGATCCACGATGGCATCGAGTTGCGGCACGTTGGACTGATACAGACTCTGCACCGAGTAGGGGTCAAAGCCTGCGGTCTGGCGTAGCGTTCCAACCAAGGCTTGGGTCTGGTTATTCAGTTCGCCGTAGCCCAGACCAATACGGTCCTGCACGAAGGCTTCCACCCCCGCTGCGTTACCCAGGCCCATGACTGGCGGCGGCAGCAAGGCGAAGGACAGGCCATCCTGGATTTCGCTGAAAGCCATGTTCAACTGCATGGCAATTTCTGCGGCCTCTTCCTCACGCTCTTCGGCGGGCTTGAGTCCAACGAACATCAGCCCCGCGTTCGGCGTGTTGACGAAATGGATGGCGTTAAGACCGGGGAACTGCACGACGTTTTCGACGCCCGGATGCGCCATGGCGATTTCGCCCATGCGGCGAATCATGGCGTCGCTGCGATCCAGCGTGGCACCTTCCGGCAGCACCGCGGCGGCGAACAGGTATTGCTTGTCCTGCGTCGGAATGAAGCCAGTCGGCACGGCGCGGAAAGCAAACACCGTGACACCCAGCAGCACTGCATACAGCACCAGCAGTCGCGGGGCCCGCTTGAGTGTGCCGCCGATGTGCCGCGAGTAGCCGTCACCGCCGCGCTTGAAGACGCGATTGAAGGCCGCGAAGAAGCGTCCAAACAGACGATCCATGAAACGCCCCAGCGCATCCTTCGGCGCACCATGCGGCTGCAGCAACACCGCAGACAGGGCGGGCGACAGGGTCAGGGAGTTGAAGCCGGAAATCAGCACCGACACCGCAATGGTGACCGCGAACTGACGATAGAACTGCCCGGTCACACCATTGAGGAACGCCAGTGGCACGAACACCGAGGCCAACACCAACGAGATGGCGATGATCGGCCCAGACACCTCACTCATGGCCTTGTGCGCCGCAGCCAAGGGCGAAAGCCCTTCTTCAATGTGTCGTTCGACGTTTTCCACCACCACGATGGCGTCGTCGACCACGATGCCGATCGCCAGTACCAGACCGAACAAGGTCAGCACATTCAACGAGAACCCCAGCAACCACAGCACCGCGAAGGTGCCGACAATCGACACCGGCACAGCAAGCAGCGGAATCAGCGAGGCACGCCAGGTCTGCAGGAACACCACGACCACCAGCACAACCAGCGCAACCGCCTCCAGCAAGGTGGTCACGACCGACTTGATCGAATGCCGCACGAACACGGTCGGATCGTATTCCACGCTCCAGTGCACGCCTTCCGGGAAGGTCTTGGCGACCTCCGCCATGCGCGCTCGGACCGCATCCGAGAGCGCAATCGAGTTGGCACCCGGCGCTTCGAAAATCACGATGGCGGCGGCGTCTTCGTTCTTCAGCAAGGAGCGCAGTGAGTAGGTGTTGGAACCCAGCTCGATGCGCGCGATGTCCTTCAGGCGCGTCAGCGCACCGTCCTCGGCTTTGACGATGATTTCGGCGAACTGCTCGGGCGATTCCAGACGGCCCTG
>DEHW01000220.1:2012-4919 GCA_002352135.1 Lysobacterales bacterium UBA2790
TTCAAGCGCGCCAGTTCATCTTTGACACGCAGGTTGGCGAAGTTCGACAGATACAACGCGTCGTAGCGTTTGTCGGGCGAAGTCAGGTGCACCACCATGGTGATGTTCGGTGAGGACTTGGCCGTCGTCACACCCAATTGGCGCACTGCCTCGGGCAGACGTGGCGAGGCTTGCGCCACGCGGTTCTGCACCTGCATCGCGGCGAGGTCGATGTCGGTGCCCTGCGCAAAGGTCACGGTCAGGTTCAGCGAACCATCCGAAGCCGCCACCGACTTCATGTAGATCATCCGCTCGACGCCATTGATGGCTTCTTCCAGCGGCGCGGCCACCGTCTCGGCAATGGTCTTGGGATTGGCACCGGGATAGATCGCGGTCACCTGGACCGAGGGAGGTACCACTTCGGGATATTCGCTGATCGGCAGATTCGGCAGGGCAATCAATCCAGCGACAAAAATCAGGATGGAAAACACCGCCGCCAGAATCGGCCGATCGACAAAAATGCGGGAGAAATCGGAATGCGCCATGGATCAAGCCTCCGGTGCGGCCGCAGCGGACTGCGCTGCCGCGCTGTTCGGCGCATCCATCGGCACACTAACCGGCGCGACCACCTGATCCGGGAAGAAGATCTTGCGCGTGCCATTGACGATGACCTGATCGCTCGGCTGCAAACCACTTTCGACAACGCGCAGGCCGTTGATCTGCGCGCCCAGCACAACATCGCGTCGCTGTGCGGCATTGCCCTCACCCAGCACGAACACATACTTGCGATCCTGATCCGTCAGCACGGCCTGATCGTGAATCAACAAGGCCGTCGCCGAACCCTCCGCTTGCAGGCGCACGCGCGCAAACAGGCCGGGCACCAAGCGCGCATCCGGGTTGGACAGCACGGCACGCGCCATCACGGTCCCGGTGGCGGCGTTCAACTGGTTGTCCAGAAAATCCAGGTTGCCGACATGCTTGAACTCGGCCTCATCGGCCAGCGCCACCTGCACCGGTACGGCCACGTCTTCGCTGAGCGCCTGCGTGGCACTGGCCTGGTAGCGCAGGAAGGTGCGCTCGTCCGCCTCGAACACCACATGCACCGGATCGACAGAAACCAGCGTGGACAACAAGGTATCACCCGGTGCGACCAGATTCCCCGGCTTGACCAGCGCAGCGCCGATTCGTCCTGCAATCGGTGCTTTGATCCGGGTGAACTCCAGATTGAGTTGCGCCGTCTGCAGGCGCGCTTTCGCCGCATCCACATCCGCCTCGGCCTGCGCACGCTCCACGCCACGCGCATCCAAATCACCCTGCGACACGGCCCGCGACGCGATCAGCGCTTCGCTGCGGTCGTATTCGATCTGCGCCAGCTTGCGGCGTGCTTCGGCGCGCTCGACATCTGCTTGGGCCGCGGCCACGGCGGCTCGGTATTCGCGGTCATCGATACTGAACAACAAGGCATCCTTGGCCACCAAGGCGCCTTCACGCACGTGGACTTTGGCGAGATAGCCCGCCACACGCGGACGCAGCTCGACGGCATCGACCGCCTGGATACGACCGGTGAACTCACGCGACGGCGAGATCGACTGCTGCACCACGGTGGCAACCGACACCCCTTGCGGCGGCATCTGCTGGGATTCACCACCGCCACCACCACAGGCCGCGAGACTGATCGCCAGTGCCAGTGCACCGAGACGCAAAGCCATCCCGCGCGACGGAATCAGAGAGGACATACGAATCTCCTTGAAGATCGAAAAAAGGTCAGTAACAACGATTTGGGTGTCATGCGTTCTTCGGCATGGCACACGGGTTTTCGGCAAGACGGCGAATCAGTGCGACGACACGCGCATGGATGTCCGGCGGCAGCGGGTTCATGTCGAACAACTCCTGCCAGAACACGCCCTCGGAGGCCATCAGGACGACATAGCGCATCAAGTCTTCATCGCTCCAGTCCCAGCCTTCGAAGGTGCGCCGTTGGTGTTCGCGCACCGGGTCCAACAGCGACGGGTCAACCATCGCCGCGCTCATCATTCCGCTCACGTAACGACGATGGCGGATGTCGTCGGTATCCAGGTTGCAGCGCAGATGACCAAGGATCGTCGCCGTCTTCTCGCAGGCCTTTTCCGGACTCGCCTCATTGGCAGCGCGCTCCCAGTCGGCGATATCGGCCTCGATCAAACCTTTCAGCAGCGCTTCCTTGGTCGGAAAGTGATAGGTGATGCCACCGCGGGTCACGCCGCTTTCGGTTGCCAACTCATCAAATGTGAGGTGACCGGCACCTTTGGATTCCACGATGCGACGCGCGGCATCGAGCACTTTTTGGCGGGCTTTTGGCTGTCTGGTCATGGCGAAACTATACAGTACGTTCTGTATAGTTATGGCGACCGTTCGTCAGATTGCGCCGCAACGAATAGGCTGTGCGGCTCGCGACTGATCATCAGGAACAGGGCCATGCGCTGCGTATTCTCCATCACCAAAGCCCTTGCCCTACTGAGCCTGCTCGGGCTTGGACTACCTTGCCACTGCCCGGCGCGCGAGGTGCAGTTGAGCGCAGCGGATTGCAGCGTGCTGATCGATGGCCAACGCATCGAACTGAGGGGCAAGATCGCCTACACCTCCAGCTTTCCCGACCTGAAGGTCAAGGTCGTGAGCAACTTTCCCACGCTGAAGGTAAAAACAGTGGAGTCCTTCCCGGATGACTGCGGTGAATGGCAGATCGTTGACAGCTTTCCGGACTTCACCGTGCAGTTTGTCGACAGCTTCCCCGATCTGGAAATCGAGTTCGTCGAATCCTTTCCCGGCCTGCGCTGAGGCGCGCGTTCAGCCCGCCTGATAGCGGGTCGCGACGTAATTCTCGATGATGTCGATGAACTCATCGACGATGCGCTCGCCCCGCAGCGTTACCGTCTTCACACCATCCACGAA
>DEHW01000066.1 GCA_002352135.1 Lysobacterales bacterium UBA2790
GCAAGGTGCTGCGTGGTCTCGACGCAGCGCAGGCGGCTGGTTTCCGGCGCCTCAAGATCAACACGGTCATGATGCGCGGCAGTAACGATGACGAATTGATCGACCTGGTCGAATTTGTGGTCGAACGCGGTATCGATATTGCTTTCATTGAGGAAATGCCGCTCGGCGACATCGGTCACGCGCGCCAGGTCTTCGGCAGCGAAGAGGCTCTGGTGCGTCTGCAGACACGCTTCGTACTCCTGCCGTCAACCGAAACCACCGGCGGGCCGGCACGTTACTGGCGGATTCCCGATACCTCTACGCGCGTCGGTTTCATCTCGCCGCACAGTCACAATTTCTGCGCCAGCTGCAACCGCGTGCGCATCACTGCCCGCGGCGAGCTGTACCCGTGCCTCGGTAATAACCATGCTGTGGCGCTGCTGCCGCTACTGCGTGCGCATCGGACCGATGATGCTCCTCTGCGGGCGGCGATTGTCCGCAGTATGGGCATCAAGGCCCAGGCCCATGACTTCAGCAACCAGATGGACGCACCGCAGGTAGTGCGCTTCATGTCGATGACGGGCGGCTGATCACCGGCAGTCCCTGGCCGGGGCGGTCGTGCGCGCACCGCGCGCCGCGCGACGAACCGACAACCCATTACCCATCCAGCGAAATCGGCCATGCCTCTCACCGCCCGCTTCAGTTGTTTCAACGATTACGATCCCGATGCTCTGTCGGTCGAGCAGGCGCGGACCTTTATCCGCAGCCAGTTGACACCGCTGCAGACGCAAGAAAGGCTGGCGCTGCGCAGCGCGCTGGGACGGATTCTGGCCAGCGACGTGATTGCCCCGGCGAATGTGCCGGCGCACGACAATTCAGCGATGGATGGCTACGCGCTGCGTCATGCCGACCTGTCGAGCAGTGGCGAGACCCGCCTGCGCGTCGCCGGGACAGCACTGGCTGGCCAGGCCTTTGCCGGCAGCATGGCCACTGGGGAGTGTGTGCGCATCATGACCGGTGCGCCGTTGCCTGTCGGCAGTGATGTGGTGGTGATGCAGGAAGTCGTCGAGGTTGCTGGCGACCGCGTCGTGATTCCGCCGGGGCAGCGCTGCGGACAGAATATCCGCCGTGCAGGTGAGGACCTCGCCGCCGGGCAAGCGGCACTCACAGCCGGACGACTGATCCGTCCGGCGGAACTCGGTCTGATCGCATCGCTGGGTTGCGCCGAGGTCAGCGTCTACCGCCGTCTGCGCGTCGCTTTCTTCTCGACTGGCGACGAACTGTGCTCAATCGGTACGCCACTGGGCTGTGGCGAGGTCTATGACAGCAACCGCTATACGCTTTTCGGCATGCTCCGCCGCATGGGTTGCGAAATCTTCGACCTCGGGGTCGTTGGCGATGATCCGATGCTGCTTGACGCGACTTTCCGACAGGCTGCCGCTGCTGCCGACGTGGTGATCAGCAGCGGCGGAGTCTCGGTTGGCGAGGCCGATTTCGTCAAACCCCTGATGACGCAACTGGGCGAAGTTCTGTTCTGGAAAATTGCCATGAAACCCGGTCGCCCGATGGCTTTCGGCCGCATTACCGCCGCCGGGGTCGGTGGCGAGGAGGGGGCTTCAGCCTGGCTGTTCGGTCTGCCGGGTAATCCGGTGGCGGTGATGGTCACTTTCTACGCCTTCGTCCGCGACGCGCTCTACCTGCTGATGGGCGCCGACCCGTTGCCGGTCGTGCCGCTGCTGCCGGCATGGTGCAGTGTCGCACTGAAGAAGTCTCCCGGCCGCACCGAGTACCAGCGGGGCATCCTCAGCCACGCGCAGGGCCAATGGTGCGTTCGGCCGACAGGTGCCCAGGGTTCGGGAATCCTGCGCTCGATGTCCGAAGCTAACTGTTTCATCGTCCTGGAACAGGATCGCGGCAGCGTTGCCGCCGGTGAGACAGTCAGCGTGCAAGTCTTCGACGGTCTGGTCTGAGGTCCGGGTGGGCTTGTGGTCGAGGCTTGCCGAGACGACCTGGCCGGAAGCCGGCCACATGCATGAGCCTCGGCCTGAGATGACCAGGGAGAAACGATGACCGAAGTCATGCAGCGTATCTGGTCCTACTTCTGGCTGCCCGAAACCAAGTACGTGATTGCTGCTGTCGTCACCCTTGCGTTGCTGTCGCTGCGCCTGTTGCCCAAGGAACGTCGGCGGGTCGGCGGGACAGTGGCGGCATTCGGGCTTTGCCTTTGCGGACAACTCTTCGGGGCCTTGCTTGAGGCGCTGGACTATTCGCGCCTCGCAGTGATGGTGCATGAGATCTTCGTCATCGGATCGGGTATGGCGCTGTTTCGCCTGGTGGCGATCTTCGTCTTTCGGGTCATCCTGCCGCGTTTTGGCATGGTCGTCGTGCGTATCGCCGAGGACATCATTGTGCTCGTGGTCTACGCCGTTTTCATTATGGGGCGGCTGCACATCGTCGGATTCGACCCTTCGAGTCTGCTGACCACCTCGGCGGTGATCACCGCCGTCCTGGCTTTCTCGATGCAGGATACCCTTGGCAATTTGCTTGCGGGCGTCGCCCTGCAGCTCGATAACTCGCTGCGTACCGGCGACTGGATCAGGATCGATGACATCACGGGTCGGGTTGCCCAGATCCGCTGGCGGCAGACGACGATCAGGACACGTAACGGCGATGTGGTGGTGATCCCCAACAGCCAATTGATGCGTGGCAAGTTTATTGTTTTCGGACGCACCGACATCACTCTCTGGCCCTGGCGACGCTGGGTATGGTTCAATGTCACTTATGAATCATCCCCGACGCTGGTGATCCAGAAGATCGAGGCGACGATCAGCTCTGCCGAAATCCCCAATGTCGCGCGTGAACCTCGCCCGACCTGCGTGCTGATGGAATTTGGTCCGGGCTACGGGCGCTACGCACTACGCTACTGGATGCTTGACCCGCAGCCCGATGACCCTACCGACTCTACCGTGCGGGTGCATATCTTTGCTGCCTTGAAACGTGCGGGCATGCAGTTGGCGGTACCCGAGCAATCCCTTCATATCACCAAGGAGAACGAGGC
>DEHW01000131.1 GCA_002352135.1 Lysobacterales bacterium UBA2790
GGCAAGGAACTGCTGCGCAACAGTGGGCTCGCCATCACCCCGGCCGATGATCTCAACGACGGCGCCAAGAAAGCCGTCGCCGCCATCCAGAAGTAATTCCTTCCGGCCTGCCGCGCCGAACGGCGAGGCGGTGCCGACGGACTCCACACGCAAGGACATTCATCCCATGAGCGTACTGGTCAACTCCCAAACCAAGGTGATCGTGCAGGGCTTCACCGGCCAGCAGGGCACCTTCCACGCGCAGCAAATGCTCGACTACGGCACCCAGGTTGTGGGCGGCGTCACCCCCGGCAAAGGCGGTACCGAGCATATCGGCCTGCCCGTGTTCAACACCGTGCAAGAAGCCGTCGACGCCACCGGCGCCGATGCGTCGGTCATCTACGTGCCGCCGCCGTTCGCCGCCGATGCGATTCTCGAAGCGGCCGATGCAGGTATCCGCGTCATCGTCTGCATCACCGAAGGCATTCCGGTGCTGGACATGCTACGGGTCAAGAACGTGCTGAACGGGTACGACGATGTCGTGCTGATCGGCCCGAACTGCCCCGGCGTGATCACCCCCGGCGAGTGCAAGATCGGCATCATGCCCGGNNGGCGGCGACCCGATCAACGGCACCAACTTCATCGATGCCCTCAAGCTGTTCCAGGAAGACCCGCAGACCGAAGGCATCATCATGGTCGGCGAAATCGGCGGCAGCGCGGAAGAAGAAGCCGCCGAGTTCATCAAGAGCTATGTCACCAAACCGGTGGTCGGCTTCATCGCCGGTGCCTCCGCGCCTGCGGGCAAGCGCATGGGTCACGCGGGTGCCATCGCTTCTGGCGGCAAGGGCACCGCCGCTGGCAAGTTCGCTGCGCTGGAAGCCGCAGGCGTGAAAACCGTGCGCAGCCCGGCCGATCTGGGCAAAGCACTGTTCGAGCTGATGAACAAGTAAGCGCTGGCTGCATCGCGCTTGCACGCAAAGGCCGCCTTCGGGCGGCCTTTGCGCATATGGGCAACGTTGCCCAGACTCGACGTGGAACCCAACCGGTCGGTGAAGCAGGTCTAGCCCGCATGTCCAAGCGCACCATCTACTCTCACGAAGACGACTTCTGCCAGATCCAGCTTTTGCCAGCCAGGAACTGGGGGCACTGCGCCCAGCAATTGGGCGAGCTCAGCGAATTCGCCGAGGCCCATCGCGCCCCTGGTGGCGGTTGGACCGAGGTCTATATGCGGCAGGATGAGCCCGAATCCATTGCTTCGTTGGCGCTGACGGTTGATCGGCTTGGCACTCTCCTGGCCAGCAGCCTGGAACCCTTCGATCGCGTCGACACCGGCTATGGATCACGCCGAGACCCCTGCGAGCACACCCGGGCATGGGGCTTCGACGAAGACTGCGCGGTCTTCCTCGAATTTGCGCACGACGGAACTGTTCAGCACATCTGGTTGGGCTTGGGAGGGCCGGGTGCTGAAGCTCAGCGATCCCTGCTGAAGGCGCTGGGCGATTTGGGAAATCTGCATCCGATGCTGCTGGTCGACTGGGGTTGGGGGCGCCTCTTCCGCGCCGACGACGGCGCTTCACTGGCTTCCTATCTCGCTGAACGTGAGGCCCACTGGAGCGTGATTGCCGAGGCCACGCATGCGTCGAAGTCAGAGCGCATGGCAAGGCCTTGGTGGAAGTTCTGGACTTGATGCGCCTCGGGCACTACTGCGAAGCCGAGCGGGTTCCCGTTTGCGGCCCGCCTGAGCGGCATAGGGTGCGCCTGCGGCGCACCGACACAGGCGAAGAGCGCCCGCGGAGTCAGGCGGGCATGCAGAAATCACCCGCGCGAGCCCGTGAAGAGCTGTGTTTCCCGAGTCCCTCGATGCGCCAGATGGAGAGCTTTGTCCTCACTGTTTGAGCCGTGGCGCGAAGCAATGCGTGGTGAGGCGATTGGCGAGTCTTGGGGCGCCTCCGCAAGTCCTTCCCCCTCTCCCCAACCCCTCCCCCTCCAGGGAAAGGGGCTCGATTCGCGCTAGGCGAGCGGGCTGAGGTTCCGCCTGCGCGCCTGCTACGGGAGCGCGCGACTCCGCTGCATCAAAGCCTCACAGAGCTCCAAGGCGTAGCCGCTGAGCACCTCTGCCCATCTGGTCAGCCACACCGCGCTTTGCCGAGCCTGGGCGAACAGCAACACGACGCAAACGGTTGCCAGCGCCAGCACAGTAGCGCTCGGGATTCTCCCCAGCACCGCGAACACATCCATGCCCAGCGCCGCCTTCGCCACGACCTGCACCTGCATCAACACCGCCATCGGCAGTGCGATCACACCGCCGATGGCGAAGCGGCGGCGCAGCCGCAGTGCGGGTTCCAGCCGCGCACGAAAGGCGGGCAGGCCGCCCGGCAGCGGATTCAGCGCCAGGCGCAATTGGATCGAGGGCGCCATCTGCGAGACCAGCCAGAGGTTGATCAGCACGCCCGGCACGATGAACTGCGGCAGGCCGCCGTGCGCGGCATTGAACAGGCCGATCGCGATCAGACCAGCCGCGCAGGCGAGGATGCCGATCAGCAGGCGGCGGCGCAGGGTGGCGATGTCGGTGTGCAGGTCTTCAGGAAACGTATGCGACTGCATGGCGCTTTCCGGGTCGCGTTCTGCATCGGACTCGAATGCGAGTCGCGCGTCGAGTTCGGCGCGGGCGCGCGTCCAGCTGTCGCCATCGCCTGCGCTGGCGGTGCGTGCACCCGCCTCGAAGCGCCTGCGCCACCACGCGGCGGCGCCCAGGCTCAGCGGGATGAAGGCCACCCCCACTCCGAGGTTCACCCACCACACGCTGNNGCGCTGGCGACGCCACTGCAGCCGATCGAGGCGCTGCTGCAGTTCGATGCTGGGCGCGCCGAGGTCGAGTCGGCGCAGCGCCAGCCACTCGCTGAGGCCCACCATGACCTCACCCAGAGCCATCGCCAGCAGGGCTCCGGCCATCAGCAGCCAGGCCCACTGGCCCCAGTGCGAAGCGATGAAGACGAGCAGGCCGAGAGACATCGGAATCGCCAGCGCGAGGCCCGCGATGAGCCAGCCACGATGCCGACGGAACGCGGAAACGGTGCGTCGATCCAGCTGCGCGCGCACGGCGGCTAGATCGAGGTGCAGGCGCTGATCCAGCGCACGGCCCTGTTCGGCCCAGCGGTCACGCAAGGTGTCGAGGTCGAGCGGATTCATGGATGTGCCTCCGAGGCCGCGTAGTCGCGCTGCAGCCTCTGCTTGATGCGGTGGATGCGGGTCGAGACGTTGCTGGTGCTGATGCCCAGCAGCTCGCCGATGTCGTCCTGTCCATGGCCTTCCAGCCAGAGGAGGATCAGGGCGCGATCGATGGGGTCGAGGCCCGCGATCAGCTGATGCAGGGCGCGCAGGTCATCGCCTTCGGCGTCCAGTACCGCGTCGGCGGCGGCGAGGTCCATGCCGAAGTCCTCGATCGGTAGCGCATCACGGATGCGCCGCGACTCGCCGCGGTGCAGGGAGATCGCCACGTTCATGGCGATCCGGTACATCCAGGTCGAGACGGCGACGCGGCCGTCGAACTTCGGCCAGGCCCGCCAAAGTTCGGTGATCACGTCCTGGATCAGATCGCCGCGGTCCTCGCGGCGTGCGCAATACGCGTTCGCGACTTTGTAGAGCAGGCCCTTGTGGCGATCGAGGGTTTCCAGAAAGGCGGTCTGCTGATCGCGGGTCACGGCGAAGTTTCCGAGGCCGCGACCGGGGGCTGTGCGCGTCGCGGCGAGCCACCGTTGAGCCAGCGCCCGAGTGCGGTGTGGCGCACGCCAAGCTGATAGGTCGCCAGCAGAACAGCGAGGCTCAGAGCCAGCGCCACTGGATATTCGACCCACCACGGCGCCTGCACCCGACTGGCCACCACCTGCGCCGCCATCACCACCGGCAGGTGCGCGAGGTAGAGGAAGTACGATGACTCCGCCAGATAGCGCGAGGCCGGGTGCGCGCGCTCCAGATAGCGCAGGGCCAGGCCCAGCAGGGCAAGCGTCCAGCCCCAGCCGCAGAGCCCATAGGCATAGGCGTAAAGCCAGGTCTGCGGCGCGCCGTGTTCGGCGGCTTCCGCCGACGACTGCAGGCCGATCAGCGCGATGCAGGCGATGTGGCCGATCAGGGCCAGGGCAAGATTCAGCGGCCAGCGCCGAGCCAGTGCGTGCAGCAACGGTGGCTGCCGCTGCATCGCCCAGCCGACCGTAAACGCCAGCCCGTAGCAGAGCAGGGCGGCGGATGAGGGGTACAGCGACTGGTCCGGCGTCGGAATGCCGAACCACGCCCACCAGCCCGGGTGCATCGCCAGCGCACCGGCCACGGGCAGAGCGAGGATCAGCGCCGCACGCGGGCCGAGCACGGCGCGCATCAGCGCATCCAGCGCAGCCTGCACGCGGCCTCCGTGATCGATCCAGGCCAGCAGCGCCCGCAGCATCAGCAGGGCCGGATAGAACAGGCAGAGCAGGTACAGGAACCACAGATGCATCAGCGGAAAGTTATCCGCCGAGAGCGGTGGCTGCTCCTGCTCGGGCAGTTCGCCGCCGTGCTTCAGCCATGCCGCCCACACCACTACCGCGATCACTGCCACCAGCAGCGGAAACCAGAACGCCAGCAGCGGCAGCAGGATGCGTCGCAGGCGATCGCGCACGAAGCCACTGAACCCGCGGCGTTGGAGCAGCAGGCGCCCGAAGTAGCCGGCCAGCAGAAAGAACAGACCCATGCGGAAGCTGTGCACCCAGAAGAAGAAGCCTGCAAGGGCCAGAGACGGCTGGTCTTCGGCGACGATCCAGAAGGTCTCGGCGCCCGGCAGGTAGGACATGCAGGCATGCAGGGCGATGCCCAGCAGCAGCGCGAAGCCGCGCAGGGCATCGAGGCCGTGCAGACGATCGGTGGGGGCGGTGGGAATCACGGAGTCCTCGCTTGCGGTGCTCGGGTTGAGCGGCCCATGCAGCGTTGTTCGCACCAAGGCGATCGAATCTCACAGGCGTCCGGCGTGCGCGGAAAGAAACGTGGTCCCGCCCTTCCCTCATCGCTTTTCCGTAAGCCCTACTCGACATCGCGCCGTGACTCCCTCGCGCATACTAAACTCTGCCGTCCGCCTTCGCGAACCCCGATTTCATGCGCCTCGCCATTGCCCAGTTCGATTTCCCCGTCGGCGCCGTAGCCGCCAATGCAGAACGCATTCTTGAGGCGATCTGGCGCGCGCGCGACGAGCTGGCTGCGGATCTGGTGGTGTTTCCCGAGCTGGCGATCTGCGGCTATCCGCCTGAGGACCTGCTGCTGCGGCCGAGCTTCGTCGACGCCTGCGAGGCCGCGATCGAGGCGCTGATTCCGCAGGTGCAGGGCATCACCGCCGTGGTCGGCCATCCGCAGCGGATCGAGGGTGCGCTGTACAACGTCGCCAGCGTGATCGGCGAGGGCCGGCTGATCACCCGCCACGTGAAGCAGCGCCTGCCCAACTACGCGGTGTTCGACGAGAAGCGCTACTTCGCGCATGCCAGTGATGACGCCGCGGGCGCCGGCGTCTTCGAGGTCGCGGGCGTACGCGTCGGCCTGCTGATCTGCGAGGACATCTGGCACGCCGCACCACTGGCCGAACGCGCGCGGCAAGGGGCACAGCTCTGCGTGGTCACCAACGCCTCGCCCTTCGAGGCCGACAAGCTGGCCGAGCGCGAGGCGCTGCTGGCGCGCCAGTCGGCGGCGAGCGGCGTCGCCATCGCCTATGCGAATGCGGTGGGTGGGCAGGATTCGGTGGTGTTCGACGGCGCCAGCCAGCTGACCGACGCCGACGGCAGCATGCACGCGCCGGCAGAGAGCTTTGCCGAACACCTGCTGCTGGCCGGCTTCGATGCCGAAAGGCGGCAGCTGGTGCCGATGCTCTGGCCGCAGAGCGCCGACACCTCGCGCGCCGCCCAGACTTGGGGCGCGATAGTGCGCGGCACCCGTGACTACGTCCAGAAGACAGGCTTTTCGCGCGTTTTGCTGGGTCTGTCTGGTGGCATTGATTCGGCATTGACGCTAGCCATCGCAGTCGATGCGCTGGGTGCCGGACAAGTCACTGCAGTTCGATTGCCTTCGCGCTACACCTCCGAGCTCAGTCAGGAACTTGCCGCCAAACAGGCAAACGCGCTCGGCGTTCGACTGCTGACCCTACCCATTGAAGCGCCGTTCGNNATCTACGGCGACATGTGTGGTGCCTATGCACCGTTGATCGACGTCTACAAGACCGAGGTCTATGCGCTATGTGCCTGGCGTAACCGCAGCGGCGAGGTGATACCGCAGGCCGTCATCGACCGACCGCCCTCAGCCGAGCTGAAGCCCGACCAGAAGGATCAGGACTCACTGCCACCGTATGACCTGCTTGATGCCATCCTGTACCGCTTCATCGAGTTGGAGCAATCGCAGGAAGAGATCACCGCGCAGGGTTTCGAGTCCGCCACCGTGCAACGCGTGGCGCAACTGGTCTTCCGCAGCGAGTACAAACGACGCCAGGCAGCGCCGGGGCCGAAGATCACCCGCCGCGCCTTCAATCGCGAACGCCGCTATCCGATCAGCTCGGGCTGGCGTTGAGTGCCCAACAAAGCAAAACGCCGACGGTTGCGTCGGCGTCTTGGGATTCGTCTTTCCTGTGCTGATCAGCCGCGGTCTTCGCCCATGAAGGGGATGAGCTTCTTCCACTTGGCCTGGCGCTTCGGCCAGCCGCCACTGAAATAGGCGTGCTGCGGGAAATTCTTCTCCAGCACTCGGCGAGCATCCGCTTCCAGCGTGTCCTGACCCAACTGGTTGTAGCTCTCGGCCATCACCGCCAAGGCATCACCGGTGTACTGGGATTGCGGGTAGTTCTCCAGCAAGAACTGGGCACGCGCGATGGCACCCACATAGGCCTCACGCTCGAGGTAATAGTTGGCAACGTTGATTTCATAGCGCGCCATCTGGTTCCGCAGGTAGATCATGCGCTGCCGTGCATCAGCGGCGTATCGGCTATTCGGGTAACGCCGGATCAACTCGGCAAAATCATTGAACGCCTGTTTTGGCGCGCCTTGGTCTCGCCGGGTCACATCCAGGCGCGCAATTCTGCTGAGGAATCCCTTCTCCAGATCAAAATTGATCAAGCCGCGCAGGTAGTACGCGTAAGCGATGTGCGCATGGGTTGGATAGGTCCGTATGAAGCGATTGACCGCCGAAGTCGCTTCCTCTGCCTTACCCCCTTTGTAGTAGGCATAGGCCAGTTCCAGCTGCGCCTGTTCGGTATACGGCCCAAACGGGAAGCGTGCAGTCAGACGCTGGAAATAGCGCTGCGCGCGACCTACGTTGCCCTTCTCCAGCGAAGACTTACCCTCGGCATAAAGCCCCTCGACCGGCAAGGTCTCCAGCGGATCATCGCGATTGAAAAGGCGCCCGCAGCCCGCGAGCAAGAACACGGTCAACAGCAGAAACAACAGTCGCGAGCGTCCGGCTTGAGCTTTCATCACGAAACGCATTCCTGTTCGGGACGGGTGAAGGTCGGGCATGATAGCAGCCCCGCATTAAAGACACGTTTGGATCGCTTTGCTTTGCCGCAACGTCCTTGGTGTCGCGCAGATTCTCTAGTGTGCCGATGAATCCCGACCGAACACCCGAACCCGCAGAGATCCGCAGCCTGCTCGTTCCCATTGAAATGGCGGGTTCGCGCTTTGACCAGGTACTCGCAGAACTGATGCCGGAGTTCTCCCGCTCCAGGTTGGCTGCCTGGATCAAGTCAGGCGACGCGATTCTGGATGGTCACAGCGCGAAGCCAAAGGATACCGTGCGGGGCGGAGAACAGATCGAGATCCGACTGGTGCAAAGCACGGTCGAACATGCGCGACCGGAGGCCATCGCACTGGATGTCCTTTACGAAGATGGCGACGTGCTGGTGCTCAACAAGGCTGCAGGCATCGTAGTGCATCCGGGCGCAGGCAATCCGGATGGCACTTTGGTCAATGCACTGCTGCATCGTGACCCGGGGCTCGCTGCGCTGCCGCGCGCGGGCATCATTCACAGACTCGACAAGGACACCAGCGGTGCGCTGATCGTGGCGCGCAGTCTGCAGGGCCACAATGCACTGGTCGAGCAACTCGCCGCACGTGAGATTCACCGCCAATATGAGGCAGTGGTGTACGGCTCGATGGTCGCTGGCGGCACCGTCTCGGCGTCGCTGGATCGACACCCGGTGGATCGCCTCAAGCGCGCGGTGGTTGCGGACGGCAAGCAAGCCGTCACCCACTATCGCGTGCGTGCCCGCTTTCGCGCCCATACCCAGGTGCAATGCAATCTGGAAACGGGGCGCACCCATCAGATCCGCGTGCACATGGCACATATCCGACACCCGCTGATGGGAGACCCACTCTACGGTGGCGGTTTGAAGTTGCCGCGCGGCGCCAGCCCGGAGCTGATTGCGACCCTGCGCAGCTTCAAGCGCCAGGCGCTGCACGCCGAACAGATTGCTTTCGCGCACCCCAGCACGGGCGAGACTTTGCAGATCGATGCCCCACGCCCTGCCGATCTGCAGTCGCTGCTTGAGGCCCTCGCCCATGATGCGGGGCACTGATGGCTATCGCGTGGACGCGGACTGGCCAATGCCACCCGGCGTCGCTGCGTTCACCACCACGCGGGCATTGCAGTCCCCTCACATTGGTTGCTCCGCAGCACCCTTTGATCGCTTCAACTTGGGTGCCGCCTGCGGCGACCCGCTTACGTCGGCGACAGCCAATCGCGAACAGTTGATCGCGCTGGCAGGTTTGCCCAACGCGCCCTGTTGGCTGAAGCAGACGCATGGTGTTGCGGTGGCGCGGTTCGATAGCCCAAGCACCGTGTCCCCCGAAGCCGATGCCTCCGTGACCGACAAGGCGGGTGTCGTGCTTGCCATACTGACCGCCGACTGTCTGCCGGTGCTGTTCGCCGCAAGCGATGGCAGTGAAGTCGGCGCTTCACATGCCGGTTGGCGTGGCCTTTGCGGCGGCGTGCTGGAGGCCACGGTTGCAGCGATGAACGCCCCACCATCGCGCTTGCAGGCATGGCTTGGGCCCGCCGCAGGACCCCGTGCCTACGAGGTCGGCGAAGAGGTTCGCGCGACCTTCCTTGCCCATGACCCGCGTGCGGCGCAAGCCTTCGAACCGACACGCACGGGGCACTGGTTGTGCGATCTGTACGCCTTGGCACGCCAACGTCTTGCCGCAGCAGGCGTGAGCGCAATCTACGGCGGGGACTTCTGCACGATCAGCACACCGACGCATTGGTACTCGCATCGGCGTGACGGCCAGAGCGGCCGTATGGCCAGCTTGATTTATCGATCGGCCTGATGGCTGGGGTGATTCGACAGACGCCGTCAGAGCCACATCACTCAGGCGCCTCGACCACGTAACCCCGCGCCGCCAACGCGTCCAGATAACTATCCGCGTCAAGCAACTGCTGAATCGACAACACGGCAAAGCTCTGCGGATGCTCCGCGATGGCTTTTTCCGCCGCTTCCAGCCAGGCATCGCGAACCTGTGCCGGTATCTGATCAAAGCCTTTTTCTGTACTGATCGCTGCATTCAACAAGGCATCGCGACAAGCTTCGTTGTTGTCGGGGTAAGGCAGCTCGCGCAGCATCTCGATGTCGCCCACGGCCCAGGCATTGGCCCGTGCGCGCATGGCATCCAGATCGGTCTCCAAGCGCTGCAAGGTGCGGTCGAAACACTCGATGTCATTCAGATCGCCCTGCGCAAAGGCTTTCAGGGTGTCCTTCGGCTCGCTGAGGGTGAGCTCGACCGTTGGTTCGATGAGGGTGACATCGTGCTTCTTGGCGTGTTTGCGAAGTGCCTTCCACACACCGGTGTCGGTACGTAGACCGGATTCCTTGATCGCCTCGTCATATAACTTGAAGCCCGCGAAGATGGGCCGCCAGTGTTCCACCTTGCGACTTCGTGGCAAGTACTTTGCCTTCAGCGATTGCCAACGCGCATACAACTCGGGCGGCACGATCTCCTGAAGCGTTTTGTCGTCGGGATTTTCCCTTGCCCGAAACAACGACGGCAGCAAGGTCAATCCGCGGAAAAATCCGATTCCCGAGAACTGTGCACTCGGTGGTGCCAACAAAGCCTGGGAATTGGCAACCGTGTTCAGCACGTCTTCGGAATACCACTGCATCCGCTTTGGAATCGGCGACTGGATACCCAGCACGTACATCACGTGATCGCCCTTGCGAACCGTCCACAGACCTGGACCCAGTTGCGTCCCGGTAACCAGTACCGTCTCCAGTTGCGCGGTGTTGGGCGTTTCCTCGGTCTGCGCCTTCGCGCCGATCGATCCACCGAGCATGCCCACCAGACAAGCAAGCCGAATCCACTGCTTCCACATGCGACGCCTCTCCCCGAGTTTTTCAGCCGCGCAGCCTACGTCGCCCGGTGTCTGGCGCGCGTTAGCAAAGCGATAAGGCGCGTCGGCAGAAAAAGCGTACGTTCACATTTCGCCCGCCCAACAGCAGGACGCCGCCGAACAGGGTCGGCGGCGTCTACTCAATACTCTCTCAACTCAGCGCTCAATCACCGCGACGCGAGGCCTGCTTGCGTTCGTTCTCGGTGCGGTGCTTCTTGCGCAGACGAATCGCCAGCGG
>DEHW01000134.1 GCA_002352135.1 Lysobacterales bacterium UBA2790
ATCCGCATTGCTGGCGGCACAAGTCGCCCGTCGCCTTCCGCGCCACGCCGCAGTGGTTCATCAGCATGACCCAGGCCGGACTGCGCGATGCCGCCGTGGCGGCTATTCCGAAAGTGCGTTGGGTGCCTGAATGGGGCCAGGAACGTATCCTCGGCATGGTCGACAAGCGGCCCGACTGGTGCATCAGTCGACAGCGCACCTGGGGCGTGCCGATTGCCCTGTTCGTGCACAAAATCACCGGTGAAATCCATCCGGATTCGGTCGCCTTGATGCGCCAGGTAGCGGATCGCGTGGCGCAGGGTGGGGTGGACGTGTGGTACGACCTCGATGCGCGCGAACTGCTCGGTGATGCAGCGGACGACTACGACAAGGTCACCGACATTCTGGATGTCTGGTTCGACTCCGGTGTCACGCATGCCTGCGTGGTTGGCGCACGTGAAGAACTGCATGCGGGTGATCTGGCGGACTATCGGGTCATGTATCTGGAAGGCTCGGACCAGCACCGTGGCTGGTTCCAGTCTTCCCTGCTGACCTCGGCAGGTATCTCAGGGAAGGCACCTTACGATCACGTGCTGACGCATGGCTTCACCGTCGATGCGGCGGGTCGCAAGATGTCCAAGTCGCTGGGCAATGTGGTGGCACCACAGAAGGTGATGGACACGCTCGGCGCAGACGTGTTGCGCCTGTGGGTGGCCTCCACCGACTATCGCAACGAGATGTCGGTGAGCGATGAAATCCTCAAGCGCACCACGGATGCCTATCGCCGGATTCGCAATACCGCCCGCTTCCTGCTCGGCAATCTGGATGGCTTCGACCCGACGCAGCACCTCGTTCCAGCAGCGCAGATGCTGCTGCTGGATCAGTGGGCGGTGGCGCAGGCGGCCAAGCTGCAGGCGCGCATTCTGGATCGTTACGATGCCTACGATTTTCTCGACATCGTGCAGGCCGTGCAGCAGTTCTGCATCAACGAGCTGGGCGCGGTGTATCTGGATGTCACCAAGGACCGCCTCTACACGATGCAGGAGAACAGCCTCGGGCGGCGTTCGGCGCAGACCGCAATGTTCCACATCCTTGAGGCCATGGTGCGCTGGATCGCGCCGATCCTGAGTTTCACGGCAGAGGAAATCTGGCAGGCGATGCCCGGCGCGCGTGAAGAGTCGGTGCTGTTTGAAACCTGGTACGACGGCCTGAGCGGATTGTCTGCCGATGCCGTCTTGAGCGAGGCCGACTTCGATCAGTTGCTGGCGATTCGCGCCTGTCTCAGCAGTGTGCTGGAGCCAATGCGCAAGGACGGCGCTGTGGGCAGCTCGCTGGCGGCACGGGTTGCCTTGCACATCGATACGCGCAGCGGGCTGGGGGCGAAGCTGGCGTTGGTCGCGGACGATCTGCGTTTCCTGATGATCAGCTCCGAGTTCGATCTGGTGCCGACGGCCGATCCTGGCTCGGCGACCGCCGTGATCGGCGGCAGCCTGACGCCGGTTCCCGGCATTGCTGCCCATTTGGAAGTACTTCCAACCACGCATGACAAATGCGTGCGTTGCTGGCATTTCCGCGCTGACGTGGGCAGTCATTCCGAGCACCCAGAGTTGTGTGGCCGTTGCGTCGATAACGTCGATGGCAATGGCGAAACGCGGCGTTGGTTCTGATGCGAGCGCCTGTTCGCCACGCCCTGATCTGGCTGCTGCTGTCGGCGGCGGTCATCGCGCTTGATCTGTGGACCAAACAACTGGCACTGGACCACTTGCGCTACGCGGAGCCCGTGGCGGTCCTCGAAGGTTGGTTGAACTGGACCCTGGTCTACAACCACGGCGCTGCCTTCAGTTTCCTGGGCGATGCGGATGGCTGGCAGCGCTGGTTGTTCTCGGCCTTGGCGGTCGGAATCAGTCTGGCCTTGATCGTGGCGCTCAAGCGCACCGAACGCCACGATTGGCGGCAGGCCGCGCCGTTTGCCCTGATCATCGGTGGCGCGCTGGGAAATCTGGTCGATCGTCTGCGCTTTGGCTATGTCGTCGACTTCATCGACGCCTATTGGGGCCAGTACCACTGGCCCGCCTTCAATATCGCCGACTCAGCGATTGTCATTGGTGCGTTCATGTTGGCGATCTGGGGAGTGTGGCGGGGGAACGTGACGGCCAGCGACTGAGATCAGTCGCCGGCGTTGGCGGCATCGCTAAAGTTTTTGTCGCAGCGTGCCGATACTCTGCTGTCGAAGGCCCTGTTGTGGGGGATGGAAATGGACGGACTCAGCTCAGCCATCGTGGATGCCGCTGTGCAGATGCAGCAGGCGCAGTTGCAGCAGCAGGTACAACTGGCCGTGCTGAAGAAGGCCATGGACACGCAGGCCGCTACCGGTCTGGCACTGATTCAGGCTTTGCCTTCGAGTCCGGCGCTGGAGACTTCCGGCAACATCGGCACACGCCTCAACGTGTTTGCCTGATCAAGCGCTGACGCGCTGTCATGGATTGCTTGCAGACTCGGGCCCAACGAACTGGCTGATTTTCCTGGCAGGTCACGTTTCCGTCTCAGGTGCGTCTCGACGCGGGTCGCGTCGAGTCGAGTCGGCATTGCGCGATTGCCCCGGTTTTCCTTCGTCCGGGCAAGTCCCTATAGTGCGATGGTTGCAAAGCGGTCGATGACTGCGTTGTCCAGACAAGTCTTTTCCCTACTGTTTTCGGGAGTCTCCGATGTCCTACTTCGTATTGATCCTGCTGGCCTTTGTGGTGGTCACCATCCTGAAAGGCGTTCGTTCGGTACCACAGGGTTATGAGTACACGGTTGAGCGATTTGGTCGTTACACCCATACGTTGACCCCAGGTCTCGGTTTCATCATTCCCTGGATCGATGGCATCGGACACAAGCTCAACGTGATGGAACAGGTGCTGGATGTGCCCTCACAGGAGGTCATCACCCGCGACAACGCCGTGGTGAAAGTCGATGGCGTGGTGTTCTATCAGGTGCTCGATGCCGCCAAGGCGGCATACGAAGTCGCGCAACTGGAAATCGCCATTCTTAATCTGGTGATGACCAATATTCGTACCGTGCTTGGCTCGATGGACCTGGATGAGTCCTTGTCGAAGCGCGACGAAATCAATGCGCGTCTATTGATGGTGGTGGACGATGCCACGCATCCGTGGGGCATCAAGGTCAATCGCATCGAAATCAAGGACATCCAGCCGCCGCGCGATCTGGTCGATTCGATGGCGCGGCAGATGAAAGCCGAGCGCGAGAAGCGCGCCAACATTCTGGAAGCCGAGGGCCACCGCGCATCGGAGATTCTGCGCGCCGAAGGCGAAAAGCAGGCCGCCATTCTGGAAGCCGAGGGTCGTCGCGAGGCCTCGTTCAAGGATGCCGAAGCGCGTGAGCGTCTGGCCGAGGCCGAAGCCAAGGCGACCATGATGGTGTCGCAAGCGATCAGCAAGGGCGATGTTCAGGCGGTCAACTACTTCGTTGCACAGAAATATGTCGAGGCGCTGAAGGAATTCGCCAAGTCGCCGAATCAGAAGACACTGTTGTTGCCGATGGAGGCGACCAGCATTCTCGGCTCGCTGGCAGGTATTGCCGAACTGGCCAAGGCGGCGGGTGCTGGCAAGGCCGAGACGCCGAAACCCGTTCCGCCGCCGCGTCCCAACTTCGGGCCGCAGGGCGGTACGCAAGCCTGAGGAGTAGATCATGGGCTGGATGAGTTCTCCGTGGTTCTGGTGGGCTGTCGCCTTGGCATTGTTTGCTGCTGAGGCGATGATGCCCGGGACCTTCATGCTGTGGCTGGGATTTGCCGCGGTGGCGACGGGTATGGTCGATCTGCTGATCACCCTCAGCCCGACCATGCAATGGTTGCTGTTTGGTCTGTTCTCGCTGATCTCGGTGGCGATCGGTTGGCGCTGGCGCGCGACCCACAAGGACGCACCCAGCGATCAACCACTGCTCAATCAACGGGGTGCGCAACTGGTTGGACGGGTGTTTCCCTTGGAGACCGCCATCGTCAATGGGCGCGGTCGGGTCAAGGTGGGCGATGCCTTCTGGACCGTCGAAGGTCAGGACATGGACGCGGGCACGCGTATTCGTGTCGTCGCAGTAGATGGCATGGTGCTGCGCGTCGATCTGGCACCGTGAGCTTGATGGGCGCACGCCGATGCGGCGTGCGCCCACGGCTCAGGCTTGCAGTCGTTCCAGCACGGAAAGTGTCGGACGACTCAGGTTGAGTGTGTAGAAATGCAGTTCGGGTGCGCCGCCTTCCAGCAGACGACGGCATAGCGTTGCGACGACATCGCTGGCGAATTCGCGGATGCTGGCCGTGTCATCGCCGTAAGCCTGAATGCGCCGGGTGAGCCAGCGCGGTATTTCTGCGCCACACATCTCCGAGAAGCGGCGAAGTTGACTGAAATTGCTGATGGGCATGATGCCGGGAATGATCGGTGCATCGATGCCTCGCGCACGAACCGCATCCACGAAGGCGAAGTAGGCGTCGGCGTTGTAGAAGTACTGGGTGATCGCCACATCGGCACCGGCGCGCATCTTGGTGCAGAAATGTTCGATATCGGCCAGCGCGTCCTCGGCCTGTGGGTGGGTTTCTGGATACGCGCCAACTTCGATGTGGAAGTGATGGCCGGTTTCTGCCCGAATGAACTCCACCAGTTCGGAGGCATAGCGCAAGTCGCCCGGACGTGCCATGCCAGAGGGCATATCGCCACGCAGGGCGACAAGGCGTGTGCAGCCCATTTCGCGATAGCGCTGCAGCAGGTCGCGGATCTCGGCGCGCGTGCCGCCCATGCAGGATAGATGCGGCGCGGCGCACAGGCCGAGGTCATCACGCAGGTGGCGCACCGTTTCCGGTGTGTAACTCAAGGTTGAGCCGCCGGCACCAAACGTTACCGAGACAAACCTGGGATCAAAGCGACGCAATTTCTCGGCGCTGCGATCCAGTTGCTCGCGTTGATCGTCGGTCTTGGGTGGGAAGAACTCGAAAGATACCGGGCAGGGAAGGGTCATATATCGCTTCATCGCGATGGAAACGGGTTGCATGATAACTGTCCACAGGCAACGGTGGCGTGCCGATGCGGTGATAGTTCGCTTTGGGACGCTGGGCTGAATGGGCGTCTGCGACAAAGCGTGCTCTACTTTGTGCCCAGAGTGCCTTGGAGAACGCAATGGCCACGGATC
Organism: Lysobacterales bacterium UBA2790; assembly: GCA_002352135.1. Lineage (GTDB taxonomy): Bacteria > Pseudomonadota > Gammaproteobacteria > Xanthomonadales > Xanthomonadaceae > Aquimonas. The sequence goes on from DEHW01000134.1 coordinate 5,158, forward strand.
TTTCGTTTGTGGAATTCGTCAGTGAGCAAGCCGCGCTTGGCGCGCGTTTGACCTACAAGAAGATGTTCGGCGAGTACGCCATCTACATCGACGGCAAAGTGGTGGCTTTGGCCTGCGACAACAGTATTTTCATCAAGCCGAGCGCCAAGACAGCCGATCTCACTGCAGAACTGCCGCAGCGTCCTCCGTATCCCGGTGCCAAGCTGCATCCGGTTGCGGATGAACTGTTGGACGAACCCGCAGCACTGCAAGCCTTGCTGAGGGCGACCTGGGCCTGCATGCCGGAACCCAAGCTGCGGGCGCCGAAGAAGTCTGGCAAGTCCTAGTAGGTCGCGTTGCGTGATGGGGCCGTCGCGCTCGGCGTTGGTCGCGGCTTGATCCGGCGTACAGCGCGGGGAAGTCGTCGTTGATCGCGGCAAGGAACTTGCACACCGCCCGTGAGCGTTGCGCCGGTGTGGGGACCGGGCGCGGGGCATTTTGTGGACAGGAACCCAAATGGAACGAGCACAAGCCCTCAAGCAGATTGCCGAAGAAGCCTCGCGCGGCGATTTGGTTTTCCCCACCAATACGGCCTTGATGCTGAAGATCCGGCAGTCGCTGGACGATCCCAACTGCAGCGTCGACCAGGCGGCGCGTCTGATTCAGGCCGAACCCTTGTTGTCAGCGCGCTCGGTGGCAGTGGCCAATTCGGTGGTTTACAACCGGATGGGGCGCGAAGTGGTGGATGTGAAGACGGCGGTCAACCGGATCGGGTTCGCCACCATGCGCAGTCTGGTCATGGCATTGCTGACACGTCAGATGGCTGGTGCGCCAAGTAGTCCCAAGCAGAAGCAGATGGCTGATCTGCTTTGGGAGCACACAGCGCACGTTGCGGCGCTGGCGCGTGTCATTGCGAAGCGGGTCACCCATCAGAACCCGGATGTCGCCTTTTTTGCCGCGCTGGTGCACAAGATCGGCGGCTTCTACATGATTTCTCGCGCCAAGGATTTCCCTGCTTTGCTTGAGATCGGGCGTCCGATGCTGGTCGTCGCGGGCGATGGCGATGAGGAAGGGCAAGACCTTGATGTGGCCGTCGAACGCGACCTGGCGATGGCGGTGCTGCGCAAGCTTGAGGTGCCTGCGGCCATCATTGCGGGGATTGCTGATTACTGGCGCGGCATGTTGTCGATACCTGCCGAGAGCTTGGGTGACACCTTGTTGTTGGCGGACTACCTGTCACCGGTGGCGTCGCCACTACGCTATGCCGACGCCACAACGCCGGAAGAAGATGCCATCCACATCGACATGATCGCTGGCGAGGCCTTGCTCAGCGAGATTTTGGAAGAGTCCGCCGACGAGGTGAATTCGCTGATGCAGAGTCTGCGGATCTGAGGCGAAAGGCTGTCGCTGCCGCAGGCTTCATCCGAGCTGCAGCGGATCAAGCGCCGGGGTCTCCAATCCGGCTGTCGCCCACAGCTCGCGCAGAGACTTGCCCTGCACCGGGTCGACAAAATTGGCTGCGATATCGGACAGCGGCTTGAGTACGAAGGCGTGTTTCAGCTCAGGTCGCGGCAGGCGCAGATTGCCCGGTCCCTGCATGACTAGGTCGTTGAAGTAGACGATGTCGACATCCAGCGTTCGCGAAGCAAAGCGTGGTTGATCGCGGCGGCGTCCGTGGCGGTCTTCCAGCGCGTGCAGCCAGTCATTCAGTATGAAGACATCCATGTCGGTGTGCACACACGCCGCTGCATTGAGAAAGTCCGGCCCAACAAAGCCCACGGCCTCGGTGCGATAGACCGGCGAGAATGTCACTTGGCCGAACGCGACGCGCAACTCGTTTGCAGCCATGGCGAGATAGTGTTCCGGCTGTTTATTGCTGCCGAGACTCAACAGGGCCAGGTTCATTCGTTGCGCTGGCGTTCGATGATCACCCCGACACTGCGTGCGCCGCGTACCGCGCCGGGTTTGGCCAGTTTGAGGCGCACCCAGGCGACGTTGAACTCGTTGAGGATGATCGCGGCACACTGCTCGGCGAGGGTTTCAACCAGGCCATAACTGGAGTCGCCGACAAACTGCATGAGGCGCTTGCTCACTGCCTTGTAGTCGAGCGTGTGCTCGATTGCATCCGAGTCTGCTGGAACCCGGTTGTCGAAGGCCATCTCGATGTCCAGCACCACGTTCTGCCGGACTGTGCGTTCCCAGTCGTAAATGCCGATCAGACACTCGATCTCAAGCGCTTCGATAAAAACGCGGTCCTTCGGGATTTCGGTCATCGCATTCACTCGTCTTGGGTTCAAACGGCGGGCAATGCTGCCATATCCCAACGTGGCTGCACGGTGATGGCGGCATCGTTGTGCTGGCCTGCCACCAAACGCAGTGCGCCGGCGAAGGCGATCATTGCGCCGTTGTCGGTGCAGAACTCCGGACGCGGGAAGCACACGCGGATGCGCTTGCGTTGCGCCAGTTCGTCGAGTTTTTTCCGCAGATCACGATTGGCCCCCACGCCCCCGGCAACCACCAGCGTCTTGCTGCCAGCCGCCAGCAAGGCGCGCTCGCACTTGATCGCCAAGGTGTCGACCACGGCGTCCTGAAAGCCAAGTGCGATATCCGCGCGTGTTTGTGCGCTTTGATCGCTGTCACGCCAAGCGAGCAGGACCTGGGTCTTGAGGCCGGAGAAGCTGAATTCCAGTCCCGGTCGATCCGTCATCGGGCGCGAGAACGTGAATCGGCCACGCACTCCCGAAGTCGCCAGCTGCGCCAGCTCCGGTCCGCCGGGATAGGGCAGGCCCAGCAACTTGGCGGTCTTGTCAAAAGCCTCACCCGCCGCATCGTCCAGGGTTTCACCCAGCACGCGATAGCGACCGATGGCGCGCACTTCGACCAGCTGACTGTGGCCACCGGAAACCAGCAAGGCGACGAAGGGCGGTTGTGGCGGGTCTGCCTCGATCAGCGGGGCGAGCAGGTGGCCTTCCATGTGATGGATGCCAATCGCGGGGACTCCCAGTGACCAGGCCAAAGCCCTTCCAGTCGCCGCACCTACCAGCAATGCACCGACCAAGCCGGGGCCGCTGGTGTAAGCAACGCCTTGGATGTCCCGGATGTTCAACGCGGCCTGTTGCAGGCAGCACTGGATCAGGGGCAGCAGCTTGCGGACGTGATCGCGGCTAGCCAGTTCCGGCACCACGCCGCCGTAATCGGCGTGCAGTTTGACCTGCGAATACAGGGTATGAGCCAGCAAGCCGCGTTCGGTGCAATACAGCGCGACGCCGGTTTCATCGCAGGAGGTTTCGATTCCGAGAACGATCATGGTCACTCGAAGCAGGCATCGCTGGGAGGCGATGGAAGAGGTCGCTGGTGAAAATTTGCACAGCGCAGGTGAGTGCCCGTATCATACGCGGCTCCCCGTCAGCGGGGGTGTTCAAGAATTCATCCGGAGATCCCATGCCCAACGTAAAAGTCCGCGAAAACGAGCCCTTCGAGTTTGCCCTGCGTCGCTTCAAGCGCACCTGCGAAAAGGCCGGCATCCTTGCCGAGACCCGCAAGCGCGAGTTCTATGAGAAGCCGACCCAGGAGCGCAAGCGCAAAGCGGCCGCCGCGGTCAAGCGTCACCTGCGTCGCGTGGGTCGCGACGTCACCAAGCGTCAACGCCTGTACTGATCGGCGCGGCGGTTCAGTCCGCCAGCGAAGAAGCCAGGAAATCCGGAGCCGGTGTCGCGAAAGTGACATCGGCTTTTCCTGTTTGCGAAATTCGGTGCGATGAGTGATCCAGCGACTGACGCTGGTCCACGCGCACCTACCAACTCGGAGTAGAGCATGAGTCTCAAGATTCGCCTGACGGACGATATGAAGGCCGCGATGAAGGGCGGTGCCAAAGAACAACTGGCCGTGATTCGCTTGATTCTGGCGGCAATCAAACAGCGCGAAGTGGATGAGCGCATCACCTTGGATGACGAGCAAGTGCTTGCGGTCCTCGAAAAGATGCTCAAGCAGCGCAAAGACTCGGTGCAGCAGTACGAGGCCGCCGGGCGCGAGGATCTCGCCGCGCAGGAGCGCTACGAAATCGGCGTGATCCAGGCCTACCTGCCCGCGCCATTGGGCGACGACGAGATCCATGCGCTGATTGAATCTGCCATTGCCGAAAGCGGCGCCAGCAGCGCACGCGATATGGGCAAGGTCGTCGGACTGCTGAAGCCCAAATTGCAGGGCCGTGCCGATATGGGCTTGGTGTCCGGCAAGATCAAAGCACGTCTGGGGGCCTGATTCTGGACAAGCCCGCCGAACCTGGGATGCCCGCAACACCACTCGGGGTGCGTCGTGCAGCCGTGGTTTTCATCTTCATCACGGTGGCGCTGGACGTCCTTGCTTTGGGCGTGATGATTCCCGTTCTGCCCAAACTGGTGCTCGGGTTTCAAGGTGGCGACTCGGCGGGGGCCGCAAGCTGGTACGGCTGGTTTGCGGCTGTGTTCGCCGCCATGCAGTTCCTGTGTTCACCCTTGCTGGGCGCGTTGTCGGATCGTTTCGGGCGTCGTCCGGTGATCTTGTTGTCGAACCTTGGTCTAGGACTCGACTACATCGTGATGGCGCTGGCCCCAAACCTCTGGGTGCTGTTTGCCGGGCGCGTCTTCGCGGGAATGACCTCGGCGAGTATTTCGACGGCCAATGCCTATATCGCTGACGTGACCCCGGCAGAGAAAAGGGCAGCCGCGTTCGGCATGCTCGGCGCGGCGTTCGGTTTGGGTTTCGTGATCGGACCGGCGCTGGGTGGTCTGCTGGGCAGCATCGATCAGCGGCTTCCGTTCTGGGTGGCGGCGGGCTTGAGCCTGCTGAACTTTGCCTATGGCTGGTTCATCCTGCCGGAGTCCCTGCCAAAGGAGCGTCGTGCACCCTTCGCCTGGCGTGGTGCCAGCCCGCTGGGTGCCCTGCGGTTCCTGCGTGCGCATGCGGGCGTGGCGCCTTTGGCGGCGATTGGGTTTCTCAGCCAACTGGCGCATATGTCCTTGCCCGCGATCTTTGTCCTGTATGCCGACTATCGCTATGGCTGGAGCGAATGGCAGGTCGGTATCGCCTTGGCGGCGGTCGGTGTGTCCTCAGCGCTGGTGCAGGGCGGTCTGGTGCGGCGCCTGGTGCCGCGTTATGGCGAGGTTCGCATGTTGCGCATCGGGCTGCTGGCGGGTGCCTTGGGATTTCTGCTGTATGGATTCGCTCCCAGCGCTGCGTGGATCTGGTTGGCGATTCCAGTGATGGCGAGTTGGGGCTTTGCCACGCCGTCCATGCAGGGTTTGTTGAGTCGTCGCGTGGCGGCGACCGAGCAGGGACGATTGCAAGGTGCGTTAACCAGTCTGACCGGAATGGCGGGCATTTTTGGGCCGTTCCTGTTCACGCAATTATTCGCGGCGGCCATTCGTCATCCGCAGGCGTGGCATATGCCAGGGGTGGCCTTCTATCTCGCCGCCACCTTGTTGGCTTTGGCGCTGCTATTGGCATTTCGTCACGCTCGCTGAGCGCATTCCTGAAGCGAAGCCTTTCGCCGCATCGCGTCACGGTGTTGTATGCCCCGGAGGACCGCCTATGCTCTGTCCGCCCAGTCGCGGGTCAACGGAGGTGCTCCATGCGGATTCTGTTTTTGTCGGCGGCCATTGCTGTCGCTCTGTCCTTGCCTGTCTCGGCGGCAGACTATTCGTTGACGGTCTACAGCGCGGCACAGCCCGGCAGCCTCAGCACCGAACGTCTGGCCGACTACGGTGACCGCCTGCCCGGCTATGCATTGGTGCGTGATCGACGCGAGATGTCTCTGCCGCAAGGTGCGGGTGAAGTGCGTTTCAGTGATGTCGCCAAACGCATCGATCCGACTACGGTCAGCTTTGCCTCCTTGACCGACCCGTCCGGGACCCGTGTGATCGAACAGAACTACCAGTACGATCTGGTCGATTCGCAGAAGTTGCTGCAGCGCTATCTCGGCCAACAGATCACCGTGGAACGCCTGCGCGGTGAACAGAGTGACCGCATCAGCGGGCGACTGTTGTCTGCCACGGGCGGCCTGATTCTGGCGCGCGAGGATGGTTCGGTACTGACCTTGAACTCATGGTCAAACGTCGAGTTTCCTGCCTTGCCCGGTGGCCTGATGAGTAAGCCGACCCTGGTCTGGACTCTCGATGCGCAACATGGCGGCAAGCACGATGCCCAAGTCAGCTACCAGACTCAGGGAATGACCTGGTGGACCGACTACAACGCCACGCTGAGTGGTACGGCCGGAGTCTGCAAACTGGATCTGCAGGCGTGGGTCAGCCTGGTGAATCAGTCCGGTGCCAGTTATCCGAATGCGCAACTGAAACTGGTGGCGGGCGAGGTCAATCGTGCGCCCGCCCCTGCCGAACGAGTCGTCTACGACATGCCGGTGCCGATGGCTGCACCCGCTCCAGCGGCCGCCAGCTTTGCCGAATCGGAGCTCTTCGAATACCACCTCTACACCTTGGGTCGCCGCACGGACCTTCCCGACAATTCAGTGAAGCAATTGGAGCTGTTCCCCTCCATTCTGGGCGCGGATTGCCAGCGCGAACTGGTCTTCACCGCTTCACCGCAGCCCTATTACTGGTCAGGTCCCAACCTGGATCAGAACTTTGCCGCGACGCAGAAGGGCGAAGTGAACGCCTATCTGTTGTTCGACAACAAGGAATCCAACCGCATGGGCCTACCCTTGCCGGGCGGCCGAGTGCGGGTCAATCAGCAGAATGCGGTCGATGGCAGTCTGGAGTTCATCGGCGAGGATCTGATTGAACACACGCCGCGCGGCGAAACCCTGCGCTTGACGCTCGGCAAGTCCTTCGATGTGGTGGGGGAGCGCAAACAGACGGCGTTTGCCTATGACGAGAAGGCGCGCCGCATCGTCGAAGAGTTTGAGATCGAACTGCGCAATGGCAAGAAGACTGCGGTCGACCTGACGCTGCGCGAATACCTGTATCGCTGGAGCGACTGGAAGATCAGCAATGCGAGTCAGGCCTACCAGAAGCAGGATGCCAAGACGATTGATTTTGCCGTCTCGGTGCCTGCCGAGGGCAAGCGCACCGTGCGCTATAGCGTGGCCTACCAGTGGTAGGCACCCAGCTATTGCTGGATTGTCGTGGCATGCGTGGGGCCGGATAATGCGCGGCCCTGCGCCAGACCCGACCGTGTGAAGAAGTCCGACTTCCATTTTGAGTTGCCGCCCGAGTTGATCGCCCAAGCGCCTTTGCCGGAGCGATCCGCGAGTCGGCTGTTGTGTGTGCGTGCTGCGAATCCGTTCGAGGATCGCCAATTTGCCGATTTGCCGGATCTGCTGGACGCGGGCGATCTGTTGATCTTCAACGACACCCGTGTGCTGCCGGCGAGATTATTCGGTGCCAAGGACAGTGGTGGCCGGGTCGAAATTCTGATTGAGCGCGTCGTCGACAGTCATGAAGCCCGTGCGCAGTTGGGTGTCAGCAAGTCGCCCAAGCCCGGCGCGCGCATCCATCTCGATGCCGGTGGCGAGTTCGAGGTGCTGGGTCGCGATGGCGAGTTCTATCGTTTGCGTCTGCTGGGTGACGAAGCCTTGGAGAAGTTGCTGCTGCGTGCTGGACGATTGCCCTTGCCGCCGTACATCCAGCGCGAGCCGGACAGCGCGGACGCCGAGCGCTACCAGACCGTGTTTGCACGCGAGACGGGCGCGGTCGCGGCACCGACGGCGGGCCTGCATTTCGACGAGCCCTTGCTGCAGCGATTGCGCGAGCGCGGCGTGCAGTTTGGTCACGTCACCTTGCATGTCGGCGCGGGCACGTTCCAGCCGATGCGCGCCGAAAGTGTGTACGAGCACACCATGCACAGCGAGTGGTTGAACGTGGGAGCTGAACTGATTGAACAGGTGCGGCGCACACGTGCGGCGGGTCATCGAGTGATTGCCGTCGGAACCACGGTAGTGCGCGCACTGGAGAGCGCGATGCGCGAGGGCGAACTGCAGCCGTTTGCAGGCGAGACGCAGATCTTCATCTTCCCTGGCTATCGCATCCGCTCGGTCGATGCCTTGATCACCAACTTCCATTTGCCGCAATCGACCTTGTTGATGCTGGTCTCCGCCTTTGCCGGACGCGAGCGCGTTCTGGCCGCCTATCGGCATGCAGTGGCCGCGCGCTATCGCTTCTTCTCCTACGGCGATGCGATGTGGTTGTCTCCGGAGGGCGCATGAGTCGCTTGCAGTTCGAGTTACTGGGCCAAAGCGGCAGCGCGCGGCGCGGGCGATTGCGCTTTCCGCGCGGCACGGTCGAGACGCCTGCCTTCATGCCGGTCGGCACCTATGGCACGGTCAAAGCGATGACGCCGCGTGACATTCGCGCCATCGGTGCCGAGATCATTCTTGGCAATACCTTTCATCTCTATCTGCGGCCCGGTTTGCAGGTCATCGAAGCGCATGGCGGCCTGCATGGGTTTGCACGTTGGGACGGGCCGATCCTCACCGATTCCGGCGGCTTTCAGGTGTTCTCGCTGGCCAAGCGCCGCAAGATCACCGAGGAAGGCGTGACCTTTGCTTCGCCGGTCGACGGACGCAAGGTGTTTCTCAGTCCGGAAGTGTCGATGCACATCCAGCGTGTGCTGGACTCCGACATCGTGATGATTTTCGACGAATGCACGCCCTATCCGGCGACCGAGAAACAAGCGCGCGAGTCGATGCAGTTGTCGCTGCGCTGGGCCGAGCGTTCGCGTCGGGCGCACGAAGGCAACGATGCTGCGCTGTTCGGCATCGTGCAGGGCGGCGTGTTTCCCGAGTTGCGTACGCAATCGGTGCGTGGACTGGTGGACATCGGCTTCGATGGCTACGCGGTCGGCGGTCTGGCGGTGGGCGAGCCGGAAGCCGAGCGCAATCACATGCTCGAACACACCTGTCCGCAATTGCCGAGTGACCGACCGCGCTACCTGATGGGTGTGGGTCGCCCCGAAGACATCGTGGAGGCGGTAGCGCGTGGCATCGACATGTTCGATTGCGTGATGCCGACTCGCAACGCGCGCAACGGGCATTACTTCACCGATTTCGGTGCCTTGCGCATCCGCAACGCCAAGTACGAGCACGACACGCGACCTATTGACCCGGCCTGTGCTTGCTATGCCTGCAGCAACGGGTTCAGCCGCGCCTACCTGCGCCATCTGGATCGCTGCAACGAGATGCTGGGCAGCATGCTGGCCACGCAGCACAACTTGCACTACTACCAGCAGTTGATGGCGGGCATTCGCAGCGCCATTGACGCGGGGCAATTCGAGTCGTGTCGCGCGGAGTTCTATGCGCGTCGAGCGAGTGCTGGAGCCGAATCTCGGTAGGCAGGAACGATCTTTCGGGCGTCCGTCATCGGCTCATCGACGTGCCTGCGGTATGCTGCGCACTTGGCCTGCGAGTTGAATCTTTGACGAGGAGAGCGGAATGGGCGGTCTGAGTATCTGGCACTGGATCATCGTACTGATCGTCGTGCTGCTGGTGTTTGGCACCAAGAAGCTGCGCAATGCCGGTGGCGACCTGGGTGCCGCGATCAAGAACTTCAAACAGGGCATGCGCGATGAGAGCGAGCCCGAGAAGCTGTCTTCCGAGTCGCGTGAGACTGAGGCGGCGAAAGACAGCAGCAAGCAGCGCAGCGAGTAAGTTGCTGCCCAATGTTTGACGTCGGCTTGATGGAAATGCTGGTGATTGGCGTGGTGGCGCTGATCGTGCTGGGGCCTGAGCGCTTGCCCAAGGCGGCACGCCAGCTCGGTTTTTACGTGCGCAAGGCGCGTCAGAGCTGGTACTCGGTGCGCGCTGAGTTCGAGCGCGAACTGGCGGCCGACGAGTTGAAGCGTAGCGTCAAGGCCAGTGAGCTGACGCAGTCTTTGCAAGAGGCCAAACAGGCCTTGCAGGATAGCGTCGCGGAACTGCGCGATGAGCTCAAACAAGGCGAAGCAGCTCTGCGTGAAGCGGCGCAATCCAAGCCACTGCTGGAACCCATGCCGCTGGAGACTGATCCCGAGTGGGACAGCATCCGCAGCGATGCCCGGCGGCAAATCGGACGTGCGCCGAGTGAGACAGAGTTGGCTGGTCAGGCCACCGACCTGTCGTTGCCTGAGGCGGCTGTCGTGCCGCAAGTGGAAACGACGCCGAGCAATCATGCTGTCCAGAACGTGGAAGAGGCATCGCCCACCGACACCAAGCCGGTCGCATCGCCATGAGTGCAGCGGATCCCAACGCGGAAGAGGCCGAACAGGGCCTGCTGTCGCATCTGATCGAATTGCGCTCACGTTTGCTGCGTGCGGTGGTCGCCATCGTGTTGGTTTTTCTGGCGCTGATGCCGTTTGCCAACACCCTGTATTCATGGGTGGCAAAGCCCTTGTTGGAAAAGCTGCCGGATGACGCACAGATGGTGGCGATTGACGTCGCCAGTCCGTTCTTTGCGCCGATCAAGCTGGCGTTTGTGGTGGCCATCATGCTGGCGATGCCGGTGATGTTGTATCAGGCATGGGCCTTTGTGGCGCCTGGCTTGTACAAGCACGAGCGAAAGCTGGCGCTGCCCTTGCTGGTCGCGGCGGTGACGCTGTTCTACATCGGCTGCGCCTTCGCCTATTTTCTGGTCATGCCGGTGGTGTTCGGTTTTCTCACCGGCATTGCACCGGAAGGTGTGGCGGTGATGACCGACATCAGTCGCTATCTCGACTTCGTGCTGGTGCTGTTTCTCGCCTTCGGATTCAGTTTCGAAGTGCCGGTGGCGGTGGTCATCATGGGGCTGTTGCGCTGGGTCAGTGTGGCGCAGATGCGCGAAGCGCGCGGCTACGTGATCGTCGGCGCCTTTGTGGTGGCGGCGATCATCACGCCGCCCGATGTGGTCTCGCAATTGATGCTGGCGATTCCGATGGCGCTGCTCTACGAACTGGGCATCGTCGCCACGCGTATGTTGGTGCGCGAGGTCGATGCCGCCAAGTCCGTGGATGGCGCGGGCTGATCAGAGTTCCGGTGGCAGCACCGTCATGCATTCCTCGATGGTGGTCAGCCCGGCAGCGACATGCGCCGCCGCAGCGGCCCGCAAGGGACTCATGCCTTCCTGCTCGGCTGCGCGGGTGAAGTCGGCCAGATCCAGACCCGGTTTGATCATCGCCGTCAGGCGCGGGGTCAGGGTGAGCATTTCGTACAGGCCGATGCGGCCCAGATAGCCGGTATTGCGGCATTCCAGACAGCCCACCGGCGCGCAAATGACCGATGGTTGCGGCAAGGGATGACGCCCGGTCAGGCTGCGCCACGCCGGCGCCTCGCAGGGTGCTTCGCGCTTGCAATGCGGACACAGGGTGCGCACCAGGCGCTGAGCCAGAATGCCGTTGACGGTCGATTGGATCAGGTAGTGCGGTACGCCCAGATCGAGCAGGCGGGTGATCGCCGAACAGGCGTCATTGGTGTGCAGGGTGGACAGCACCAGATGACCGGTCAAAGAGGCTTGCACCGCCATCTGCGCGGTCTCCAGGTCACGGATTTCGCCGACCATGATGATGTCCGGGTCCTGGCGCAGCAGGGTGCGCACGCCCGAGGCGAAATCCAGATCGATGGCCTGATGCACCTGCATCTGATTGAACTCGGGCGCGATCATTTCAATCGGGTCTTCGACCGTGCAGACGTTGACGTCGGCGGTTGCCAGACGCTTGAGCGTGGAATACAGCGTGGTGGTCTTGCCCGAGCCCGTTGGACCAGTTACCAGCACGATGCCGTGCGGCCGCTGCACCAGCGCATTCCAGGCTTCCGCCTCATCAGGATTGAAACCCAGCGCTTCGATGGACTTCAGCGCGGTGTCCGGGTCGAAGATACGCATCACGCATTTTTCGCCGAAGGCGGTCGGCATGGTCGACAGACGCATTTCAACCTCACGCCCACCGGGCGAGCGCGTCTTGATGCGACCATCCTGCGGGCGACGCTTTTCGGCCACGTCCATGCGACCCAGCACCTTGATGCGACTGACCACCGCCGTCATCACCGGCGTCGGCACTTCGAACACTTTGTGCAACACGCCGTCGATGCGGAAACGCACCCGGCTGATGTCGCGACGTGGCTCAAGATGGATGTCGGAGGCGCGTTGCTCGTAGGCGTACTGCAGCAGCCAATCGACGATGTGCACGATATGGCGGTCGTCCGCGCCGACCTCGCCGGTGCGGCCCAGTTCTACCAGTTGCTCGAAACTCGGCAAGGACGCGGAAGGTGCTTCCTCGCCCTGATCCTTGGCGCGCCGCACCGAACGGGTGACACCGAAGAACTCCATCGTGTAGCGATGGATGTCCAGTGGGTTCGAGACGCGCAGTTCGATATCACGACGCAGGATGTGCTGGATGTCGGGCAGCCAGCGCGTGTCGGTCGGTTCGCTGGTGGCCACCACGATGCGATCNNGGCACGCCTGTGACTTGGGCCAACCACACGGTCAAGCGTTCCAGGCTGAGTTCGGTGCCTTCCTTCTCGGCCGAGGCCAATTTCTGATTCGCCAGCAGCACCAGCGGATGCACTTCAAATTGCGGCCGATTGCTGGAGTGCGCATGACGCGCCCGCATCGCCTCGCTGGCACTGACCAGGCCATCTTCCTGCAGGCAGCGCAGCACCGCCGAGAGTTCCAGTTTCTGATTCAGTGGCAGACGGACTGTCTGTATCGCGGGTTTGTGGGCGCTGGGACGACGGGCTTGCGTCATGGAGCTTCGACCTGTGAGTGGCGACGGGCGCGGTGGCTTTTCCCCTGACCGCTATACTAGCGCGCTCGTTCCATGCGATTGGATTGGATATGGCGGACCACGCCCAGACCGTGCTGACTTTTCAGCAGCTCATCACAAAACTCAACGATTATTGGGCCCAGCAAGGTTGCGTGCTGATCCAGCCGCTCGACCTCGAAGTGGGCGCGGGGACATTCCACCCGGCGACCTTTCTGCGGGCGTTGGGACCGGAGCCGTGGAATGCGGCCTACGTACAGCCTTCGCGGCGTCCCACCGATGGCCGCTATGGCGAAAACCCCAATCGCCTGCAGCATTACTACCAGTATCAGGTGGTGATGAAGCCCAATCCCGACAACATCGTCGAACTGTATTTCGACTCTTTGAAGGCACTGGGCGTCGATCCACTGGTGCACGACCTGCGTCTGGTTGAGGACAACTGGGAATCGCCCACGCTCGGTGCCTGGGGCCTGGGTTGGGAAGTCTGGTTGAACGGCATGGAAGTCACCCAGTTCACCTATTTCCAGCAGGCCGGTGGCATTGAATGCCGTCCGGTCACCGGCGAGATCACCTACGGTCTGGAACGCCTGTGCATGTACCTGCAGAACTGCAACAACGTCTACGACCTGATCTGGACCTATGGGCCTGACGGCACGCCGGTGACGTATGGCGACGTGTTCCTGCAGAACGAGCGCGAGCAGTCGGCCTACAACTTCGAGCACGCCAATGTCGAAGAGCTGTTCCATCGCTTCGATGCCTGCGAAGCCGAGGCGCTCAAGCTGGTCGAACTCGGCCTTCCGTTGCCCGCCTACGATCAGGTCTGCAAAGCCAGTCACAGCTTCAACCTGCTGGATGCGCGTCGTGCCATTTCGGTGACCGAGCGTCAGCGTTACATCCTGCGTGTGCGCAATCTCGCCAAGTCGGTGGCGGAAGCCTACTTCGCCCAGCGCGAGAAGCTCGGCTTTCCCGGCTGCAAAGTCGCCAGCCAACAGGAGGCCGCGTGATGAGCCGTGCTTCCCTGTTGATCGAACTCGGCACCGAGGAATTGCCGGTCAAGGCACTGCCGGAATTGGCCCGCGCCTTTGCCGAGGGCATCGTCGGCGGTCTGGACAAACGTGGCGTCGCCCATGGCAGCGCGCGCACGCTCTACACCTCGCGCCGTCTGGCTGTGTGGGTGGAAAGCGTCGCCAGTGAGCAGCCAGAGCAACGCAACGAAGTGCTCGGTCCCTATCTCAACATCGGTCTGGATGCCGCCGGTGAACCGACGCCCGCATTGAAGGGTTTTGCGCAGAAGAACGGCGTGGCGTGGGAGCAACTCGAACGCACCAGTGACGCCAAGGGCGAGCGTTTCGTCGCCCGCTCGGTCAAGGCCGGTGCAGCCACGATCAGCCTGCTGCAGGACATTCTCAACGACAGCCTGCGCGGTATGCCGATTCCCAAGCCGATGCGCTGGGGTAATCACGACTATGGCTTTGCCCGTCCTGTGCATTGGCTGGTCTCGCTGTATGGCGATCAGGTGGTGGAGCTGGCCGTGCTGGGTGTGCGCTCGGACCGTATGAGTCGCGGCCATCGCTTCCATAGTCCCAAGCCGGTCTGGATCGGCAAGGCGGAGGACTACATCGACGCCCTGCGCGCGGTGAAGGTGCTGGTCGATGCGGATGAGCGCCGCGAACGTATCCGCGCCCTGGTGGGTGCGGCGGCGGGTGCCGTCGGCGGCACGGCGCGCATCGATGTCGGCATTCTGGAGGAAGTGAACTGCCTGAACGAATGGCCGCAGCCGATCACCTGCAGCTTCGAGCGCGAGTTCCTGCGCGTGCCGCAGGAAGCGCTGATCGCCACCATGGAAGCCAATCAGAAGTTCTTCCCGGTGCTGGACCTCGAAGGTCGCCTCACCGAGCACTTCATCGGCATCGCCAACATCGAATCGAAAGACCCGCAGCAAGTGCGACTGGGCTACGAACGCGTCATCCGCCCGCGCTTCGCCGATGCCAAATTCTTCTTCGACGAAGACCTGAAGCAAGGCTTGGCCTCGATGAATGCCGGACTCGGCACTGTCACCTATCAGCAGAAGCTGGGCAGTTATGCCCAAAAGGTGCAGCGCATCGCCAAGCTCGCCAAAGCCATCGCACCGAGCCTCGGCGTCGATCCTGAACTGGCCCGCCGCGCGGCGAGCTACTGCAAGGCCGACCTGCAATCACGCATGGTCGGCGAATTCCCCGAACTGCAAGGCATCGCCGGGCGCTACTACGCCGCCGCCGAAGGCGAATCCGCCGAACTGGCGCTGGCGCTGGACGAGGTCTACATGCCGCGCTTCGCCGGTGACCAGATCGCCAGCAGCGCGCTGGGCAAAGTGCTGGCGATTGCCGAACGCCTCGACACCTTGGCAGGCGGATTCGCCGCCGGACTCAAGCCGACCGGCAACAAGGACGCCTTCGCACTGCGTCGCAATGCCTTGGGCTTGGCGCGGACTTTGATTGAGGGTGGGGTTGAGGTGTCGCTTCCGGACCTGATCGACAAAGCCTGTGAACTCGCCTCGTTTGCCTTGTTGCAGGCGGACCATGATCGCGTAAACAAGGCTGCCGAGAAGGCTCGCGCCGATGGTGCCAGTGTTCCCGACAATCAGTCGGCGGGCGGTGCCATGGTCAATTGGGCGCCCGAGATTCGAGACTTCATCATCGAACGCCTGCGCAGCTACTACGAAGGCGAGGGTGTCTATCAACCCGACAGCTTCGAAGCCGTCGTCGCCGTCGAACCGGCCAGCCTCACCGACTTTGATGCCCGCCTGCGTGCCATCAACGGCTTCAAGTCTGTGGATGCTGCGCCCGCCTTGGCCGCCGCCAACAAGCGCATTCGCAACATCCTCAAGAAGACCGAAGAAGCCCTGCCCGACGCCATCAACCCGGCGCTGTTCGAAAACGAGGCCGAGCGTGCCTTGGCCGATGCCACCGACGCCGCCATCGCCTCTACCGACCCCTTGCTGGCTGCGCGCGACTACGTCGGCGTGCTCAGCCGATTGGCCGAACTGCGACCGCAAGTCGACGCCTTCTTTGACGCTGTGATGGTGATGGCCGACGACCCCGCCGTGCGTGGCAACCGCCTCGCCCTGCTGAAACGCCTCTCCGACCGCTTCCTCGCCGTCGCCGACGTGTCCCTGCTGGCCGCGTGATGTATCCGATGGACGCGGCCATGCGCCGCGTCCTTTCCAGTTTGGCTGGACTAGACAGCATTGGGAGCGCGCGCGATGGCTGCTGGGGCTGATTCAACCCAGCATGAAGCCCAGATTGCGGCTGCTGAAGTTGGCGAGGTTGGGGAAGATGGCGTCGAGTGCGGTGTTGTCGGTGACGCCCATCCATTGCGCCAAGGTGGCGGCCATCTGATCGACGCTGGTGGTCGGGATGTACTGGCCGCGTGAGAGGCTCCAGTCCTGCTCGCTGTTGTTGTTGGCGTTGAGCTGCATCANNCCGTTGCCATTGCTGCTCAGGGTGCGGCCGAAGTCGCTCATGGTGAAGGTGGTGACGTCGTCCTGTGCGCCCGCTTCGCCGAGTGCCGCCCAGAACGCGCCCAAGGCCTGATTGAGTTCGGTCAACAAGGCACCGTGGCCTGATGTGGCGACGGGTTGCCCGGAGACGAACATGCCATCGTGCAGATCGAAGCTGCCAAAGCGAACGTAGTAAACCTGTCGCTGTGCGCCCAGAGTGTTGCGTGAGAGTTTGATCATGCGCGCCACCATCGCCAGTTGGCTGCCAATGGAACTGGCGGGGAACAGCGTGCTCAGGGTGCCCTCCGGCGATTCGAGTGCACCGTACAACTGCTCGCCGACCGACAACGAACGTCGGGTGATGGTGGCGTATTCGCGGGCAAATGGGTCGTCCTGCGCGGCGCTCAGCAGACTGTCGAGCACGGCCCGACGTGCCGCTGGGTAGTTGCTGTTGCTGGCGCCGGTGGTCTGGTACTGATCGAGCAGATCCAC
>DEHW01000051.1 GCA_002352135.1 Lysobacterales bacterium UBA2790
CGAACACTCAGGGCTTCGCGACGAATTGCGTGATGGGTGAACAACTCGGCACGCTTGAGCACATCCCGCAAAGCCAGCAGCATTTCACGCAGATCGACCGGTGGCGGCAGCCGCTGGCTTTGCCGATCACCCGTGTGTGCATGG
Source organism: Lysobacterales bacterium UBA2790 (assembly GCA_002352135.1). GTDB lineage: Bacteria > Pseudomonadota > Gammaproteobacteria > Xanthomonadales > Xanthomonadaceae > Aquimonas. The sequence goes on from DEHW01000051.1 coordinate 145, forward strand.
GCGATCACGGTATCTCGTTCAACCCGAGGCAAGGCATCGATATCCTGAGCCGCCTGACGGAAACGTTCGTATTCCTGCAGACGCCTGACCAGTTCTGCACGCGGATCTTCTTCCTGCCCATCCTCGCGCGGCGGTCTGGGTAACAGCAATCGCGATTTGATTTCGGCGAGGATGGCCGCCATGACTAGGTATTCGGCGGCCAGCTCCAGCTTCAAATCCTGCATCAATTCGACGTACGCGACGTACTGACGGGTGATTTCGGCAACCGGAATGTCGAGGATGTCGAGGTTCTGTCGGCGAATCAGATAAAGCAGGAGATCAAGCGGCCCTTCGAATGCATCAAGAATGACCTCCAACGCGTCCGGCGGAATGTAGAGATCCTGCGGAATCTGCATGACCGGCTGACCACGCACAAAGGCCAGCGGCATCTCCTGCTGCTGTGGCACGGCGGGTCTGGCTTCACTGGCGATTTCGGCAGGCTCTGCCGCGATGGAATTCATGCGAGAACGAGGTTCTTCGGCGGGTTGAACTAAACACAGAGGCGTTCGTGACGACAAATCGATCAGGATTTGTCCAACGCTTGATTCATGTCGGCACAGGCTCACGCCTGACGCGCACATCTCTCACGGTCGTCGCCGCGTTTGTCGATCATCATTGCGAGCCGGACCGGGGTCTCTCGCAAAGCCTGCATCCGCTTATAGATTGACGGGTACCGCACCTTGCCGAAGCACGCGAGGTTCGTCATCACTGAGGTCCACAACACTCGTCGGACCGGCTGCACATTCCCCCGCATCCAGCATCAGATCGACGTCACGCAGCACGCGCTCCGCGACATCTTCGGGGTCCTGGCGATCAGGCGAGTCCTCATCGAACTCGATACTGGTCGACAACAAGGGCGTGCCGCACTCCCCCATCAAAGCCAGCAACACGGTGTGATCAGGGATACGGCAACCAATGACCTTGCGCTTGGCTTGCTTGAAACGTCGCGGAAGGTCGGAGGATACCGGCAAGATGAACGTGAAGGGCCCAGGAACCAGCGGCTTGACGATTCTGAAGGCCGCGTCGTCCAACTTCGCGAGCCGCCCCATTTCACTCAGACTTGCGCAGAGTAAGGTGAAGGGGTGTTTGCTGTCCAGCCCGCGCATGCGTTGAACCCGCTCTTCCGCCTTCAGTGCGTCGACACCCCAGGCCAGCAGATAGCCGGCATCGGAAGGCGCCACCAGCAGCTGACCGCGCTTCACAGCATCCACGGCTCGCGCGAGCAGGCGCGGTTGCGGAGATACCGGGTGAATGGCTATACGCTCGCCCATCGGGTCCCGTTGGAATCGGCCAAGGATGTCGCCCAAGCGGGCAAACGCATATGATGCGCCGTTCGCGGGCCGCAATCCATCCTGCCGCCCATCGCGTCTTGATCGCAAAGGCAATGCCTACCGGCAATGCGCCCATCAAAAGGTGTTTTTATGTGGTACCTCATCATCGGAAGTGACGTGCCAAATTCATTGCAAGCACGTCGTGCCGCGCGACCGGAACACCTGGCGCGCCTGCAAGTTCTGCTTGACGAACAGCGCCTGTTGGTCGCCGGTCCAATGCCCGCCCTCGATACCGAAGATCCCGGCGAAGCAGGCTTTGTGGGCAGTGCCATCATCGCCCAGTTCGAGGATTTCGCGTCAGCTAGAAGCTGGGCCGAAGCCGATCCCTACGTCACCGCAGGCGTCTATCAGCAGGTTGACGTCCTGCCCTTCAAGCCGGTGCTGTTCAGATCCCATGAGTGATCGCATGCAGCGTATCGAACAGGCGTTGGCGGCGCTTCGTCCGCAACATCTGGAAATTCGCGACGACAGCCATCGCCATCGCGGTCATGCAGGCGCGCAGGATGGACGTGGGCATTTCGCAGTCCACGTGGTGTCCGAGGCGTTCCGGGGACTGCCCCCACTGGCACGGCATCGCTTGGTTTACACCACGCTGGGCGAGCTGATGACGACGGATATTCATGCGCTGCAGATCAGCGCGAAGACACAGGAGGAGATTCAATGAAGTCATGGACAGCGGTGATCTTCGCGGTGCTATTCGGTGCCCTTTCCGGTTGTGGCGGCGGTGAGTCGCCAAGTCAGCAGGTGGCGACGGACAAGGCCTTGATCGGCACACCCGCTGGCAACCTGGTGGCCATGGTGAACGGCGAATCGATCACCCAACCCTTGCTGGACGTGTACGCAAAGGGTCATGGCTTCGATCTCAGCGATGCAAAGCAGCGTCAGGCCGCGCTTGACAGCCTGATCGACAATATTGTCTTGGCGCAGGCGCTGTTGGGCAGTGAGGTTGCCGGCCAACCCGAGATACAGGCCGAAGCAAGCCTGGTACGCATGCAGCAATTGTCCGGGCGCGAGATGTCAACATTGCGATCCGCCGTACAGGTAACGGATCAAGAGCTTCGCGCGTATTACGACAGCGAGGTCAAACGCACCGGCGACAAGCAATACCGACTGCAGCACATCCTGTTCTCCGACGAATCCAGTGCGTTGGCCACCCTGCTGGAAGCGCAGGCCGAGGGTGCGGACTTCGCCGCGATCATGCAGGCGAAGTCGGCAAGCGCCCTGCAGGCCAAGGAACTCGACTGGGGACACCTCGGCCAGATGCCCCCCGAGTTCGCCACCGTCGTGCCGCAGGTCGCCGATGGCACGGTCGTTCCCACCGTGGTCAAGACCAGCTTCGGCTTCCATGTCCTGCGTCGCGCCGAGTCCCGGCCCTTCGCGCCACCTTCCTTCGATTCGGTCAAGGAAGGCGCACGCGCCCAATTGATCCAGCAAGCCGTCGCCGATCAGGTCAAAGCCCTGCGCAGCAAGGCCAAGATCACCACGGCGGGTTGATTTCGCATGCGTCTCTCCACCATCAAGCTGGCCGGCTTCAAGTCCTTCGTCGATCACACGACTCTGCACTTGCCGACCAACATGACCGGCGTCGTTGGACCAAACGGCTGCGGTAAGTCCAACATCATCGACGCCGTGCGTTGGGTGATGGGCGAGAGCTCCGCCAGTCGTCTGCGCGGCGACAACCTGACCGACGTGATTTTTTCCGGCTCGTCCGGGCGCAAGCCCGTCGGCACGGCGACGGTGGAGCTGATTTTCGACAATAGTGACGGCACCATCCTCGGCGAGTACGCCCAATACGCCGAGATCTCCGTCAAACGCATGGTCAGCCGTGATGGCGCCAGCGCCTACTATCTGAATGGCACGCGCTGCCGTCGACGCGACATCACGGATCTGTTCCTTGGCACAGGACTGGGTCCCCGCTCCTACTCGATCATCGAGCAGGGCATGATCAGCCAGATAATCGAAGCACGCCCGGAGGATCTACGCGTCTACCTGGAAGAAGCCGCAGGCATCTCCAAGTACAAGGAACGCCGCCGTGAAACCGAGTCGCGCATCAAGCAGACCCGCGAAAACCTGGATCGCTTGAACGACGTCCGCGAGGAAGTCGACAAGCAGTTGGAACATCTTCGCCGTCAAGCCAAACAAGCGGAGCAATACCAGCAGCTGCGCGCCGAGCAGCGCGAACGTGACGCGCAGGTCAAGGCGATGGACTACCGTGTGGTCGAACATGAGCTGCTGACGCTGCGCCACCACCTCAACGAAGAAGACATCGCGCTGGAAGCGATGATTGCCGAACAACGCCACGTTGAAGCGCAACTGGAGCTGTGTCGTGAGCAACAGACCGATGCCAGTGCGCAGTTGACTCGCGTACAGGCCGAAAGCTATCGGATCGGCGGCGATATCGCCCGCGTCGAGCAACAAATTCGTCATCAGCTTGAGCTGAGTCAACGCCTGCAGCAGTCGCGCACGGAAACCCAGCAATCACTGGACGAGGTAAACGCTCATCTGCAGGATGACCAGACGCGACTGGCAGGACTCGGCGACGAGCTGGCGCATCTACAGCCTGAGGTTGAATCGCTTCGCGAACTATTGGATCAGGCGACCAATGACCAGCACGCTGCCGATGGTGCCGTGACTGAATGGCAACGTGCTTGGGAAACCCATCGTGTCGCTCAGGCCGAGGCCACCCGCAGCGCCGACGTCGACCGCACTCGCATTGACTATCTTGACCGGCAGTCTCTCGAAAGCGCCCGCCGCCGTGAAACGCTGCAGCAGGAACGGCTCAGCCTCGACATCGAAGCCGTGAATGAGCAGCTCGCAGAGCGCCTGGCCGAACTCGATGCGCAACGCGAATCCGTCGAACAGTTGACCCAGACGCTGGAGACACGCAAGCACGCCATCACCGCCCTGCAGGATCGCCAACGCCAAGCGCAAGCCGAACAAGCGGAAGTGCGCAAGGAAGTACAGAACCTGCGCGGTCGTCTTGGCTCCCTGGAGGGACTGCAACACGCGGCACTGGGACAGACCAAGGGTGCCGCGCAGAGCTGGCTGCAATCGCTCGGACTCGAACAACTGCCACGCGTTGGACAACAGATCCTGGTCCAACCAGGCTGGGAACTGGCCGTTGAGACGGTGCTCGGCTCGATCATCGAAGCCGTCCTGGTGGATGAGCCGACCGCGTTCGCCAGTGCCCTGCCGTCCCTGCAGAGTGGCCGCGTGCACCTGATGTCCGCCGCGACGGACATCCTGCTGACGCCCACTGGTTCGCTTGCGGCATTGATCGAAGGTCCGGCCTCGGTCCGCCGCCTGTTGACGCAGATTCGCGCGGCAAGCTCGCTGGAAGCCGCACTGAACCTGCTGCCGCAACTGGCCGAGGGTGAAAGCGTGATCACCCAGGCTGGCGAGTGGATTGCCGCCGACAGTGTGCGTCTGGTCTGTGCGGGCGAAGCGCAGCACGGTGCGCTGGCGCGAGAGCGAGACATCCAGCAGTTGCGAGCCGAAATCGACGCACTGGGACTGCGCGATCAAGCGCTGACGGAATCCCTGAGCAAAGCGCGCGAACAGCAGCAGGATGCGGAACTGGCGCGCGAAGACGCGCAGCGCTCGCTCTATCTGGCACATCGCAGCGTCGCTGAGCTCGCCGGTCAAGTGCAGAGCTTGCGAGGTCGCGTCGAATCCGCCCAGACCCGCGTCAACCGCATTGAAGCAGAGCTCGGCCAACTGGCAGAGCAGATGCAGCACGCGCAAGAACAGGCAGCGGAAGCACGCGCCGCGCTGGACAGCGTCCTGCAGGCAATGGGCGAGCACGAAACTCGACGCCTGCATCTGGAAGCCGAACGCGAACGCCTGCAGACCGTCCGCGAACGGGCACACGTTCGAGCGCGTGACGTGCGCGAGCGAAGTCACGCGCTGGCGCTGCAGCTCGAATCTCGGCGCAGCCAGCATCAGGGACTGCAGCAATCGGTGCATCGCATGCAGGCGCAGCAGATGCAACTGGCNNGAGGGCATCGATGCCGAATTGCGCGCCAACGAGCAAAAGCGGCAAATGCTGGATCAGCGCGCACTGCTGTTGCGCGACCAGATCAATCGTCGACGTCTCGACGAACAGGCGATGGCGCTGAAGGCGCAAGGTTTGTCTGAAGCGCTGCTGGAGGCAGGCCTCGATATGACCGAAGTGATGGCGGCATTGCCGGAAAACGCGGACGCAGAGCAGTGGCGCCGCACGCTGGCTGATCTGGAAGCGCGTATCCGCCGCCTTGAACCGGTCAACCTCGCCGCCATTCAGGAATTTGGCGAACAATCGCAACGCAAGGAATACCTCGACAGTCAGCACAAAGATCTGACCGAGGCGCTGGAGACGCTAGAGGGCGCCATTCGCAAGATCGACCGTGAAACACGGGGTCGTTTCAAGGACACGTTTGATCGGGTCAACACCGGAATGCAGGAGTTGTATCCGCGCTTGGTCGGTGGCGGCCACGCCTATCTTGAACTGACCAGTGAGGATCTGCTGGAAACCGGTGTCGCCATCATGGCCCGCCCGCCCGGCAAGCGCGTCTCGAACATTTCGTTGCTGTCGGGTGGCGAAAAAGCACTGACCGCGGTGGCAATGATCTTCGCGATCTTCCGCCTCAATCCGGCACCCTTCTGTCTGCTCGACGAAGTGGATGCGCCACTTGACGAAGCCAACGTCGGGCGTTTTTCGGCGATGGTCACGGAGATGTCCGAGCGGGTCCAGTTCCTGTTCGTTACGCACAACAAGGCCACCATGGAATCGGCGCGCCAACTGGCGGGCGTCACCATGCGTGAACCCGGCGTCTCACGCCTGGTGTCGGTCGACATCGACGAAGCGGCCCGCTTGATGGGTGCCGCCTGAGTCGAGCCATGCGCCCAAGCATCGATTTCAACTGCGACGTCGGCGAGTCCTTCGGACCTTGGCGAATGGGCCAGGACGACGCGCTGCTGCCGTTTGCCAGTTCGGCGAACATCGCCTGCGGCATGCACGCGGGCGATCCCATGGTCATTCAGCACACCATCGGCTTGTGCCAACAGCACGGCGTCGCCATCGGCGCGCATCCGGGTCTGCCTGACCTGCAGGGCTTTGGACGGCGTACGCTGCACATGAACGCCACCGAGATCCATGCCTTCGTGCTGTACCAGGTCAGTGCCCTGGCGGGCATGGCGCGAGCTTCGGGAGCCGAAGTGCAGCATGTGAAGCCGCATGGTGCGCTCTACCACATGGCTAACGAACAAGCCGAGGTCGCTGCCGCGATCACCGATGCCATCCGTGACGTCTCGCCAACGCTGAAGGTCTATGCGCAAGCACAAAGTCGTTTCGCCCAGATCGCCCAGCAACGCGGCCTGTGCGTGATCGAAGAGGCCTTTGCCGAGCGGCGTTACGAGGCGGATGGTCGACTGACACCACGCGACCATCCCGATGCAGTGATCCACGATGTGGATCTGGCCGCGCAACAGGTCGGCCAACTACTGGTGGGCGATGGTCTGCTCGCTCGCACAGGAGAGCGATTGCGCCTGCGTGCGGACACGATTTGTCTGCATGGCGACCGACCGGATGCATTGGAATTCGCCCGCCACTTGCGCCAAGCAATTGAAGCGGCAGGTTGGCGAGTCGCCGCGCCATGATCGAAGCCGTCTCGCTCTGGCCCTTGCTGGGCGTGGTGATGGTCGTTTTGGGCTTTGCACTGCGACTGAATCCGGCCCTTGTCGTGGTCATGTCGGGCCTGGCAACGGGCCTGATCGCCGGGATGTCGCCCTTGCAGGTCCTGAGCATGCTTGGCAGCGCCTTCATCAAAAACCGATACCTGGCGCTGTTGATCCTCACTCTACCGGTCATCTCTTTGCTGGAACGGCATGGTTTGCGCGAACAGGCGCGGCATCTGATCCAAGGCCTGCGTGGTGCCACCGCCGGACGACTGATGCTGGCCTACCTCGCGGCCCGGCAGATCTTGTCGGCTATCGGTCTACACAGTCTGGGTGGGCACCCGCAAACAGTTCGTCCGCTGCTGGCACCGATGACCGAAGCGGCAGCGGAGACGCAACGGCCGAATCTCAGCATGGCTGACCGCGAGCGACTCCGCGCACTGGCCGCGAGCACCGACAACGTTGGCCTGTTCTTCGGCGAGGACATCTTCATCGCCTTCGGTGGCGTGCTCCTGATGCAGAGTTTTCTGGCCGACAACGGTATTCAGGTCGAGCCTTTGCAGATCGCCTTGTGGGGCATTCCTACGGCGATTTGCGCCTTTGCCATTCACGGCACACGCCTGCTCGCTGAGGACCGTCGTCTGCGGCGTGGTGACGGCGGGACTGAAGACGCATGATCGCCATCCAAAGTATCTACACCGTCACTGGCCTGTACCTGCTGTGGATGGCCTTGTGCAGCCTGCGCGATCCGCAACATCCGCGTCGCCTCGGCACGTCGGCGTTCTGGGCCTTGCTGGGTCTCTGCATGCTGGTCGGTCAGTACATTCCCGAGGCGGTGATGGGTGCGATGGTGGTGGTGCTCGCACTATTGGCTGGCACCGGACAGGTCCGCGCGGGCACGCATACCACAACACCTTCCGAGCAGTTGACGCGGCATCGTCAGCGGCATGGCAATCGCCTGTTCCTGCCAGCGCTGATCATCCCCTTGGTGACGGTGGCGGTGGCCCTGGGTGGAACACATCTGCAAGTCACCGGTGTGAGCATGTTCGATGCGACCCTGACCACACAGATTGGATTCGGGCTGGCCTGCATGCTTGCGTTCGTGGTTGCCGCAAGGCTGACGCGGAGTCGTCCGGTCGACGCACTGACACGCTCCCGCAGTCTGTTGGATGCGGTCAGTTGGGCCACTCTGTTGCCGGTACTGCTGGCAACCCTCGGCAGTGTATTTGCCGCCGCAGGCGTGGGCGATGCCGTGGCAGCCGCCGTGCGGCCCTGGATCGATGCCGACAGTCGTCTTGCCGTGGTGCTGGCCTACGCACTGGGCATGGCCACCTTCACCGTCATCATGGGCAACGCGTTTGCCGCGTTCCCGGTGATGAGTCTGGGCATTGCCCTACCCTTGTTGGTAAATGGACAGGGTGCCGATCCGGCGATTGTCGTCGCCATTGGCATGCTGTCTGGCTATTGCGGAACGCTGCTGACACCGATGGCGGCGAACTTCAATCTGGTCCCCGCCGCCTTGCTGGAACTGCGTGATCCCTACGCGGTCATCCGTGCCCAATGGCCGACCGCCCTGCCTTTGCTGGCGGTCAATATCGCCCTGATGTACTGGCTGGTGTAAAGGCGAGTCGAGTTGCCTCGACAAAGGACCATGCCGTTCGATTCATACCGATTTAACCTGCGCGGGCTCTGGAAGTCGCACACTGCCGCTTCACCTTCAATACTCTCTCCCCTATGTCCTTGCCGATTCGATCACTGCTGACCGCGACCATTCTCTGCGCTTTGAGTTTGCAGGTGGGGGCGCAGGCGCTGGAGTCGGCTGCGCCAAAATCCTCGCTGCCAGACATCGGGTCGTCCGCCGAATCGGTCATCACGCCGGGCGATGAGGTTCTGTATGGCAAGGCCGTGCTGCGTCAAATCCGCTACAGCGGCGAACTGCTTGACGATGCCTTGCTTACCGACTATCTGCAAGCCATGGGCGAACGAATCGCCCGACAGGGCGAGCGCACCGAACAGCCCTACACGTTCTTCTTCATGAAATCGCGCGAAATCAACGCCTTCGCGACTTTGGGTGGCTATGTCGGCATGAATGCGGGTCTGTTTCTCACCGCAACCCGCGAAGACGAAGTGGCCGCAGTCCTCGCGCACGAGATTTCGCACGTCACCCAACGCCACGTACTCCGCGCATACGAGCGCCGTAGCAAAGACACGCTGCCGATTATGCTGGCTACACTGGGCGCCATCCTGGTGGCACAGTCGGCCGGCGGCAACAGCAGTGGCGAAGCCACTGAGGCGGCTGTCGCCAGCGGCATGGCCTTGATGCAGCAACGCGCCATCGACTACACGCGCGACAACGAATACGAGGCCGACCGAGTCGGTATCCAGACTCTCGCCAAGGCGGGATACGACCCCCTTGCCATGGCCGATTTTTTCGCCCGGATGTCGCGTGCGATGCGTTCAACTATTGGCGGCGACGAGGGCCCGGAGTTTCTCCGCACGCATCCGGTCACCACGACACGCATCAGCGAGGCCAAGGATCGCGCCGAAAAGGTTCGCATCGTTGGCTTTGTGCCGCCCTCTCCGGTTGCGTCCAGCAATCCGTTGTTGCCCTCGCACCTGCTAAACACACGGACCAGCATCGCACCGGTTGACCGCGAGTGGTTTGCGTGGGCCCAGACACGCATGCGAGTCTTGAGTGCACGCAGTCCCACCGTTGCTATGGATGAACTGCAGCAGCGCAAGGTGGCGAATCCTGCGCAATTCGGCGGACCAGATCAGTACGCGCTGGCGCTGGCGAGAATTCAGGTGGGCGAGTTCAACACCGCACTGCAAGAGCTTGTCGCCTTGCGCGAACAGGGGGCGCCATGGTGGGTTGATCTCGCCATCGCCGAGACGCAGTACCTGAGTGGACAGCGCGCACTGGGCCGCGACAGCTTTGAGCAGCTCAGTCGCGCACGCCCGGACAATCGGGCCATCGCGCTGACGTTTGCCAGCGCCATGATTCGTACCGGCGAGAAAGACGAAGGACTTCGCGCTCAAAGCATTTTGCGCCCTTTGCTGCTGACCCAGGGCGATGATCCTGATCTGCAAACCAGTTTCGCGCGCGCCAGTGAGTTAGCCGGTGATCCGGTTCGAGCAGGCGAAGCGCATGCGGAAGCCGCATTGCTGGCTGGTGGTGCGGAAGACGCACTCAACCAACTCAATGCATTGAAACAACGCGACGATCTGGACTACTACCAGCGCGCGCGCATCGACGCGAGGATCATCGAAATCACCCCATGGGTGCTCGAACTTCGTGAACGTGGCCGCAAGGCCAATGAACGTCAGCAGATCAGCGCAACGACGCAAAAGGACGACAGCCGGCGAAGCGGCTGGCAGCTCAAGGCCTCAGCCACGCCCCGCTGATTGCCCATCCAATGCCTGGTTGTACAAGCGCCGCCAGGCTTTACGTCGCGCCATGCCGTGCCACCCCGCTGCGCAAGCGAGCACGCTGCTGAACAACACTTCCAACATGGCCAACTCGCGCACCTCTGGCACTGTCCATGCCTCACTGACGCCGTGCATGAAGTGCAGCATCGACATGAATCCAGCCCAGAACAGCGCTTTCGGTCGTTTCAGCACGACACCGATAGCGGGAACCAACAGCGGCGTCAGCATAAAGGCCAGAACCCAGGTCACGGGAATAGTCTGCGGTGGCGCTGCACGCAGGTACCAGTCCAACTGCACAACAATCAATAGCAGCAACGCACCGACGCCGATACGGTGCGCCTTACGTCCCACCTCTTGCGGCACCTCGATACTGTAGGGATCGACACTCATTGCGCGCACATTCTCTGCGCGGCCAAGGCCACACGCCGTCCGAGTGCTCGCGCCAGTTGTTTTTCCTCTTCGCTGAGCGTTGTGTCGTCCCCTGCACCAGCAACGTGGCTGGCACCGTAAGGTGTACCGCCAGTTCGGGTATGGTTGAGTGCCGCTTCGGTGAACGGAATGCCACCAATCCACATACCGTGGTGCAGCAGCGGCAACATCATCGTCAACAAGGTCGATTCTTGCCCGCCGTGCATCGAGGCGGTCGAAGTGAACACCGCTGCAGGTTTACCCTCCAGCGTACCCGAGGCCCACTCCGCACCCAGTGAGTCGAGAAAGTGCTTCATCGGCGCGGCCATGTTGCCGAATCGGGTGGGACTTCCCAACAGCAGGCCATCGCAGCGCTGCAGGTCCGACTTATCAACGTAAGGCGCACCGTCCTCGGGCACCGGAGGCGCAGCGACCTGGGTTATCGGTGCCACTGGCGGCACTGTGCGCAGACAAGCCACGGCACCGGGAAGCTCTTCGATCCCACGCGCAATCTGCCGTGCAAGCGCCGCCACGGAACCACCACGACTGTAGTACAGCACCAGAATCTCGCTCATTCCCGCCTCTCGTCCTTATCCGGCTCGCGTGCCGCCAACCGTCAACTGCTCGATTTTCAGGGTTGGCTGACCAACGCCGACGGGCACGCTCTGTCCGTCCTTGCCACAGATGCCAACACCTTCATCAAGGCGCAGATCATTGCCGACCATGCAAACCCGATTCATGGTCTCCGGCCCGACACCGATCAAGGTCGCCCCCTTCACTGGCGCGGTGATGCGGCCATTTTCGATCAGGTAGGCTTCACTGGCCGAAAACACGAACTTGCCCGAGGTGATGTCGACCTGCCCGCCACCAAAGTTCGGTGCGTACAAGCCACGTGATACCGAGCGAATGATCTCTTCCGGGTCATGTGGACCGGCCAGCATGTAGGTGTTGGTCATGCGCGGCATCGGCAATGCGGCGAAGCTCTCGCGCCGTCCGTTGCCGGTCGGTGCCACGCCCATCAGGCGCGCATTCAAACTGTCCTGCATGTAGCCCACCAGACGCCCTTGCTCGATCAGCGTGGTGCACTGGGTTGGACAGCCTTCGTCATCGAGGTTCAAAGATCCGCGTCGACCCGTCAGTGTGCCATCGTCGACAATCGTGCAAAGCGTCGACGCCACCTGCTCGCCCATGCGGCCGGAATAGGTCGACGTGCCCTTGCGATTGAAGTCCCCCTCAAGCCCATGTCCGACTGCCTCGTGCAACAGGACGCCTGGCCAGCCCGGACCGAGAACGACCGGCATCTGCCCCGCGGGCGCATCCACCGCGTCCAGATTGACGACAGCCTGACGCAGGGCTTCGCGGGCAAAGTCGAGGGCCCGACCACTCTGCAACAGCTCGGGGTAACCGTAGCGGCCACCGCCACCGGCATAACCCTGCTCGCGTCGGCCCTGATGCTCAACGATGACCTGCACATTGCAGCGAACCAATGGACGCACATCGCCTGCCAGTACGCCATCCGAGCGCGCAACCAGCACGGTATCGAGCACACCGGCCAGACTGACCGAAACCTGGATCACGCGCGCGTCTGCGGAACGCACAAAGGCATCGACCTCTCGCAACAGGCGGACCTTGGCGTCGTTGTCCAGACTGTCCATCGGATCCAACGGTGCATACAGTGCTCGACCATCGCGCACACCGCGCACCGCCGCGCTGGCCTGTTGCCCTGCCCGCGCAATCGCCCGTGCAGCGCTCGCGGCGTCCAGCAGCGATTCGAGGCGAATATCGTCGGAATAGGCGAACCCGGTCTTCTCGCCAGACACCGCACGCACGCCGACACCTTGCTCGATGCTGTGCGAGCCTTCCTTCACGATGCCGTCATCCAAGGCCCAACTCTCGTGTCGCGAGTGCTGAAAATACAGGTCCGCAAAATCGATACCGGGTGTCAGCAGGCGCGTAAACGCCTGATCCAATGCGGCGTCATCCAGGCCGGCAGGAGCGAGCAGGCGCGCGTGGGCAAGTTCATATACGTTGTTCATCCGCCCACGATGCGGTCAAAGCGCCAACGACGCAAGGGCCGACAGAAGGATCAACGAATGTCGAAGGGCTCCTCGTGGGCTGAGAACAGGCGTCGACTGAGCTCGCGCTCCTGCTGATCGATGCGGCCCAGAAACGCGGCCACATCCCGAATCTGCGCAAACGCAGCAAAACCGCGCTCCAGGAACTGCTGCAACTCACCCAAGCCAGCAACGCGCGCGGGAAGACGTGATGCACGCAGCAAACGACCCAATGCAGGCCTGTGAACGGCTTGCCCAAGCGACTCACCAATTATCCCAATCAGATCAATCTGGCGTCGGCGCAATCGTGGGCAACCGGCAAGTCGGTAGGCCGCAGCGTAGCGCGTCACATCCAAGGGTGCCGCGCCAAGGTCGATCCAGGCTTGGGTCAATCGCAGATCCAACGCATGACTCAACACCGCGAGCTCAATGCCGTCCGCCGCCGTTTGAAGAAATGCCTCCGGCAACAGCCGTTGCATCAGGGGCATCACTCTTGCCACCCCCTGATCGCGCGCGCTGACATCATGGTCGCCATACAAGTCGCGCAAAAAGAACTTCGCCGCTGCGCGGGTATCCGAGCAACCCAACAGGTCGGCGAAGTGCCGACGAAGCCGCTCCGCCTGCCAGCGCTGCACACAGGCAAGCTCCGCCGCGCGATTCAGCGGATGCACTGATGGATCACGCCACCGCCGGTTACTTTCCAGCAGCCTTGCAAGCCGGTAATCAAGTGCAACACGCATAGGGATTTGAGCGAAAGTTCGGGCTGCGCACTCTACAATCCATCCTTTCAGGCATCCAAACATCCCATGCTATCGATTCATGCTGCCAAACAACGTAAACCGCGCGCCGCCCGTATCGGGCTTGCCATCGCGGGCGGTGGCCCGATCGGCGGCATGTATGAACTCGGCGCATTGCGCGCGCTGGATGACGCCATCGATGGCCTCGACCTGACCGATCTGACCGTCTACGTCGGGGTCAGCTCGGGCGCATTTCTGTCAGCGGCGCTCGCCAATCGCATCGACACACGCGCCATGTGTCGGATTTTCCTGAAGGGTGACAAGAATGATGCCGCCTTTCACCCGGAGTCTTTTGTACGCCCTGCGTTTCTTGAGTACGCGAGGCGTGCTGCGAGTCTGCCCCGACTGCTCGGCGACTGGTGGCGCGAAGCGCTGCGCAACCCGTTCGACAGTGGACTGACCGATGTACTCGGGCACTTCGGTGGTTTGATTCCCAACGGCTTGTTCGACAACAGCGGCGTGGAACGTTTTCTGCGCGATGCCTTTACCCGCAATGGTCGAAGCAACGACTTCCGCGAGCTCGCACGCAAACTGTTCGTCATCGCGGTCGACCTGGACACCGGCGAAACGGTGCGCTTTGGATCAACCGAATGGGATGATGTGCCGATATCCGTTGCGGTGCAGGCCAGTTCTGCACTGCCCGGCTTGTACCCCCCCGTACGCCTGCATGGACGCCATCTGGTCGATGGCGCGCTTCGTCGAACGATGCATGGCTCGGTGGCCCTGGACGAAGACATCGATCTATTGATCGGCCTGAATCCGCTGGTGCCCTTCGATGGTCGTCATGCACTTGGCCCCGAGGGCGAAGCACTTGGGAGCTTGGCCGATGGTGGCCTGCCGATGGTTCTGTCGCAGACATTCCGAACCCTGCTGCAGTCGCGCATGCAGGTGGGGCTGGCCAAGTACAGTCAGCAGTATGCGCATACCGATCAGTTGATCTTCGAACCGGATCGCGACGACACCGAAGTGTTCTTTACCAATGCTTTCAGTTACGCCTCGCGGCAACGGGTCAGCAATCACGCGTATCGCGCCACGTTACGGGATCTGAAAGCCCGCCAAGCCAGCATCGCGCCGCTGCTTCGCAAGCACGGCCTGCAACTCAGATCCGATGTATTGGATCGCGCCGAACAGCACATTCTCGACGGCCTGGAACAGAACGTTCCAGAACACCGCACGCACGCGACGGCAAAGCTCGCGCGCGCGCTTGACGATGTGGATCAGCTCATCGCAGCAAAGCGTCCGCGCCGCGCCAATGGTGTCCGCCGCAAGCGTTGAAATGGCACTCGCACATAGTGTGAACATTCTAGCTGGCACGCCTACGCTGCACGCACCATCAAACCCACCGAGGAGTCTTCGCATGGCCAAGTTCAAGGCGAGCGCAAAAGCCAAACCCGCAGCAGTCAAGGCCGCCCCAAAGGCGAAGAAATCAAGCACCGGAAAGCCCGAGTCAAAGGCCAAGGGCGAAGTGTTGTCTCGTTCAATCATGGAGTCGGCACAGAGCATTTGGCTGGCTGGCATGGGAGCCTTCGGACGCGCGCAAGAGGAAGGCGGAAAACTGTTCGACTCGCTGATCAAAGAAGGCAGCAAGCTTGAACAGAAAACCCGCAAGCTTGCGACGGGTCAGGTCGATGCGGTGCGTGGCGTGGTTGAGAATCGCGTGGAACAGGTCCGTGAGCGTGCGACGGATACCTGGGACAAGCTGGAGAAAGTGTTTGAAGACCGCGTGCAACGCGCGTTGGTGCGCTTGGGTGTTCCCAGCCGCGACGACCTTAGCCAGTTGTCGACGCGCGTCGACAGCTTGACCAGCGAGCTGCGCAAGCTTGGCAAAACTGCACCTGCGGACACTGCCAAGCCCGCTGCAAAGAAGCCGGTGGCACTGGCAAGCAAGGTTGCCGCCAAGTCTCCGAGCAAAGCCGCGCCTGCGAAAAAGACCAGCAAGCCCAAGGTCGCAAAGACCGCGGCGCCCAGCGCCGCATCAGACGGCGAGAAAGCCTGAAGATTCTGTGGTTCAGATACGAGAAAGCCCGGCATTGCCGGGCTTTCTTTTTTACGCAACAACGACTGGTATTTTTCCGATGCGCGACTGCCACAGCTTTGGCCCCGTGTTGTGGACAGACTCACCGGTACTGTCCACTGCCACGGTGACCGGCATGTCCTGAACCTCGAATTCGTAGATGGCCTCCATGCCCAGGTCGGCAAAGCCGACAACTTTGGCCGATTTGATCGCTTTGGACACCAGATACGCGGCACCGCCAACGGCCATCAGGTAGACAGAACGATGCTTGCGAATGGCCTCGATAGCGACCGGGCCCCGTTCCGCTTTGCCAATCATTCCCAACAGTCCCGTCTGCGACAGCACTTGCTCGGTGAACTTGTCCATCCGCGTGGCCGTTGTCGGTCCCGCAGGTCCAACAACCTCGTCACGCACGGGATCAACCGGACCGACGTAATAGATGAATCGACCACGGAAATCGACGGGTAAGGACTCGCCCCTGTCGAGCATTTCCACCATCCGCTTATGCGCCGCGTCCCGCCCAGTCAGCATGCGTCCGTTCAACAGCAACACATCGCCGGGCTTCCACGTGGCGACCTCTTCCGAGGTGACGCGATCCAAGTCAACCCGTCTTCCTTTGCTGGAGTCATAGGTCAGGCGCGGCCAATCCTCCAAACGCGGCGGCGTCAGACTCACTGGTCCGCTCCCGTCCAGAGTGAAGTGCGCATGCCGGGTTGCCGCACAATTCGGAATCATCGCGACCGGCAGATTGGCCGCATGCGTCGGGAAGTCCTTGATCTTGATGTCCAGTACCGTCGTCAAACCACCCAGTCCCTGCGCACCGATTCCCAGCGCGTTGACCTTCTCGTAAAGCTCAAGCCGAAGCTCTTCAGCCCGGTTACTTGGACCGCGAGCGATCAAATCCGTGATGTTGATCGGCTCCATCAGGGATTCTTTGGCCAGCAGCATGGCCTTCTCTGCAGTCCCACCGATGCCGATGCCGAGCATGCCCGGTGGGCACCAACCGGCCCCCATGGTCGGCACCGTCTTCAGCACCCAGTCAACGATCGAATCGGAGGGATTCAACATCGCAAACTTGGACTTTGCCTCGGATCCGCCGCCTTTTGCAGCCACGATCACATGTACACGGTTACCGGGCACGATCTTGGTATTGATCACGGCAGGCGTGTTGTCCCGGGTGTTCAATCGTTTTCCCGCAGGATCGGCAAGCACGGACGCGCGAAGTTTGTTGTCGGGGTGGTTGTAGGCGCGACGCACGCCCTCATTGCACATGTCATCAAGTGACATCGTCGCATCGTCCCAACGCACCGCCATACCAACCTCCAGAAACACGGTGACGATCCCAGTGTCCTGACAAATCGGCCGATGTCCCTCTGCGGACATGCGCGAGTTGATCAGAATCTGCGCCATGGCGTCCTTGGCTGCTGGCGACTGTTCCCTTTCGTAAGCGGCGGTCAGATTTTGAATGTAGTCGACCGGATGGTAGTAGCTGATGTATTGCAAGGCATCGGCGACCGATTGAATGAAATCTTCCTGGCGAATAGTGACGGGGGCGACCTGAAAATCTTGCGCTGGCGTGCTCACGATTGACCCTGCTTGCTGGTTGGAGCGCCATTTTACGCCCCTGCACGCCGATACATCGCACGCGCGCATGGACATTGGTTGAAGGTGAGTGAAGGTCAGTATTCGGGCAAAAAAAAGCCCCGGCAAGCCGGGGCTCTTTTACATTGATCCAAAGGATCTTAGAGCGGCTGAACCTGGTCGGCCTGCAGACCCTTCGGGCCCTTGGTCACGACGAAGCTGACGCTCTGACCTTCCTGCAAGGTCTTGAAACCATTACCCATGATCGCGCGGAAGTGCACGAACAGGTCTTCGCCGTCCGGACGGCTGATGAAGCCGAAACCCTTGGCGTCGTTGAACCACTTGACGGTGCCGGTCTGACGATCGGACATGTGACTTACTCCTGAGACTTGATGGTTGATGACACTCGCGATGGACGTCGCGCTACTGGGTCTGCAAGGAGGAAGGCAGCGAGGTGAAGCGATAGAGCAGATCGTGTGACCAACACCATCGGGCCACGATTCACGGTGACCCCAGCAAACACAGCACCCTCACTATACGCCATAAAATGGGTACTGGCGAGGTTTGTCGAAAAATATTTTTGCGATTATTTGCTTGCAATGAGACCCGCGCCAAAACGTGTCAATGTCCGTCAGTGATGATGTTCCCCACCTTCACCGTGAACATGCCCGTGAAGTGTCTCCTCGAGAGTTGCCTCTCGCACCGAAACCACCTCGACAGAAAAGTGTAGATCCTGTCCAGCCAACGGATGGTTGGCGTCAACCGTAACGGTGTCGCCATCAATTGCGCTGATCACCACAGACAGCGCACCCTGTGGGCCCTGGGCCTGAAAGTTCATTCCGACGGCGAGTTCATCAACTCCCTGAAAGGCAGCGCGTGGCACCTGCTGCAGCATCGCCTCGTCACGCTCGCCGTAACCATCTGCTGCAGCCACAGTGACGTCGAATCGATCACCCGCCTGGCGACCGCTCATCGCCGACTCAAGGCCAGGCACGATGTTGCCGGCGCCATGCAAATAGGTAAGCGGCGAGTGCCCTTCCGACGAGTCAATGGTCTCACCAAGCGAGTTGGTCAAGGTGTAGTGGAATGCAACGACGCAGCGATCAGCAATTTGCACGAGAGAGTCCTGAACGATGTTGGGGGTCGGACAGCCTACCAGTTGCAACCACCCCGAGGGAGCACAAGAGAGCGTTCGCATGTAAGACGCGAGCGCGCTCACGGGTGCCACGACCAACCATTTGGTGCCTTGACCTTGGGGCGCGCTTCGCCTTTGCCGTTCGTCGGGAAGATGATCCGATGCTGGACAAATCAAATGTTGGTGTTATAGTTATCTACAACACCACTCCAACAGATCACACGGAGCCCTTATGACCCGCTATCTACGCAAGACTCTGCTGGCCCTGTCCTTCAGCATCGCTGCAGTCACCACAGTCGCGGTACTTGGCGAACCCGTACAGCCAACGCTCGATGCCACCGCACAAAGCGCGCCACACGTGACCAACGATTCACCTGAAGATCGCGCAACCGCACGCCGCATGCAAATGACTTTGCCGTACGTCGGTCGAGTACTGCACAGAGAGGAACACTGACATGAGCGTGACCTGGAACGACAACACACCGATCTACCTACAACTGAAGGAACGGGTTGTCACAATGCTGCTCGACGGACTACTGAAGCCTGGAGAGGCGCTTCCCTCCGTCCGCCAGATCGCAGCCGAATACCAACTCAACCCCATCACCGTCTCGCGGGCCTATCAGGAGCTCGCGGACGAATCCCTTATCGAGAAACGCCGAGGACTGGGCATGTACGTTTCAGATGGCGCACCACAGAAACTGTTGAACAGCGAGCGCGAGCGTTTCCTGCGCGAAGAGTGGCCAGCTGTCCTGATCCGCATCGAGCGGCTTGGCCTGAGCTTGGACAAACTGCTAGAACAACCCACCAAGGAGCATGGCGAATGAATGCCCCCGTCATATCCGCGCGCGGCTTGCGCAAGCGTTACAAAGGCCAAGACGCCTTGGCCGGTACCGATTTCGACATCCCGCGCGGTCGAATCGTCGGCCTGATCGGCCCCAACGGCGCAGGCAAGACCACGGCGCTCAAGGCCATGTTGGGCCTGATTCCCTTCGAGGGGCAGCTATCCGTTCTGGGGCTTGACCCACGCACCCAGCGCGACGCGCTCATGCGCGATGTCTGCTTTATTGCCGATGTCGCGGTACTGCCACGCTGGATCAGCGTCGGTCAAGCCATCGACTTCGTAGAAGGCGTGCATCCAAAGTTTGATCGCCGCAAGTGCCAGGCCTACCTCGCCAAGACCAAGCTGACGCCGAAAATGAAGGTCAAGCAGATGTCCAAGGGCATGATCGTGCAGATGCATCTGGCACTGGTCATGTCGATTGACGCCAAACTGCTGGTACTGGACGAGCCCACACTCGGTCTCGACATCATCTATCGCAAGCAGTTTTATCAAGACTTGCTGGAACAGTATTTCGATGAGGAAAAGACAATCCTCATCACAACGCACCAAGTCGAAGAGGTTGAGCACATTTTGTCTGACCTCTTGTTCATTCGTGATGGGCGGATATCGCTAGCCGCCAGCATGGAAGACGTCGGTGAGCGGTTCAGCGAAGTCATGGTGGCACCCGGCCTGATTGAACAAGCGCGCGCCCTGAAACCACTGGACGAAAGGCAAGTGTTCGGCAAGTTCGTTTGTCTCTTCGACGGCGTTCCGCGCGCACAACTGCAGGAACTGGGCGAAGTACGCACACCAGGCGTCGCCGACCTGTTCGTAGCAACGATGAAGGGGACCTATCAATGAGCACGATCAAAATGTTGTTGCAGCGCGAGTTCTGGGAGAACAAAGGCGGCTTCCTGTGGGCTCCTATCGGGGCCGGGTCTGCGTTCCTTGCACTCAGCTTCATGGGCGCTATCGCCGGCGAGGTGTTGGGACGCAAATCGGGCGTGTTCGTCAATGGCGTCAATATCAGCGGCATTGCCGAAAAGGCAGGAGACCAGGAGATCCAGCAACTGGGAGCTGGTCTTGATCTGGCAATGCTGATGGCCGCTGGCTGGCCAATGATCGCGCTGGGATTCGTGGTGTTCTTCTATTGCCTGTCGTCGCTGTATGACGAAAGAAAAGACCGCAGTGTGCTGTTCTGGAAATCGCTGCCGATCTCCGACACGGCGACGGTCATCTCCAAGGCGCTCAGCGCGACGTTGGTCGCCCCATTGATCAGCGGTGGCGTCGCGATCTTGGTGGGATTCGCCTTTCTGCTGATTCCCAGCTTCTGGTTGGTACTGCACGGCGCCAATCCATGGACGCTGGTTTTCGGGCCTGCCTCGCCAACCCAAGTCGCAGGCACGATCCTGCTCGGCATACCGGTCTACGCACTGTGGGCTTTGCCAACGGTCGGCTGGCTGATGTTGATCTCCGTGTGGGCAAAGTCCAAGCCGTTCCTGTGGGCGGTACTGATTCCGGTCTTCGCTGGCATCTTCGTCAGTTGGTTCGACATAATGATGGCGTTCGATCTGGACTCGACTTGGTTCTGGAAGAACATTGTGGCCCGCACCCTCACCAGCGTTTTCCCAAGCACCGATCTGATCTTCCTGCACGATGGCTTTGATCGCATCGAGATAAATGGACCGGAGGATCTTCGCAGCCTGCTCAGTTGGCAGTCGAGCTTGAACACCCTCGCTTCGCTGCACACCTGGATCGGTGCCACTGCTGGGCTGGCGATGATTGCCCTCGCAACGCGTTTGCGCCGCTGGCGCGACGACAATTGATCTGAACGACACAGCGTGATTCCAAGCACGAACGCCCACCCTTCGGTGGGCGTTCGTGTATTTGCTTGTCCGCAATGCCTCGGCAGTAGCAACCCGCTAAAATGACGACCTTCTTGTCCTGGAACGTCGCCATGTCCTTGAGCGCGCTCACTGCTCTTTCCCCCGTCGACGGTCGCTACGGTTCCCGCAGTGATGCGTTGCGTCCCGTGTTTTCCGAATTCGGCCTGATCCACGCCCGCGTCCGCGTCGAGATCGAATGGCTGATCGCGCTCGCCATGGAACCCGAAATCCGCGAACTTCCAGCGTTTTCCACAGCGGCGGTGAATCGACTGCGGGCCATGGTTGACGGATTCAACGAATCACAGGCTCAGCGCATCAAGGACATTGAGCGCACCACCAATCACGACGTGAAAGCGGTTGAGTACTTCCTCAAGGAACAACTTGCTGACGATCAGGAGCTCAAGCCCGCTCTGGAATTCGTGCACTTTGCGTGCACCAGTGAGGACATCAACAATCTCAGCTACGCACTGATGCTGGAGCGCGCACGACGTGAGGTCTTGCTGCCCAAACTGCGCAGCATCGACGAAAGCCTGACCGGCATCGCCCATCAGTACGCCGACCTGCCGATGCTTAGCAGAACGCACGGACAAACCGCCTCCCCCACCACACTCGGCAAGGAAGTGGCGAACGTCGTGCACCGCCTGCGACGGCAGATCCATAGCCTCTCGCAAGTTGAAATCCTTGGAAAAATCAACGGCGCTGTGGGCAACTACAACGCACACGTCAGCGCCTACCCGGACCTAGACTGGCCGACCTTCGCGAGCCGCTTCGTCGAGTCACTGGGCCTGGTATTCAACCCCTACACCACGCAGATCGAGCCACATGATTTCATTGCCGAACTGTGTGACGCGCAGCGACGCATCAATACGGTGTTGACCGATTGGTCGCGTGATGTGTGGGGATACATCTCACTGGGCTATTTCAAGCAGGCACTCAAGGCCGGAGAAGTCGGCAGCTCGACCATGCCGCACAAGGTCAACCCGATCGACTTCGAGAANNCCGCACAAGGTCAACCCGATCGATTTCGAAAACGCCGAGGGCAACTTTGGTGTCGCGAGCGCCCTGCTAACGCACTTCGCAGAAAAGCTCCCAATCAGCCGCTGGCAGCGCGATCTGACGGACTCGACAGTCCTGCGTGCTCTGGGGACTGCCTTCGGGCATGTGCTGGTAGCACTCGACAGCCTGCAACGCGGACTTGGCAAGTTGAGTACATCGCCGGAGCGCCTAGCGGCCGACCTCGACGCGGCCTGGGAAGTGCTGGCAGAGCCGGTGCAGACGGTGATGCGCCGATACGGCTTGCCCGAACCCTACGAACAACTGAAGGCGCTGACCCGTGGTCGCGGCATTGATGCCAGCAGCCTGCGCGAGTTCATCGCGCAACTTGCGCTACCGGACGAGGCCAAACAGCGTCTGCTGGCTCTGACACCATTGACCTACGTGGGCCTTGCCGCGCAGCTCGCAAAGGAGATCTGAGCCATGTCCAAGCCCACCTTCCCCATTGAAGTCCACGGCAGTGCCAAACAACCATTGGGCATGAGTCCTGCGGCCTTCCTGCGCGACTACTGGCAACAGCGCCCGTTACTGGTCCGCCAGGCATTTCCACATTTCCAATGCCCGACCACACCTGACGATCTCGCCGGCTTGGCGCTGGAGGAAACCGCACTGTCGCGCCTTGTCCATTACGACCGCGCCAACAATCACTGGCAAATCGAAACCGGCCCCTTCGAAGAGGAGCGCTTCGCTGATCTGCCGAAGCGCGACTGGACCCTGCTGGTACAGGATGTCGACAAATGGGATGCCGATGTCGCTGCGCTGTATCCAGCCTTCAGCTTCCTGCCGCGCTGGCGCTTTGACGACATCATGATCAGCTACGCCGTGCCCGGCGGTTCGGTGGGCGCGCATGTCGATAACTACGATGTATTCCTGATCCAGGGCATGGGTGAGCGCAACTGGAAGATCGACGTCAAGCCCAACCCACCGCTCGGATTTCTCCCTGATGTCGCGCTGAAACTGCTGCAAACTTTTGACCCCAGCCATGACTGGATTCTGCAACCCGGCGACATGTTGTATCTGCCGCCCGGTGTACCCCACCACGGTATCGGCGTCACCGAATGTCTAACCATTTCGGTCGGCTTGCGCGCACCGTCTTCTGCCGAACTGATCGGTGATCTGGCCGATCAGCTTTGCCCAGACTTGCCCGATGAGTTGCGCTACGTCGATCCCGGCTTGGCGGTCAGCAAACATGCGGGGGAAATCGATGCGGCATCGATCCAGCGTCTGCGTACGGCGCTGTCGCCCCTGTTGTCAATGGATGACGCCGCGCTACAGCGCTGGTTTGGTGGCTTCGTAACCCGCTACCGCGCCGCCGTGTCCCCGACACCACCGCCGAAGCTGCCATCGCGCCAGCAGATGGCACGCAAGCTCGACGAAGGTGCATCCGCGATCCCGCACCCCTATGCGCGACGCGCATGGACACGGGTCGGACGCGCTGCAGACTTGCATTCCTGCGGTGATACCTATCGCATCAGCCTGAAAGTCGCGCACTTGTTCTGTGCCGAGCGCGGCATCGACGCCAGTGCCTGGGCACAGCTCTCCGCGTCCGACAGGGAGGTTCTACTGAACCTGCTGGAAGCGGGACATTTCCTCCTTCAGCCCGCGCGAAAGGGCCGACGCTGACCTGGCTGCCATGACCGCAAAGAAAGGCATTCCAGAGGGCTTCAAGGTCGATCAGGCTGACTATGCGCGCGACTTCGACGCCCTGCGTTCGATTCGCGAAACCGTCTTCGTCAACGAGCAATCGGTTCCCCGCGACCTGGAACTGGATGCGGTGGACTCGCAATGTGTACACGTGATCGCGCGAGACTTGCACGAACAGCCGATCGGCACCGGCCGACTGATGCCGGATGGTCGGATCGGTCGCATGGCAGTGCTGGCCGAATGGCGGAGTCGAGGCGTCGGTGGCGTCATGTTGCACAGGCTGATCGAGCTCGCTCGCTCGCGAGGACTGCATTCCGTGCATCTGCATGCGCAGATCGATGCACGACGGTTCTATGCCGCACATGGCTTTGCGGTGTGTGGCGCAGGCTTCAGCGAGGCAAACATCGAGCATGTTCCCATGCGACTCGAACTAGCCCCGATCAAACAACCCTCCAATAACGACGTTGCGGTTCTGCACGCTTTGCGTGACGAGAGCCGCATCCATCAGGCGATTCTGGAATGCCTTCAGGGCGCACGCCATGGTGTCGACCTCTTACGCCTGAAACTCGATGCGTCAGTCGCCAACGCAGACGCCATCGAGGCTATGCGCCGCTTGGCGACCAGTGGCCGAGGTGCGCGAATCCGCATCCTGCTGCACGAACCCGAGTCCGCCCTTCGCGACATGCACCCGCTGGTACCGCTGCTGCAACGCCTGCCAAGCATTTTCGCCATCCGCGAAATCGACGATCCGGCGGATCGCGAAGATCTCGGGGAAATGACCTTGAACGACCAGCACGGCATAGTGTGGCGACCGAACGCCAAATTGTCGGAAGCGCATGCGGCATCGCACGCGCCAGGTCGTCGAAATCAACTTGGCGAGACCTTCGCACAGAAGTGGGAACGCGCCACACCGTGTACTCGATTGCGCGCCTTGAGCGGACTGTAAGCCTGTGTAACTTCTGTCACTGACGATCCATAACGCCCCAAGCAAACTGCGCGCACCTCAACCAAGGAGCGCACCATGAAAGCCAATGTTGGCGGCATCGACCGCATTCTTCGTATCGTTGTAGGGATTGCCGTACTGAGCCTGTTCTTCGTGCTGGAGGGCGATACCAAGTGGTGGGCGTTGGTCGGACTGGTCCCGCTCGGAACCGGCCTGATCAACTTCTGTCCGCTCTATCCGATTCTCGGCATCAGCACTTGCAAGCGTTGAATTGAATCGTGCCGCTCAACCATGTCGTTGGGCGGCACATTCCACTGCTTCAAGCGAGCAGCCCAGAGTTGATCAGTAGCTTGTTGCGAGGCAGTTTGGATAGCAGCGCCGTCATCTTTCGCGCAATGTCGCCATAACGCATCGCGACTTCCGACTCCGGCTCCACGAGCACCATCGGTTCGCCACCGTCCGCCTGCTCACGGATGCGCCGATCCAGCGGCAAGCTTCCAAGCAAGGCAACATCGTACTGCTCGGCCATCCGCTGACCTCCGCCTTCGCCGAAAATGTGCTCGGCATGGCCGCAGTTCGAACAGATGTGAATGGCCATGTTCTCGACAATCCCCAGCACGGGAACATCTACCTTCTGGAACATGCGTAGCGCCTTTCGCGCATCGAGCAATGCAATGTCCTGCGGTGTCGTCACAATGATCGCCGCGGTCAGCGGCACCTTCTGACACAGCGTCAACTGGATATCGCCCGTGCCGGGAGGAAGATCCACAATCAGGTAGTCCAGATCCTGCCAGGCCGTATCGTTCAACAACTGCATCAATGCCTGCGTCACCATTGGGCCACGCCAGATCATTGGCGCATCCTCGTCGATCAAACAACCGATCGACATCGTCTGCAGGCCATGGGCGCGCATCGGCAGAATGGACTTGCCATCCGGGCTCTCCGGTTTGCCATGCAAACCGAGCATGCGCGGCACGCTCGGTCCGTAGATATCGGCATCAATCACCCCGACTCGCGCACCTTCGCGCTGCAGAGCCATGGCGAGATTGATGGCGGTGGTGGACTTGCCAACACCGCCTTTGCCTGAGGCAATCGCCAGAATGTTGCGCACGCCACTCATGGGTGCGAGTCCGTCACGGACCTGGTGACTCAGCGCACGAGAACGCACCCGAACCGTCGCTGCGATCGCACCGGGTGCGCGTTCAAGCAGCCTCTGCACCTCACGCTCGATGTCCAGATGACGCGACTGAGCGGGATAAGGCAACTCCAACTCCACCAGCACGCGACCGCCATCGATCCCGATCGCTTTACTTAGCACAGCGCCATCCGCACCTGACAGCGCATCGACGTAGCCACGCAAGAGATCGCGAATCGTCGCTTGATCCAAACTCATGTTTTCAGACTCCAGCGGATTTTCCATCCC
Source organism: Lysobacterales bacterium UBA2790 (assembly GCA_002352135.1). Lineage (GTDB taxonomy): Bacteria > Pseudomonadota > Gammaproteobacteria > Xanthomonadales > Xanthomonadaceae > Aquimonas. The sequence continues at coordinate 26,357 of DEHW01000051.1, forward strand.
GTATTGTAGGTGCTGACAGGTCACGATCCCGACAAGGCAGTTGCGGCAAACCAAAGTGCGTTGCAGGCCAACCAGTGCTTGGCTATAGTCGAGCGCGGTGTGCGCGCAGTCGTGGCACACAAGGAAGGCCGACAGGCTTTGGGGGCGATGCGGTACGTCAGGGGAAGCACGACCGCGCAGTCGGAGTGCATGGAGGACGTGACATGTTGATATTGACCCGCCGGGTGGGCGAGACGTTGATGATTGGTGATCAGATCACCGTCACCGTGCTCGGCGTGAAGGGCAATCAGGTGCGGATTGGCATTGGTGCGCCGAAGGATGTATCCGTGCACCGTGAAGAAATTTACCAACGCATCCGCAACGACGAGCCTGACAGTTCGTCTGCGGAGAAAGCCGAGACCAAGCCCTGAGTTGCGTCGTTGGGGTTTACCGGACGAACGGACTCCGGTAAGCTGCGGCGCTCAGTTCGACGGCAACGTCGAAACCGGTTCGGAGAGATGCCCGAGAGGCCGAAGGGGCTCCCCTGCTAAGGGAGTATAGGGTCAAAAGCTCTATCGAGGGTTCGAATCCCTCTCTCTCCGCCAGATCGGTGATGAGTTCCTGGAACCCATCACTGTGTGCGAGATGCAGAAGTTGAACAATCAGTTTGAGCACTTTTTCGAGAGTGCAAGGCTTGACGAACAAACTTCATCTCACCATAATGATCGCTTCACGACGCGCCCGTAGCTCAGCTGGATAGAGCACCAGGCTACGAACTTGGGGGTCGGAGGTTCGAATCCTTCCGGGCGCGCCAAAAACACTTGAAAGGCCAGTTGCTTCATGCACTGGCCTTTTTTGTTGTCCCGATTTTCTGGTTCACTCCGCACGTTTCAACGCACCAAGACTGCAG
>DEHW01000183.1 GCA_002352135.1 Lysobacterales bacterium UBA2790
GCAACTCGAACGCCCGCTTGCCCCAACCGGACAGACACAGGGCGCAGTCCCAGCCTTACCAGCCTGAGCCCGCATCGCTCCAGCCTGCATCCCGGAACACCCGCTCGATGTGGCGTGTGACGTTCCTCGATAGCCTGAGCTTGTCCGGCCACCCTCTCAACAACGCGCCCTTGCCGGCGAAGCTTGCCGCGGCTTCCCATCGCCGCGAGACGCCGCTGGGTCGGCGGCGCTCAAGGTGAGACAGGTTATCATTTCGCTCTCCAATTCTGCTTGACATCGCCGATCGACCGTGCCTCCGGTGCCAGGTGGTGCAGGATGACGCCGNNAGCACGCCGTCCACCAGCAGTTCGGCAAACAGCAGCGGGGCCGAATAGACGATCCACCCACCGGCGAAGAGAAGCGCGGCCGCCAGCACCAGCGCGATGAGTGGAAGCGCGAGTTCGTCGGTGCCGCCCAGGGCTTCGGCCACGTCGCCGAGGCCCGATGAATCGCCGCTGCCGGACGCGCTGGACGATGAGCCGGATTCACTGCTGCGGCCTCGGCCGAGGTCGAGGCCGGGGTCTTCAATGTTGCAGTCGTAGTCGTCGTGCTGGCTACGCAGCCACAGCCAGAGCAGCCAGAGGAAGACGAGGTAGGCGGCACCCACGGCGAGCGGGTAGCGCAGCGCCATGGAATGTACGCCCAGGTGCAGCATGACAAACGAGGCGAGGAAACCGCCCAGGCCAGTGAGCGCGACGATCAGCATCATTTGCAGGCGNNGAGCGCTGGCGCTCGACTTCCTTGCGGCGCAGGGTTTCCGGGTTGTCGCTTCTCGGTCGGGTCATGTCTGGCTCATTGGGCGGCCCTCGGGCCGCAGTGTAGTTTCAGTCTTCGCCAACGGCAGACCTTCGAGGCCCTGTCTCGCGATCAGCTCGCTGGCGAATCCCTGCTCCTCGAGGGCAGAGGAAATGTCGTCCGAAATCCCCAGCACACCGCCCAAGCCCTTGCGAATCTGCGTGATCGACCGGCGTCCCCAGCCCCTTCGGCCGCGATGGAGACCTTGCCTACCCCTTGTGCACGTCGTCTACCCCGCCGGGTCTGCGACTGCATTGCAGCGATGACGGTCGAGATACCGGTCGTCGCCGTCGCCGTCCATTCCGCGAGCTTGCTGCCCGATCGCTGCCGTCGCCAAGTGTGGCGGAGAATCAGACTCCGATCAACAAGCAAGAAGTCTGTTGAGGATTGTGCGTCATTGGGCCGAGTCTGCCGGGGCTGGATACATCGACCTATGGGACGGGAGTCGATGCGGAGAACCGAGGCAACCCGGCTCTACGGGCGCACGAAGAACCTGCGGGCCGTTCGGCGGCTACTTCGCCAGTCCAGGCTGCAAAGTACGGTTCGCTCCCTCGGCCTTGATGCGGGCGATGCGCTGGAGATCTCGGCGCAGACCGAGCGCCAGCCGGTAGCCGACGGCCGCACGGTTGAAAGAGGTGTGGCCGCTTTCCGGCATCATGTCGAAGGAGTGCAGCGGCCAGAAGCAGACGGCAGCGATTTCTGCCCAAAGCCGACGTTGACCTGGGGGCGATCAACCGCAATCGGTCATACGGCTGCGGATGTCAGCGTCCTCGGCGGACCGACCGCCACCCTGCGGGAAGCGGTCAGAGAGTGTAGGATGGCGTCGGTCGGTAACTTGGCAAGAGCCACCGCACAGAATGTTCCACTTCGGGGAACGCTTGAGGAGATCCTGACCGGTGTGCTTGATCCACTTGGGCCAAGCTGCCGATTGCCGCGTTACCGCCAAATTGAGTGCTGCCCGCGGAAAGGTGGCGACCGGAGCCAACAGGCAGAATTGGGTTTCTGCCAGTGAATCTACCCGAACAAATCAGGCTAACCCGCCAGTGATTTCTGCCTACCCCACGAAGTACTTCGCCTACGAGTTGACCCGCCGCTGTCCGCCAGACAGCGTCGAGAAGCTGGCCGGCACGCTCGCGGATGCGCAGGTGGACCTGAATCCGCATCAAGTCGATGCGGCCCTGTTCGCCTTCAACTCGCCGTTATCCAAAGGAGCGCTGCTGGCAGATGAGGTCGGCTTGGGCAAGACCATCGAAGCGGGCCTCGTGCTTTCGCAGAAATGGGCGGAGCGGAAGCGGCGCATCCTGGTCATCACGCCGTCCAACTTGCGCAAGCAATGGTTTCAGGAACTTGCCGAAAAATTCTTCCTGCCCTGCCGGATTCTCGGAGCCAAGCCCTATAACGCCGCGATCAGGCAAGGCCAGTTCCGTCCGTTGGAAGTGCCCGAGATTGTCATTTGCTCGTATCCGTTCGCCAAGAGCAAGGCCTGCGACGTTCAGGCCATGCCGTGGGATCTGGTGGTAATCGATGACGCGCACCGCCTGCGCAATGTCTATAAGCCGTCGAATGTCATCGCCAACACGCTCAAACTGGCGCTGGCCGGGAAACACAAGCTGCTGCTAACGGCAACGCCCTTGCAGAATACCTTGCTGGAGCTGTTCGGCCTGGTGAGTTTCATCGACGAACACGCCTTCGGCGACTTGAAGAGCTTCCGCGAACAGTTCGCCAATCTGGATCAGGAACAGGTATTCCAGACGCTCAAGGCGCGGTTCAAGCCGGTTTGCCATCGCACCCTGCGCCGCCAGGTGACGGCCTATTTCCCCTACACCAAGCGTTTGCCGCTGGTTGAGGAATTCACGCCNNGCGCTGACTTCGATTTCCAACCGGCTCAAAACCAAGCTCCGCAATTTAGCCAATGGCTGGAGCGCCACCAGGGCAGCGACCGCGTCACCGGCTCGCGTAGCGCCGACATTCGCTCGGCGCTGGTGGATTACTTCCGCGAGCAGGGCCGCATCATGATCGCCACCGAGGCGGGCGCCGAAGGCATCGATTTTGAAAAGCGCGTCGCCGCGATCTACCAGAACTCCCGCAAGCCCGAGGAGATCGCCACGGCCTTCAACCAGCTCCAGCTCGAACTGAGCCTGGAGATCAACGCATCCATGACGCGCACCCGCCAGCAACTGCTGGAAAACTTCGACGACGAGGTACGCGAAAAGCTCAAGGTGCGCGACGAAGCCTCGCGGGCCTATCACCACAATGCAGCCCTTGTTCATGCTGCGCTGGGTGCTTCGCTGATCATGCCGCGTGCCACGCCGTCCCGCCAGCGCCGACTTTCCTGGATGCGACCGAACGGCTCGCCTGGTGAGCCTCGCCGCGAGTACACTGGCGATGCCATATGGAAATCGCCCTGACGATCATTTTGCCGGCGCCGGCAAGAAACCCGGTGGCGATGAAAGACCAACCGTGACCGAACCGACCATCGCCTGCCCCAACTGCAAGACCGAGATCCGGCTGACGGAGTCCCTCTCCACGCCGCTGATCTCGGCGACGCGCCAGGCAGTCGAACGATAGCTTGCGCAGAAGAACGAGGACATCGCAATGCGCGAGGAGCAGATCGAGCGGGTGATGGGCGCGACGGTGGGGATGTATGGCGACTTGCAGAGGAATGCGGGGAAATCATTGCAAGAGATGGATGGATTGGAATTTCCTGCGATCGATGGGACAGAATTGCAGCAACTTGCAGTGGGTAATGGAGAACTGACATGGCGGCAACAAATTTCAAGACCGAGAACAACACGTTCCGAAAACTCATCGGCAACGGGCTGACCTATCGAATTCCCCGTTTTCAGCGGGACTACAGCTGGACGGATGATGAGTGGGAAGATTTATGGGCGGACTTGATGGGAACGCTACAGCCCGAAGGCGAGTCCGCGCATTACATGGGCTACCTCGTGTTGCAGTCCAGTGACGACAAGACCTTCGAGGTCATCGATGGACAGCAGCGCTTGACCACAGTCAGCATCATTGTGTTGGCCGTACTCAAGAACCTGCAAAGACTCATCGATTCTGGCAACGATTCCGAGGCCAACAAGCGCCGGATGGAACAGATTCGCCAGACATACGTGGGTTACCTTGATCCCGTCACGCTGGTTGCTCGTGCCAGACTTACATTGAACCGCAATAACAACAGCTACTATCAGGACTATCTGGTTCCATTGGGTCACCTTCCGCAGCGCGGCTTTCGTGCTTCGGAACATCTTCTGCGCAAAGCCTTCGAGTGGTTCGATCGCCGTGTCGCCGAATACCTTAAGAAAAGCACGGGCACCGAGGGCATGCGGCTGGCGCAGTTTGTCGAAGACATGAGCGACCGCTTGTTCTTCACCATGATTACAGTCACCGACGAGCTGAACGCCTACAAGGTGTTCGAGACGCTCAACGCACGGGGGGTACGCCTGTCAGCGACCGATTTGCTGAAGAACTATCTGTTTTCGGTTCTTGATCGAGGGCGCGATATCGACCACGAATTACGCAATCTCGAAGAACGCTGGGAAGCCATGGTGGGCCGCCTGGGCGCAGAGAGCTTCCCTGATTTTCTGCGCGCACACTGGAATAGTCGCCGCCCATTTGCCCGCCAGGCCGAGTTGTTCAAGACGATCCGCAGCCAGGTCAATTCGCGGGAAGCGGTTTTTCAGCTCCTGCGCGAGCTGGAGCAAGACCTGGATACTTATCTCGCCCTGTCTTCGCCAGAAGCCTCCGACTGGCCACAGGACATCAAGGGATTCGCCAGCACCTTGCGGACGTTCAATGTGCGCCAGCCCCTGCCTTTACTGCTGGCTGCACGGCGGACTTTCGACGCCCCCGACTTTTCCGGCCTGATGCGTGCTTGCGTGGTGATCTCGATGCGTTTCAATGTGATTTGCAGCTACGGCACCGCTGAACAGGAACGTACCTACAACGCTGTTGCAGAACGGATAGCAAGGGGCGAAATCAAGAACCTTGGCTCCGCTTTGGCCGTGATGCAAGGCGTNNCCAGTCGCGCAACAACCGCGTAGTGCGCTTCATCCTCTGCGCGCTGGAGAAGCACTTGTCGGATGCCGACTACAGCTTCACCAGCGACAGCTTCAACATCGAGCATGTCCTCCCCCAAAACCCGCAGGCAGGATGGGAAACATTCAGCGACGAAGAGGCCGATGCCTTGACGTATCGGCTGGGCAACATGACCTTGATGCAGGCAGGCCAGAACAAGAACCTTGGGAATGCGGCTTATGAGGAAAAGCGCGCCGTCTTCCAACAAAGCGGCTTCGCCATTACCCGCAAGCTGGCGACCGAGCACGCTGAGTGGACGCCCGAACGCATTGCCGCGCACCAGAACTGGATGGCAGCACAGGCCACGGCCATCTGGCGTATTGCTCAAATCGGTTAGTTGCATGACGAACAAACAAAAACTCGAACTCACCTGGATNNGCGCCGACTTGTTCGACAACCGGCTGATCTTCGGCGACAACCTGCTGGCGTTGAAGGCGCTGGAGGGGGAGTTTTCCGGCAAGGTGAAATGCGTCTTCATCGACCCGCCCTACAACACCGGCAGCGCCTTCACGCATTACGACGACGGGGTGGAGCANNTGGATCACCATCGACGACAACGAGGCGCACTACCTCAAGGTGCTGTGCGATGAGATCTTTGGACGAATAAATTTTGTATGCAATGCCATTTGGGAAAAGGCAGACTCCCCACGAAACTCGGCTCGACAATTCTCAACTGATCATGACCACTTTTGGAAACACAACACGCGGTGCGTGTTGAATCGGCCGAAGGAAGTCCTGAGGCGAGAAGTCGCGAACTGCGTGACCTTCCCGTATCGGCCACCGAGGCTGACTGGCAGCCGGGCCGCCTGCATGTCAACTATTACAACCGCGAGATTGCCAAGCCAGGGGATCAGCCGGCCATCGGATCGATTCTCTGCGCGGACAAGAACGAGGCGTTGGTGCGTTACGTGCTGGACGAAAAGGCAAAGCAGATCTTTGCCAGCCGCTACCAGTTCCAATTGCCCAGCGAAGACGTATTGCGTGCTGAAATCAAACGCGAGATGGAAGAACTCGATTCCGGGAGCGCGCAGTCATGAACCGCCACGTCAACGCCATCGCCGGCCGCCTCAGTCTGCGTCATCCGCAGCGTCGTTCGCTGGAAATCCTCGACCGTATCACCGAGATTGCCCCGCCCGGCAAGGGGGCGGATGTCCCGGCAATACTGGAAGCGATCCGCTGCGAGTTCCCCTCGGTGACGGATTTCGAGCGCGACTTTCCTTCGTTGTGCTTCGCGCTCGCCACCGGCGTGGGCAAGACGCGGCTGATGGGCGCTTTCATCAGCTACCTGCACCTGGCGCATGGTATCGACAACTTCTTCGTGCTGGCGCCGAACCTGACCATCTACAACAAGCTGATCGCCGACTTCAGCGACCGCAACCATTCCAAGTACGTGTTCCGCGGCATCGCGGAATTCGCCATCGATGCTCCTTCGATCATCACAGGCGACAACTACGACCAGCACGACCCGCGCAGCGGTACGCTCTTCGGCGGTGTGCGGATCAACATCTTCAACATNNAAGATCAATTCCGAAGTGCGCGGCGGCAAGTCGCCGCGCATCAAACGGCTGTCGGAATACATCGGCGAGAGCTACTTCGACTATCTGGCCGGCTTGCCGGACCTGGTGATACTGATGGATGAATCGCATCGCTACCGCGCCAGCGCCGGGATTCGCGCGATCAACGAACTGAAGCCGATCCTCGGGCTGGAGCTGACCGCCACGCCGTTTGTCGAGACGCCGCGCGGCGCGCTGGCCTTCAAGAACGTGATCGTCGACTACCCGCTTGGGCTGGCGATGAAGGACGGCTTCGTCAAGGAACCGGCCGTCGTGACGCGCAAGAACTTCAACCCGGCCGGCATGTCGGCGGAGGAGATCGAGCGCCTGAAGCTGGAAGACGGCGTCCGCCTGCACGAAAGCGTGAAGGTGGAACTGGAGACCTACGCACGCGCGAGCGACAAGCCCATCGTCAAACCTTTCCTGCTGGTGATTGCCCGCGATACCACCCATGCCGGGCAACTTTCCGGGCTGATCAAGTCCGACAACTTCTTCGAGGGGCGCTACCGCGACAAGGTCA
>DEHW01000237.1 GCA_002352135.1 Lysobacterales bacterium UBA2790
TGGCCAAAGCGCCGTCGATCGCCTGTCGGTCGAAGGCAGAATTCCACCAGCGTTTGGTGCGCTTCCATTCCACCATTTCGCGATACAAGCCGTTGCGATCCAGCAATACCGCCCAACGCCTGAAGTCCGCGGTGATGTCCTTGCCGACTGTTCCCTGCAGTACCGCGACCGTGCCATCCCTGAGCCTTGATGTGGCAATCGACGCAGTCAGCGACACCGTAGCCTTGTTGATGCCGGTCAGCCAGCCCGATCCAATCGCCGACACCTGGAAATCGCGCGCGTCGGGGGCGATGGCGCGGACGGCCCGCAGAACCGGTGGCGTATGCTTGCGAACATCGCAACTGATCCGCTGCAGATCCGGCACGCCGTTATCGATCAGGTTCTGCAGGAAGGTATCGAGGTAGCCCGACTTGAGGCCAAACACATACGCCGTCTGCAGCGGCGCGAGCTCTGCCGGCGGCTTGTCCAGCCGCTTGCCATCACCCCCCACGCCGGCAAAGCGCACCACACGCCCGAACATCTGGATGATCAGCGAGCCCTCACCCTGGCCCAGACGTAGCAAGGTCAGACTCGATGCGCGGTAGTTGTCCCAGCCCTCGGCGAAGCGCCTTGACCCGATCAGCACATTGAGGCCGTTGGACACATTCGCGGACGCATCGAGCTGGGCAAAGAGCGAAGCCGACATCGCATCCTCATCGACCGGCAGCTCGGCCGATTCGAGCGCCTTCTTGAGCCCGGCAGCGTCGCCGACGTTGACCACGCCATAGTAATGCGACGTGTCGCCACGCAGTAGCCCCAAACCGAGTTCACCCGTCGCCGCCTTGATAAGGCGCAGGATGGGCTTGTCACCGCGCTGCCAGGCGAAGCAATCGGCAAGCACGCGCGCTGCGAGGTCCTCCGCTGCCCATCCGACCGCGGCCTGGCGGACTTCGGCGGGCAGCATCTCGGCGCCGGTTGTCGTCGCGGTCAACAACTGATCTAGGCTGTCGCGCAACCGGGCGGGCTGCGCCAGCATCGTCGACAGGTAACTCAGCACCTCGACCACGTCCGAGGTCTGCTGCTTGTCGCTCTCACTTTTCTGACTGCCGATGACCGAAAGACCAAGCAGCACCCACAGCGGCGGGGCGACCTGCAGCCCCAGGCCGCCTGCTGCCTCCTTCCCTGCGGCCGACCGGAAACACGCCACCTGATGCCAGTACGCCAGCAGCGCCGCGGTCAGCGTCTGACGTTGCGCCATGACGTTGGCGTCGTCCCTGGCCTGTACCCGCACGTGCCAGAAGTCCTTGCCGTAGCGGTCCTGGTGGAAGCGGTCGTAGGCGTAGTCGAAGATCACTGACTTGGCGTAGCGATCGAAGGCATGCTCGCCTTCGGCAACTTGGCCGAAGGTGGCGGAAAACTCGATCAAGAGACCCCGATGCGCCGGCATCGGTGCGTTGATACCGGCCAGGTCGGCTTGCAGGGCCTTCCACACGCTAGCCTCGGATTTCTGCCCCTTGTGGCCTTCGTCGACAAACACCAGGTTGCGTCCGTCGGCAAACACCGAGGTCGGCACAGTGACGCCGTCGCCTTTCTTCTCGCTGGCCAGCTTATTGATGTCGAGCACAATCACTGCATCGGCCGGCAGGCGGGGGATGGCGGCAGCGTCGCCATCCATCGGATAGGCAAAGACCTCCCAGGCGGACAGCTCGCGCAACTTGTCGGCGTGCTGCCGGGTCAGCGCTTCGGAAGGCGAGATGAGGATGATCCGATCCCACGACCAGGTCTTCCGGCCGCGCCCAAATCCGGCATGCTCGTTTTCCAGCAGCGCCAGGCAGGCGTGCAGCACATGCGTCTTGCCCGCGGCGGTCGCCATCCAGAAGGCGGCCAGTTGCAGGTCCGCCTCGACAAAAACAGGCACCGCTTCGCCCTTGGGCTTGTGCTCGTCAAGCCGGGCATTCAGTCGCATGAGAAAGGCAGCCGCATCGACTCGTTGCGCATCGAGCCAATGGGCAAACAGCATCAGCGCCAGATACTGCGCATAGCGCGGCGCCAAGCGTACCCGCCCACACGCCTGGCGCACCTCATCATCCAGGGTCGACAAGTGATGCGCATCACCCGCGCACACCGACGCCATCGCTTCCANNGTGCGCAACTGCGCCATCGCAGCCGCCAGCGAAACGCCCAGCTCCGCTACCAGTGCGTCGCGCAACACTAGCGCCGCTTTCAGTCGCGCGTGACCGGAGCGCCTCACTGCAGCAGCCACTCGCCCGACTCCTTGATGAAGTGATGCATGGCATCGGGCGCCAGGTCCAGCTCGCCGGGCCAGGTGACAAAATAGCCATTCACGTAGAGCTGCTTGAACATCTCGGGATCGCGCAGCGTGGCAAAAACGCCCCGATAGGCTGTCGGTGCAAAGCGGACAGTCCCCTCGAGTCCATCGGCAAACTTCACATGAAAGCGCCCATGTTCCAGAACCTGCGCTTCGAGAACCTCCCAATCCATGACTGTCTCCTTACTGCAGCGGCGCAATCTCGGCCGGCTGCTGATGCTGCTGGCACAAATCCCAATCGGTCAGCAACTCATCCTGATGCAGTTCCGCCCAGTCGAGCACCAGTTCGAGTGCCCGTCGCGGCAATCGGCCCTCGATGACTTCGAGCGTTCGAATGTTGATCACCGCGCGGCTTTCCGCATATTCGGCGTGAAAGTGCGGCGGCGCGTGCTCGTTGAAGAACATGCGAATGATGATGCCGAAAAAGCGGCTGATGATAGGCACGTCAGGGCCTCCCAAATTGCCGTGCAAAGACCGACTCAAGCGCTTCCAGGCGATCGCAGCCCGCGAAGCTCAAGCCGGCGGGGTCGTTGGTGTAGACGCGCTCGGCCGGGTGCTGGGCCAGCTTCTCGGCCACCCACTGCGCCGAGTCCCCGGCAGCGCACTCGCGGAAGAACACCGCGACCGATTGGCCGCGCCGGTAGCTCCCCAGCATCACCACGCCCTGGGGTTCGCGGTACACGCGGTCGACATCCATTCCCAGCAGGTAGGGCACGCTCTCGACGAGGTCGACTTCGCAGGATCTCGCCTCGCCCCCGCCATCGGCACGTTTCAACTGATAGCCGAAAGGTGAGGAGAAACGATCTACGCCGCAGTACAGGGCGCGTGAAGTTCGCTCGAGGCGGTAACGCAGTGCGAAAGCCGGGTCCTGGAACAGGAGTTCACCGGAGTCTCCGTCGTTGGTTTCGGTATCAAGGCTTGCCAGTGTGTCGTCGTACTGCTCCAAGGCCTGGATTCGCATGAAGATACCGGAACCATCGAGTTCCTCTGCTTTCCCACCCGACCAGTTAGTGGCGGCAGTTACCTTCTTCATTCGAGGAATTGTCACTCGGTCTATGTATTGATTGGCTTCAACAAGAAGGAATCTACGACTTCCTCCGTCCAGCCGGTTTAGCTCAATTACTGCATGCCCCGTCGTTCCGGATCCAGCAAAAAAATCCAACGCGATGCCGCCTTGATCGCTGCGCAACCCGCCAACCCTTAGACAGTCGATAACGGCATGCAATGACTTAGGAAACATGAAGGCATGCGCCGCGCCAAATAGTCGTGTGAGTAGATTTGTTCCATACTCGGCTGCGGAATATTGTTTCTTATCCCACCACGTCTGCGGCAACAATCCATCATCATTGATGCGCCATTTTCGATAAATCGCCGTTTCGCCGTGTGAGTCTTTCCGAACTTTCAAGTGGGCGATATGTTGTCTTGCGGTCTCAACGACAAAATCCCAAATTCTCTCGTTTCCCTTGTCGTCAATTGGGAGCAGAACCTCTTCTCCCTCAATTGGTGGGTCTGCTATGACGTACTGACGATCTTGGTTGTTCCAACTCATGCTTGGGATGCGGATTGACTCCCCTGCGACGTAAATTGGGTAGAACTGTCGTGGGCGAGCTATTTTGTATGTATTCAGGCCGCCATGCTTGCGAAAATTCGTCCACTCAAAGAATCCAATCTCATCCTTTTCCTTGTATCGTGCCTTTTGGCTTTCGTTGTGCTCAAGCCGATCAACTTGTGCGGCACCCGTTATCCCATAAAAAAGGGCGTATTCGTGACAAATGGAAAAACCTGTTGTGCCAGTCCGCCCAGCGGGATTGTTTTTTATTGGGGCAACGCCCAATAGCTGATATTCGGAAATCGCATGTTCTGCGAGGCTCCGCAGCCGGTGAGCCTCGTAGTCATCAATGGTGATACAAAAAACTCCATCTTCGTCAAGAAAGTGCCTTGCAACCCTTAATCGGTCTTGCACCAAGGCGATCCACGATGCATGCCTGTATCCGTTCTTGTAAGAAATTGGCCCCGCATCGCTGTTGTAAGGAGGGTCGGCGTAGACACAGCTCACTTCACCCCGATACTTCTCCCTCAACGTATTGAGCGCCTGCCAGTTATCCGATTGGATCGCCACCCCATCCAGCGCATCATCGAGCGGCGTCGCGGTCGTCACCGCCTCCAGCATCGACCATTTGAACGCTGCATCGAAGTTGGCGGTATCCACCGGCAACGGCAGATACTGTTCCGCCGCAGGGGTCGCCAGATCACCTTCGGTCCGACGAGTGCAGGTCGCAGCGCCCGCGTAGTCGCCGAGGCCAAGTTCCTTCCACTCCTGCCGCTGCTGGTCGACGATGCGCTCGATGTTCTGCGCCAGCCACGCCGGCGCGTAGCGCTCCAGGCGGTCGAGGGTAATCACGTAGCGGGTCTCCAGCACCAGCTTTTTCTTCTCCCACAGCGCTTTCTGGAAACCCTCCAGTGCGGCCAGGAAGTCGATGATCTGCTGGCCCACCTCGCGCACGATGCGGGCGACCTTCAACGCTCGCCGCGGCAGGTCCATTTCCTGACCGGGGCCACCAAGCAACTGATCAATATCGAGCACTTCAGTCTTGAGGAAGATGTCGAGGTCTTCGCTCAATGCCTCTTTCAGCCGCTTGTGGATGAAGAAGTCGCTCTGATTACGGGCGATGAAGCGGCTGAGCCAGCGGCGGATGTCGACGCCGATCTCCGCCGTCCCGCCCGCGCCGGCTTGCTGCACGGCGGCGACGATTTCATCCTTCTGCTTCTCGCTCTGCGCACCCTTCAGGTACTTGATGCACACCTTGACGACTTCGCCGATCCTCGTCGCGGCATCCAGTTCGTAGTGCGCCTTGTCGTTCGGTTGCAGCGCCGATCGAGTGGCCTGCAGGCTCTCCGGCTCGACGGTGAAGACCACCCGCTGGCCATTGCTCAGGCGCACGGGAAAGTCGGTGAAGATGTCGCCCGACTTGATGTAGTACATGTCCTCGGTGGCCCAGTGGAACTCGGTGTCCTCGCCGGTGGATCTGACGTAGCGGGCGCCGCCCTTGCCGTAGCGCCGCTCGACGATGAAATCGCCGTCCTGGTAGTGCCGGGAGAAGAACTGGTAGAGGCGATTCAGTACCTCGGCCCGATCCTGCTGCACCGTTTGCTGTTGCCCCAGGGCTTCGCTGCGCTGGCGATACTCGCTGGCGAGCGCCTTGGCGGCCGGCATTCGCTCGGCGTGATGGAGCACCTCGTCGCGCTGTTCATGCGTCATGCCCGGCTTCAAGCCCAGGAGTTCCTCTATCTCCTTCACCCGCGATCGGTCTTCGGCCAGGCCCTCGTGCCCCATGGCCGCGAACGCCGCGTCGAGCACCTCGCCCAGCCGTCCACCCTGCAACGCTCTGGATTGCTGGTCGACGACGATCTCACCGAGGAAGGCCCTGACTTCACGGTTGTGTCGCCGAATGACGCGATAAAGACCAAAATCGAGCGCCTCGGCCTCGTCGAGCTGAAAGAGTTCACTCATCAGTTCCACGAAGCGGGTCTCCACCTGCTGTCGCTGAGACGGCAACGTGGGAATTTTGGAACCTGCGTTCGCCATTGGCATTCCTGCGTGACTCGAAAAATCTGTCAGCCTTCGTTCATAGCCGACTTGCGGAGGGGGTTGCCCGCATTGTGGCGGAAAACCCTGGCCAGGTTAAGCACCGCGTCGACAGGAGCGAGGCGATATCGTGACTCGGCCAGCCGCGTCAGGGGCTTGCCATACCGCCAGAACCGCCCTTCGTGCGTCAGCCGATACGTTTCAGTTCGTCGCTTTGCTGCCGCAGCACGCGCGCCACTTCCCGCAGGAAGATCCGGTGTCCGCCCTTGAATCCACGCTGGGCAGACCGCGCCTTACCCGCTTCTGACTTTGGCCCGGTCGACTTCTCCCAAGGTTTCCAGCGCCGGATCAACTCGGCTCGCAATGCCCGATGTTCGGGCGTCCGGTAGTAGCTCATGGGTTCCCCTTGATAGTTGGGTGTGCTCGGTTTCGATTTCCCGCGGGCGCGAGGGTGCCGCCACGCCATTGTTGATCTGTTGCGGCCCGCTCGTCAGGTTGGCCTGCTTGGCG
>DEHW01000057.1:0-1743 GCA_002352135.1 Lysobacterales bacterium UBA2790
CGGATCAAGTCCGGACTGACGGCGTCATGCAACACATCTCCGGAGCTCAACCATGCACATCGCCACACACTCACGCCCACCGCATCTGCTCGATCCGGGTTTCGAACTGACTCTGCGCCCGATGCGCTATCCGCAGTTCTACGAAATGTATCGCGACGCCATCCGCAATACCTGGACGGTGGAAGAGATCAACTTCCAGATCGACATCAGCGATCTGCACGACAAGATGACGCCCGCCGACCGGCACGTCATCCATCGCCTGGTGGCCTTTTTCGCGACCGGCGATTCCATCGTGTCGAACAATCTGGTGCTGAACCTGTATCAGCATCTGAATGCGCCCGAAGCACGCATGTACCTTTCGCGCCAGTTGTACGAAGAAGCGCTGCATGTGCAGTTCTATCTGACCCTGCTGGACAACTATCTGCCCGATCCCGAGGATCGCTTCAAAGCCTTTGCGGCGGTGGAGAACATTCCGTCGGTCAAGCAGAAGGCCGATTTCTGTTTCAAATGGATCGACAGCATCCACCACATCAAGCGCATCGAATCGCGCGCGCAGCGGCGGCAGTTCCTGCTCAACCAGATCTGCTTTGCGGCCTGCATCGAAGGACTGTTCTTCTTCGCCGCGTTTGCCTATGTCTACTACTTCCGCTCACGCGGCCTGCTGCCGGGTCTGGCGTCGGGCACCAACTGGGTATTCCGTGACGAAAGCTGCCATATGGCCTTCGCTTTCGAAAGCGTGCGCACCATTCGCAATGAGGAACCGGATCTGTTCGATGAGGCACTGCAGGCACAGGTCGTCGACATGCTGGCCGAAGCCATCGAGTGCGAAATGCAGTTCGCCGAAGACGTGCTGTCGGGCGGCGTCGCCGGGATTTCCCCGCGCGACATGCGCCAGTACCTGCAGCACTGCGCCGATCAGCACTTCGTCAAACTCGGCATGCCCAAGCGCTACCACGTGCGCAATCCACTGCCCTTCATGGAACTGCAGGACGTGCAGGAACTGACCAACTTCTTCGAGCGCCGCGTGTCGGCGTATCAGGTCGGTGTGCAAGGTGAAGTGGCGTTTGACGCGGCGTTCTGAGCCGCGTCTTTCGTCTGACCAACGGCCAAGCACCAAGGCGTTAAAGCTTGGTGCTCCGGCTTTCCTGTCACATGCCGACGGCAGTGCGCCACCCACGTGCGCTCAGGATTTCAAACGATTCAGCGCGGCCAGCAATTCCACTTCATCCAGCACGTTCAGCGCCTGCAAGCCCGCGCGCAGCAGCTCGCTCTTTTTCGCCACACGCCCTTGCGACTTGGCGCGCTCCTTCAGCTTGGCGATCAGGGCGAAGTCGTGTTCGGGCATGGTGAAGCGATCTTTGACCTTGCGGTCCTTGGTCTTGCGAACCTTCGCCGCCGGCTTGACCGCCCTTTTCTTCACGACGACCGGTGCAACGACCGGCGTCTTGGCCGCTTTGCTGACGGCCTTCCTTTTTGCAGCGGGCTTCTTGACGTTCTCGGCAACGGGAGCTTTTGACACAGATGACCTCGGCGGACGATTCGGTGCGCACACTGTAGGCATTCCCGCGCGGCGGTGGATCACAGAAAGATGACAGTTCGATGACAATTTTGCCCCGAGTTGGCGCTCCCGCTCTTCCGGGGTGCAAAAGCCCACTCTGAGTGGCGATAGGTCGCCCATGTTCGGATGTGCGCCTGCTTTGCGTATGTCGAAGTGTCCCCCAATCCCGGAGCACTCGACCATGC
>DEHW01000057.1:1828-6403 GCA_002352135.1 Lysobacterales bacterium UBA2790
GACGCCGTGCTGGCGCCAGATCGAACGATCTACGTGGGTTTGACCGCCGACGCAGCGCATACCGTTCGCATCAGTGATCTGAACTTGCGGCGCGGCGCGATCCGCGTTTCGGAGCCTTCCAATGTCAACGGCGGTCTACTGGAGTTTTCGCGCATCCGTCTTCTCGATCTTGGCGCATCGACCGCGTTCGCGGGAGGATGTGGCATCGAAGTGACCGTCTCCGGACAAGGCAGCAAGCAAGTCAACATCAGCGACAGTCTGGTGCAGCGCGGCAGTGGCCGTCCCAGCGAGACGTTTCACGGCATTTGCGTCAACCAACTCAGCGGCACAGGCAGTCTGACCACGCAAATCCAGCGCAACCGTCTGCCCGGATCAACGCTGCCCGGCATGGGCATCGTCGGTGTGCAGCGTGGCCCAGGCACCTTCCGCCTGTCAGCCAATCGCCTGCTGGGCGATCGCGTCAACGACGGCATCATGGTGTGGGCCTATGACGTCACCTCGACGCTGCAAATGGACAACAACATCGTCAGTGGTCGCGTCACCGCAACCGACGCCTACAGCGCGATTCTGCAGAGCGCCGGCGGCAACCTGACCGCGCTCAACAACACCGTCGTGCATGGCAACTACGGCTTGGCCTTGACCGGACTGGCCGCGAGTCAACCGGCCAATGTCCGGGTGGCCAACAATCTGGTCGCCTTCCACACGTCCAAGGGCATGTATGTCCAGAACGGCACTGCGAGTCACAGTGCGCCCAACAACCTGGTGTATGGCAATGGCTGGAATGACTGGACGCCCGGTTCCGCCACGCTGACTGTCGATCCCTTGCTGGAGGACCCTGCGTATCCACGACCCGCCAATGCCTCACCCGCACTGGATGCCGGAAACAATGCGGAAGCCAGCAGCCTGTTGTTCGATGCCAATGGCGAGCGTCGTCTGGCGTTTGGGACCATCGATATCGGCGCGCTTGAGGCCAATGGCGATGGCGCAACACAGCTGACCGCCACGGCGAGCAATACGCTCTTCAACGAAGTCGGCGTCACACCGTTCCCGGTGCCCTTGGTCGCCTCCGACAAACTGGTTGCCACGGCGCATCGCAGCACACCTGCGTTGCCCGGCAGCGCCCAGCGCCTGGGTGTCTATCTGAATGGTGGTGCCAGTGTCTGGTCGGTGTTTTTCCAGGACAGCACGCAGAACGTGCAAGTCGGTCAGCGCTTCAGTGTGCTCGCTCCCTTTGCCAGCAAGACCGGGCTCGTGCAAAGCACCTCGGCGGCCAACAACACGGCCAACCTGAGCCGCATCGACAGCAGCGCCTTGAACGGACTGAGTTTTGCGATTGCGATTCCGCTGCAACAATGGACCGGCACCTACCACGATGTGCCGATCAGCATGGCCTGGACCAACGGCAGCGGTGGCCGCTGGCAGATTCGCAATGAGGATGGCAGCGCCATGCCGGTCGGCATGAACTTCAACGTCGCGGTGGCTCCGTTGCTGTCACCCAATGCCGTGCAAGTGCTCGCCGGCGGACAGAGTGCCAGCGAGCTTCCCCTGTTCCATCGACTGCTGGATGACACCGCCTGCGCCGCGCCCCTGGTCGGTCGCACGGATGATCCGCTGGACAGCAATACAACGCTCAACGCGCAAGGCTTCAGTCTGGAATACCGTGCGCCAAGTGGGCCGGGCGCGCCCGGTCGCTGGTTCGTGGTCGCCGAGGCCAACACCAGCCTGAGCGCAGAATCGAATCCTGGAATCGAAGGGGTTGTGGTCCCGACCTTCCCGCCAAACGCCGCATTCAATCTCATCGTTGATGGTGGGCAGGTCGAAAGCTGCCGCGCGCCACGATCGACGGCGCTGTTCAAGAACGGCTTCGAAGGCAGTTGACCATCCTTGCGAACGGTGCCAACCGGTCCGTCGGTTGGTGCCGTTCGCTGGCTTCGCGTCCTCTCGGTGAGCGCTTCGCCCAAAGTGGACTGGAATTGGACTTGTCTGATCGACGCTGAACCGCTAGTGTCTGCGACCCCCAACGTTGTCGTCTGACGCCCCCGTTGCAGCCATGGGCGCTGCACGTCGGTCGACCGGAGAAGTGGATGTCCAGCCAGCTTGCCGCACTCAACCAATGGGTTGAGGAAGTCGCCCGTTTGACCCAAGCCGATACGATTCACTGGTGCGATGGCAGTGCCGCTGAATACAACATGCTCGTCAGCCAGATGCTCGCCACGGGCGAATTGCATGCGCTGAATGCGGAGACCCATCCGAACTGCTATCTGCATCGTTCGCATCCTTCGGATGTGGCGCGCGTTGAGCATCTCACCTTCGTCTGCACCACGGATCGCAGCGATGCCGGTCCGAACAACCACTGGATGTCACCCGCCGACGCGCACGCGAAGATGGACGGCCTGTTCGATGGCTGCATGAGAGGACGCACGCTGTACGTGGTGCCGTATTGCATGGGTCCGCTGGATTCGCCGCTGTCACGCTGCGGTGTGGAGATCACCGACAGCGCCTACGTGGTCGCCAACATGCGCATCATGACCCGCATGGGCCGCGCTGCCCTGGAACGCATCGAACGCGAAGGNNGCCAGCTATCAAGCCATGCGCGAAGGCTGGCTGGCCGAACACATGTTGATTCTCGGCGTACAGAACCCGCAAGGCGAAACGCGCTACCTGGCCGCCGCCTTTCCCTCGGCCTGCGGCAAGACCAATCTGGCCATGCTGATCCCGCCGGAAGGCTATCTGGCGGAAGGCTGGAAGGTCTGGACCGTGGGCGATGACATCTGCTGGATGCAGCCCGGCGCGGACGGTCGTCTGTACGCCATCAATCCTGAGGCGGGCTTCTTCGGCGTCGCACCGGGCACCAGTGCCAAGACCAATCCGAACGCACTGGCGATGCTCGACCACGATGCCATCTTCACCAACGTCGCCGTGGACGCCGAGCAGCGTCCGTGGTGGGAAGGCCTGCCCGGCGAGCCGGTGATCGACTGGCAAGGCCAGGAATACGACCCCGCCAACGGTGCCGCCGCACATCCCAATTCGCGCTTCACCGTCAGTGCCGCGCAGTGTGCCTCGGCCTCGCCGGCCATGAATGATCCTGCGGGCGTGCCGATCGACGCCATCATCTTCGGTGGCCGCCGTGCCTCGCTGGTGCCGCTGGTGCTGGAAACCGAAAGCTGGACCCACGGCGTGCTGGCCGGCGCGGCGATGGCCTCGGAAACCACGGCCGCTGCGACCGGCGCGGTCGGCGTGGTGCGCCGCGACCCGATGGCGATGAAGCCCTTCTGCGGTTACCACTTCGGTGATTATTTCGCGCACTGGCTCAGCTTCGAAAAGCCCGGCGTGAAGCTGCCGAAGGTGTTCCACGTCAACTGGTTCCGCAAAGGCGACGACGGCAAATTCCTGTGGCCCGGCTTTGGCGACAACATGCGCGTGCTGGAATGGATTCTTGGCCGTTGTGACGGCAGCGCTGCCGCCGTCGAGACACCGATAGGCCGCATCCCCGCAAAGGGCGCACTGCGACAGGACGACCTCAGCATCAGCGAAGCGCAACTGCGCGCCCTGCTGCATATCGACAACGACGCCTGGCGCGATGAATTCCACGACATCGGCGCCTTCCTGCAGGAACTCGGCGACCGCGTCCCGGTGGCGCTGGAAGTGGANNCACGCTCGCCACGACCGCCAGAGATCTCGCCCCAGCCGACCCGGCACACGCAGTCGGTGTGGCGCGCGACTTATGCCATGCAATGAATACGTTTTCATTGCCCGCCAGAGGGGCGTGTCAGGCTTTACAGTCCCGCTCATAACTAGACACCGCAAAGCATGGATGCTGCGCCGGCGATTGCGGGCGCGACAAACCAGTCAGGGCGGGTGATGAGGGGACAATCTGATGAATACCGAAAGCTTGGACCGCAGCGCGGTCGATGCGATTCGCTGCGATATTGCGCAGCGCTTGGCAAGCCAGTGTGAGGGCGACCTGCGCACGCGTCTGCTGCGCGCCACCTCGGCACTCTGCCGCGACACACTCCTGCAACGCTGGGCGACAACACAGGCCGAAGACGCGCAGCGCGGTGCGGCGCATCCGGTGCGGCGGGTGCATTACCTGTCGATGGAGTTCCTGATGGGCCGCGCTCTGCACAATGCGCTGGCAGCGCTGGGCTGGGAGCCTGCACTGGCGACGCTCTGCGAAGAACACGGCGTGACCTTGAGCGACGTACTGGAAAGCGAAGCCGACGCCGCGCTGGGCAATGGTGGTCTGGGCCGTTTGGCGGCCTGCTTTCTGGATTCGTTCGCCGAACTGGGCCTGCCGTCCTTCGGCTATGGTCTGCGCTACCAGTACGGCATGTTTGCGCAGGCGATTCAGGACGGACGCCAGATCGAGCAACCGGATGACTGGATGCGCCACGGCAATCCCTGGGAGATCGCGCGACCCGAGCTGCAGTATCGCGTCGGCTTTGGTGGCCGCGTCGTGCAGGAAGGCCAGCAGCGGCATTGGATTCCAGCGGAAATACTGCAGGCCGAAGCCTTCGATTTCATTGTCCCGGCGCAACACAGCGAGCGCGTGTCGACCTTGCGCCAGTGGCATGC
>DEHW01000228.1 GCA_002352135.1 Lysobacterales bacterium UBA2790
GTTCGCTGCCTTGTCGGGCTCCGCGTTTGCCGCACCCCAGCCGGTCGAAATCGACACCTCGCACACCCGCATCCTGTATTTCATCAACCATCTGGGCTTTTCCGAGATGTACGGCGACTTCGGTGGCTACAATATTGATCTGCAGCTGGATACCGCCGACCTGACCCAATCGAGCGTCAAGGTCAGCATTGATACCGCCAGCGTCGATATGCGCCACGGCGGGCTGAACGACCATCTGAAGGCGGCCGACTTCTTCAACGTCGCGCAGTTCCCGAGCATGCAGTTCGAAAGCACCGGCGTGACCCAGAACGGCGAAGGCAAGCTGGCGGTGGCAGGCAACCTGACCCTGCTCGGCGTCACCAAGCCGGTCACGCTGGACGTGACCGTCAACAAGATTGGCGAACATCCGATGCGCAAGACGCCTTGGGTCGGCTTTGGCGCCACCGCAACCATCAAGCGCTCGGACTTCGGATTGAGCTATGGCGTCCCCGCCGTCGGCGACGAGGTCAAGATCCAGATCGCGCTGGAAGGTGGCCTGNNCGACCTGCCGTTGTGCTGCCCGATGCCCGGCATGGCGCTGTGGAACTCGCATCCCAAGGTCTACCTTCCCATCGAGGCCAGCGGCTCGGCCAAGTGTCCCTACTGTGGCGCGCAATACGTTCTGAAGTCCTGAGCCTGGCCACACGGGAACCGGTGTGCCAGCGCCTTGCATCCCGCAGAGTGTCCTGTCTGTCCGCTCGCTATCGAAGCGGCGCCTTACCGTGGTGCAGATTCTGCCCGCCCTGCAAAGTGGCGGCGTCGAACGCAGCACACTGGAGATGGCTGCCGCGCTGGTCGCGGAGGGCCATCGTTCGGTCGTCATCAGCGCCGGCGGTCGATTGCTGGACAGTCTGCTTGCGTCGGGCAGTGAACACCGGCTGCTGGATGTCGGCGCGAAATCCCCGCGCACCCTGTTTAAGGTTCGTGCACTGCGGCGTGTATTGCGCGACCTTCAAGCAGACATCGTGCATGTGCGCTCGCGCTTGCCAGCCTGGATCACGCGCTTTGCGCTGCGCGGACTGAATCCGCGCCCCGCCCTGATCAGCACCGTGCATGGACTGAATTCGCCGGGGCCCTACAGCGCCATCCTGACCCGCGCAGACCGGGTGATCTGCGTTTCCAACACGGTCCAGAACTATCTCCGCCAGCATTACCCCGAAGTACCGCCGGAACGCCTTCGCGTGGTGCCACGCGGCATTGATCCGGCGGATTTCCCGCGCGGCTTTCGTGCCAGTCGAGAGTGGCGACTGACCTTTCTGGCCGAACACGCACAACTTGACGGCGGCCCGATCCTCACCCTGCCGGGTCGCGGCACCCGATTGAAGGGCCATGCAGAAGCCTTGCACCTGCTGGCTGCCTTGCAGCAGCATGGCTGCCCTGCCCGTCTGCTGATCCTGGGCATATGCGAGCCCGACCGTGCGCGCTACGTCGACGAGATGAAGCAACTCGCCCGGCATCTCGGGGTGGCCGATGCGGTGGTGATGACGCCCCCTCGTACGGATGTACGTGAGATCTATTCGATCAGCCACGTGATTCTGCAGCTCTCGGCTAAGCCGGAGGCCTTTGGCCGCACGGTCATCGAAGCGCTGCAATTGGGTGTTCCTGTGCTGGGTTTCGAGCACGGCGGGGTCGGCGAGTTGTTGCGTGAGCTGTACCCGGTAGGCTGCGTGCCACTGGGAGACCGTGCTGCCTTGCTGGATGCAGCACTCGCCTTGCTCGAGGAAGCCCCGCCCGTCGCGCCGTTCGCGGGCTACCGCTTGGCCGACATGCAGAGCCGAACCCTGGCCATCTATCGCGAAGTGCTGGAACCCTGATGTCGCAACACCGTCTCGACGCCTTGCAGCGCCATGCAGGCAGTCTGTTGCTACTGATGGCGCTCGTACTGATGCCTTGGGGACGATCTGCCGAATTGCCCGTGCTGCTTGCGGCGCTGTTGGGCCTGCGCGAGTTGCCAAGACTGAAGCGTGACCCGGACACGCGCCCGCTGCTCGTGGCCTTTCTCGCCTATTGGTTGCCCGAACTGATGTCCGCGCCGGATGCCGTCGAGCCTGTGAAGGCCTGGACGGAGGTGCTTGCCGACCTGCGCTTTTTGCCGCTCCTGCTGTTCGCACACGCGCAGTTGCGGAGCGCACCAACCTTGCGGCGTGTTCTGGGCTGCAGCGCCGCCGTGCTGGCGGTGTGGCTGCTGGACGCGCTGCTGCAGGCCAGTACCGGCTTCAGTCTCGGCGGCAGCAATCTGACCGACCGGCTCAGCGGCATCTTCGGCGATGACAATCTGAAGCTGGGCGGCGTCCTGGCAACTCTGTCGCCCCTGTTGTTGTGGCAGGCGCGCAATCTTGGTGGACGCAAATGGCTGCTTGGGGCAGCACTCCTCTGCCTGTGGGTGGTACTGCTGGCGGGTGCGCGCGCCGCGTGGTTGGTTTACGGTCTGGTCCTGATCGCAATGCTGTGGCGCGAACTCGGCGGCGGTCGGCGAGCACTCATCGGTATGGGTGTGGCAGCGGTCTTGGGTCTGTCCAGTGGACTGGCGATGTGGCAACTCTCGCCGCGCTTCGCCGAGCGCGTCGACCGCACGACCGCCGCACTGCAGGGCGATACCGCCGCGCTCGATCACGCACTGTCGTTTCGATTGCCGATCTGGCGCACCGCCTTGTGCCTGATCGAACAGCATCCCTGGAATGGCGTCGGCGTCCGCGGATTTCGCCATGCCTACCCGGACTGCGCGGCAGCAGACGACCGTTTCCTCGACCGGACCGAGGACATTGGTGCTCTGCATGCGCACCAATGGGTGCTGGAAGTGCTCAGCGAGACCGGCATGCTCGGGCTTTCCTGCTGGTGCATCGGAATCGGCTGGCTAGCGCGCTGGCACCACCGACGCGATCCCCAGCAGCGAACCGACGTATTTCCCGTCAGCGTGGCATTGCTGGTGCTGATGTTTCCACTCAACACCCACTACGCCCTGTATTCGAGCTTTCATGGACTGCTCCTGTTCTGGCTGCTCGCACTTTGGCTTGCACCCACGTCTACCGCGCAGACCACCTGATTGCGACCGCGATGTTTAGCTTCATACAAGGCCGCATCCGCACTGCGCATCCATTGCGACAGTTCCAGCGCGCGCTGCTCGGCACCCAGCGCCACTCCGACGCTGATCGTCAACGGCCAGACCCGACCGTCGTGCTGAATCTGCAGGCGCGCCACCGCATCACACGCCGCTTGGGCGATTCGCATCGCCGTTGAACTGTCGTACGCGGGCACCAACAGACCGAACTCTTCGCCACCGATGCGCGCGAGCAACTGCTCGTCGGACTCCAGCAGGGCGATGAGGCAGGCACTAACCCGACGCAGCACGTCGTCACCGAAAGGATGTCCACCTTCGTCATTCAGACGTTTGAAATAGTCGATGTCGAGCAACATCAGCGCGTGCCGCCGAGCGACATCCGGATTCGCCAGCAAGGCCTCCAACGTCGCAATGAAGCGTCTTCGATTGGCAATTCCCGTCAACGGATCGGTCAGCGATTGCTCGCGCATCCGCGCGGCTTGACGACGTTGCTGCCGCCAGAAGAGCCAGAGCACCGCCGATCCGACTGCCAGCAATGCCGACAGGCTGAATGCCAGTGCCAGCTTCATGGAATCCGACTGCAGTTGCAGTGCCTGCTGACGCAGCTGCAGATCCGCCATCGCCTTGTCGCGCTGCAACGATTCAACTTGCCACTGCCGTTCACGCTCTGCCAATCGGGCTTCCAGCGTCAGGACTTCATCGTTGCCACTGTCTTCCTGCAACGTGACCAACGCTTCCGCAGCGGCGCGCGCTGCTTGCAAGGCCAGAGCCGTATCGCCGGCACGTTCGGCGATGTCGGATTGCGCTGCATACAGATCAGTCATCAACGGCAACTGCTGCATCGCCAGCGCTTCATCGATGCTGGTCTGAATCTCCCGCGCGGCCACAGCGTGGTTGCCCAGCGCACTTTCGGCCCGTGCGACATTCGCCCGACTGGTCAAGGCGTGGATGGCGCGCCCCTGACGAAGCTCGTCGTCCAACGCGGCACGTGCGTAGCGCAGGCCCTGCTGGGGATCGCCGATGTCGATGTAGACACGCGCCAGATTGTCTTCCACCAGCGCTGCCAGCTCGGCCAGACCATGCGAACGGAACAGCCCTGCTGCGCGCTGGAAATAGTCGATCGCTGCTGCGGGTTGCTCAAGATTAAGTGCGAGCATTCCCTGCAGATTCGCAACTCGGGCGACGTCGTAGGCAACGTCCGTCTGCTGCGCAAGACGCTCGGCAAACTCGCACCGTTCTACCGCCTGCTGCAGCTCTCCAGCCGAAAAATAGGCATCACATAACTCAATGGCGGCCAGACTCTGCAACCAAAGGGGTGACTCGGGACCAACCCGCTCGACCGCACGTAGCGCCAGAGCCAGCCCGCGCTTGCGCTGACCGCGCTCCAGCAAGCGGCTCGACTGCAACCATTCGTGATAGGCCGTGGCAATCTCATCGGTCTGACTGGCGGCGATCTGCTCCAGCGCGTCCAGCGCCACGCGATAGCTCGCGAAATCACCGGCCTGCAAGGCCGCCACACCCATCCAGCGACGCAGTTCACGCTCCGCTTCCGGGTTTTTCAGATAGTCACCCCGTTGCAGCCGTCGCCTAGCCTCGTCGAGAAACGTGTCCGGCTCGGTCATGGCTAGAAGACGCAGAGTCAGCACGCCCGCCGACCCGATTTCATCGCCCGAAAGATGCGGTGGAATGGACGCCGCTTCCACACCCACCGAGCACTCGAACGCGGCCACAAGCACCAGCAGCAACAACGGACGTGGCCAGAATCGGGCAANNGATATCCGTGAACTGCTCTCGGACATCCTCGCTGATGAGGGCTACGTAGTCGGCACCGCCGCCAACGCCACGGCGGGGCGTGAGCAACGCCATGCGCAAGCCTGGGATCTGGTGCTGCTCGACATCTGGATGCCCGACACCGATGGTCTGAGCCTGCTGCGCGAGTGGAAGGACGCCGACAAGCTGGACATCCCGGTGGTGATGATGTCCGGTCATGGCACCATCGAGACCGCCGTGGAAGCCACTCGTCTCGGTGCCTACGACTTCATCGAAAAGCCGATCTCGCTGGCAAAACTGCTGATCACCATCGAGCGCGCGATCGAGGCGCAGCGCTTGCGCAGCGACAACCAGGCACTGCGCCGCGCCTTGACACCGGCACACGCACCGCTGGGTGACAGCGCGGCAATGCGCACGCTGCGCACCCAACTGGAGCGACTCGCGCAACACGACGCGCCGGTGCTTTTGCGTGGCGAGGCTGGTACGGGCAAGGAGTCGCTGGCGCGCTGGATGCACGAGATCGGCCCACGGCGGGATCAGCCTTTTGTCACGGTCGCCGCCGGCGCGATTGCCGAAGAGCGTGCGGCGTCAACCCTGTTTGGCGAAGAGAACGATCAGGGCGTGATCGCCGGTCTGCTTGAACACGCCGAAAGCGGCACTCTATATCTGGATGAAGTTGCCGAACTCAGCGCCGAGTTGCAGTTGCGTCTGTCCAGTGTTCTGGAACGCCGCGAGATTCTGCGCGTCGGCGCGCGCCAGGCCATTCCGTTGCGTGCCCGCATCATTGCGGCCAGTGCCAAGGATCTCGATGCCGAGGTCGCGGCAGGGCGCTTGCGTGACGCCTTGTATTACCAATTGAATGTGCTGCCGGTCAGCGTCCCGGCTTTGCGCGAACGGCCCGAAGATTTGCCGATGGAAGCAAGCGCCTTGTTGCAGGCATTGGCGCAGCGCGACCGCTTGCCGCCACGGCACTTCAGCCTTGGCGCACAGACACGCCTGCAAGCGCATTCGTGGCCGGGCAACCTGCGCGAACTGCGCGGCTTGATGCAGCGGTTGCTGGTGCTGGGCGGCGAGCCAGAGATCAGCGCGCTGGAGCTTGACCAAGCGCTCACCGGCAATCGGACAATCAGTGGCTCGGCGGTTTCCAGCCAAGGTCTGCAGATCGATCTCAATCAACCCTTGCGCGAAGCACGCGATCAGTTTGAACGCGCCTATCTGCTGCATTGGCTGGATGAGAGCGAAGGCAGCGTGGGTAAACTGGCCAAGGCCACCGGAATGGAGCGGACGCATCTGTACCGCAAGCTCCGCGACCTGGGGATTGACCTGCGCGGCGCGCGCGACAACTGATCATCCACACCGATTCGAGTAGGGGGAACGCGTGTGAAAATCCTGATTCTTGGCGCAGGCCAAGTGGGTTCGTCGGTAGCCGCTGCATTGGCTTCCGAGAACAACGACATTACCGTCGTCGATACGGACGCGGCCAAGCTGAAAGAGCTTTCTGAGCGGCTTGATATCCGCACCGTGCAAGGCCACGCCTCACTTCCCAGCGTCATGGGCCATGCGGGCGCTGAGGACGCGGATCTGGTGATCGCTGTGACGTCCAGTGATGAAGTGAATCTGGTCGCCTGCCGGGTTGCCGACGTGGTGTATCGCACGCCGACCAAGATCGCACGTCTGCGCGAGACCGAGTACATCAGCAATCCGGACATCATCCACAAGGGCCGCACCTCGGTGGATGTGGCGATCAGCCCCGAAGCATTGGTCTACAAACACGTTCAACGCTTGATCGAATACCCTGGCGCGCTGCAGGTGCTGGATTTCGCCGATGGCCGCGCCCAGCTGGTGGCGGTCCGAGCGCTCGCCGCTGGAAAGCTCGTGGGACATGAAATCCGCGATTTGCGCGAGCACCTTCCCGCAGGTGTGGATGCCCGTGTGGCGGCCAT
>DEHW01000182.1 GCA_002352135.1 Lysobacterales bacterium UBA2790
GGCTGCAATGCCGCTTCGACCTGTTGGATCAATTCGGCGAGCTCGGCCTGCAGTGCGGCAGCGTCTTCGTTGCTTTGGATTTCTGCAGGTGGGTATTCAGGCTCTGCGAAGGCCGGGCATAGACAAATGTTCGGGGCCGATCTCATAAAGGCCGGGATCGCGTAAGTATTGACACTCAGGGCACTCGGGACATGCATGTGGCTGACCCGGCGCACCCCGGGCAATGCGGCGAAGGCGCCCTCACCACGCTCTTTCACCAGGATGCCGGCGGTGTATTGGGTGATCAGGCCATAGTCGAGCGCCAGCGAGGTCTTTGCCTTGACCCCTCGTGCCGCGTTGACCAGCGCCTGACCCCATAGCGCCCTGAGATACGGGGTATTCGCTCGCGAGATCACCGAGCCCTGATACGTCAGCGCGCTGGCATCCGGGCTTTCGTGTAGGTGCAATCGACAGGTCGCCTCGGCCGAGGGTAGCCATGCCCGAATGCGCACGGTGTCACCGAGGTAGGTGTGCGAGGTCTCACCCACTTGCTCTGCACCGGGCGGGAACTCGACCTCCAGCAAGGCCGGCCGCCGCTGACGAATGCGAGAGAACTGACGCATCACGGCATCGGCAATGTCTTCGCCAGGGGTCACGGATTCCAGTCGCCCATCGGTGCTGGTGGAGAAAGGCGCCAAGGCTTCCACGGCGGCCGATTCGCCCACGGCCACGACAAACACACGCACACCGCGTCGCTTGGCGCGTGTGGTCGCCCGGACCAGACTGCTGGGATCGATGGCACCATCGGTCAACAGCAAAATCGCTTGATTCGCCGCATCGTCATGCAATGCCTCAAGGTCCTTCAGCGCGGCATCCAGCGCCGTGGCGAGCTCCGTTCCCCCCATGTCGGCATTGAGTTGGGTCGCCAGTGACCGCAGTGCCTGACGGGTCGCTGGCACGGCAGGCGATGGTTTTTCGAGGAGCGGCTTCAGCTCGCTGCCAAAGCACACAAACTGCACCGTCATCCGGTCGTCCAATGCGTTGGCGATGGCGATCATGGCCTGCCTGCATCCGGCGATGGCAGCACCCTGCATGGAGCCAGAGCAATCAAGCAAGGTCATGAGGTGCAGCGGCTCACTGGCAGGTGCTGTCGGCCTCGGCAGCGACCACAGAAGCTCGCTGGCGACGCGATCGCCCTCCATCCAGGCCTGCCATTGGGGAGCCAGGGGCGTGACACCAAGATCGAACCAGACCACAAGATCCCGATCAAGCGCCGCATCCACCGTGTGCAGCTGTAGCGCGCCGTCTGTCGCGGAGACGCGTGTTTGATGGCTGGCGCAGCTCACCGCAGTGGTCGCCAACAGGCCCTCGATGCGCAAACTTGCCCGGACGGGATAGGTCGCGGTCATGCTATGCAGCGGCGTGTCCGGGGGTTCGAGGTGCCACTCGCCATAGCGTGGCCGCAACGCAAGCGGCAGCCGAAAGCGCGCTGCACGGTCCTGCAGCTCCAGCGCCCGAGCAAACTCGAGCGTTAATGCCACGGTCTCGCCTGCCCCAAGGTTGCCGATGGCCAAGGTGTAGAGGCCTTCGTCCACGCGCCGAAACAGCACCACCGAGTGACCGTCGCTGAGCGCGCGGTCGTAGCGTTGCTGAGCGGTGTCCGTGGCGCTGATTTGCAGCGCCCACTCCTCACCCGCAAATGCCGCCGTTAGCCGGATGAAGGCGGCATCCGAAGGCAGTGGCAGCGTGAAGACCGCTTCGATGTTCGCGGTCTCGTGGTTGGTGAAGTGGTAGCGCACGCAATGCACCGCCGTCAGATCCGTGATCAGCACCTCGATGTCACAGGATTGAAGCGGGCTGCCTAACGCACGTTGGGGTTCGATCGAGCAATCCATGGCGG
The DNA here is from genome assembly GCA_002352135.1 of Lysobacterales bacterium UBA2790. Taxonomy (GTDB): domain Bacteria; phylum Pseudomonadota; class Gammaproteobacteria; order Xanthomonadales; family Xanthomonadaceae; genus Aquimonas. Next base: position 1,880 of record DEHW01000182.1, read on the forward strand.
TCATTCCTGAGGTTCGGTGGGTCGCGGGGTGGACTTCAGCTGGTCAATTCGCTCTTGAATCCAAATGAAGAGCTGCCGGATTTGTTGGCTGGACAGGTCGGCACGCTCAGGCGCCACCACCAGCTCGACGCCCTCGGCGACAACTAGATGCGAGCGCACTTCGACGGCACCTACGGGGAGCGAGCGACTGCCGCCACGCATGTCGCCGCGCAGCAGCTCCGCGATGGCTTCCAGCGAGAGACCGGCCTCGCGCCACTGCTGAATTCTGAGCAGCGGTTCGAGATGGACCGTGTCGTACCAGGCACCACGCCGCTCTCCGTGGGCACTGGGCACCAGGCCACGGTCGATGTAGTAACGGATCGTTCGCTCTGGAACGCCGGTTTTTTCGCTGAGTTGAGCAATGGTCAGGCGCATGGGGTGAGAATATACACCACCATGACTGGTGTAAATACTGTCTCTAAAATACCCCCGAAGTGCGGCGCACCACCCCGCTGGCGACACCGTCGATTCGGGAAGAACCTAGGCCATTTCGCGGCGTGCACGGTGGAACGCGAGGCCGCATCCGCCACAAAGCACCGCCGCCTGGAGCCCGCAGTAAGGCAAGCTTCGTCATTCTTGAGCGCCGTCGTATTTGGAGGGCCATCCTCGTTTAGCCGCCCGCGCCTCTGAGAACCCCGTACGGGACGATAGTGATTGAGGCTCGATCTTGTCCGTCGCTATACTCCCGTACGCACCGGTAATGGTTGGAGTCGCGAACATGACGGCACTATCGTCCCGAACGGGACAACCACGAGATCGAGGAGTAAGTCTCCGCTCGGACAATGCGCTTCTCGCGCAGATCGCGGTCACGGTTCGCCATCGACGTCTCGCCGCGGGCATCACCCAAGAGGTTCTGGCCGGGCTCAGCGGTACAGGGCCGCGCTTTGTGCGCGAGCTCGAACAGGCCAAGCCCACGCTTGAAATCGGCAAGGTGCTTGCCGTACTGCAGGCTTTGGGATTGCGACTTGCGCTGGATGTACATCGCCCGCTTGAATCGAGCCGCGACAAATGACCCGAGAACTCACGGTCTACATGCGAGACGTGTTCGCCGGTGTGCTGACGGACGTCGGCCCAGGCGCGATGCGCTTTGTCTACGATCCGCAGTACCGGAAGTCGGGCGGCATTCCGCTCTCCCTCAGCCTTCCCGTTGATGGGTCTGCGTCTTCCGAGGTTGTCCGCAACTGGTTCGCCAATTTGCTACCTGAAGGCAATGCCCGCGTGGCCGTCAGTGCCGAGGCCCGTGTGCCGGTGCACGATGACTTTGGTTTGCTCGAAGTCATTGGGCGTGAGTGTGCGGGGGCGATTGGTCTGTGGCCTCGCAACGAGAAACCGCCTCTGCCCTCCGATGCCGTGGAGTTTGAACTGCTGGATGAAGGGCGCCTCGCGCAATGGATCGCGTTTCCGACGCGGCGAGCGCTGGGCGGCGGACTCTTGCGTCTGTCCATGGCCGGTGCCCAGCACAAGATCGCCGTGCTTCGATTCGAGGACGGCACCTTGGCGGTGCCCATGGGAGCGACCGCAAGCACTCACATCCTCAAGATTCCGAATGCCGATTGGCCAGGCTTGGTAACGCTCGAAGCCCTCGCCATGCGTGCCCTGAAGGCGGTTCACCTGGACACGGCGGATGTGGCTATCGTTGGGCACGCCAAGGCGCCTTGCTTGTTGATCACTCGGTACGACCGGACGCACACCGGAGTGGTGGGCGAGCGTATCCATCAAGAGGACATGTGCCAGGCGATGGGGATTGCGCCGGAGCACAAGTATGCCGAGCGCAATGGACCGACGCTGACGGATGTGTTCAAGCTGGTTCGCGAACAGGGAGCGGACCCGACGCGCCTCACCCGTCTCACGCAACGCGTTGTGGCGAACGCTGCTCTTGGCAACGCCGATGCGCACGGCAAGAACATGAGCCTCCTGTTGAGAGGCGACGGCACCGTCGATCTGGCACCCGCGTATGACGTCGTGCCCACGGGTCTGTTCGAGGAAATCGACCGCACGCTGGCAATGCCCATTGGCAAGGCGACGACACTCGATAACATTGTGCTTGGCTCCTGGGATGAATTCGCCGAGACGGTGAGCCTGCGCCCATCCCTCGTGCGATCAATCCGCGAACAGACCGCACATGCACTCGCGGAAGCGCTGCCCAGCGTGGGGAAATCGCTCGTGGAAGCAGGCGCCAATGCAACCGTGATCGAGCGCAGCGTTCCGTGGTTAGTCGATCGTGCGAGGGCCATCGCCACTGGAGCGCCCCTTCCAGCGCCACCCAAGCGGCGCACCAAGGCACCGACGACATCGACCTGGTAGAGCCTCTCGTGGCGACGGCGGCGAAACGGATGGCAGCTTGACCACACTGATCTCCTATCGCTGCCGGCACATCGAGTGCCGCGTGGGCGACCGGACCAGGCTACCCAAGCGCGGCCAAAGTATGGTCGCCCCACACGTCGCCCGAAGCCGGCGCCGCATGTTGACGCCAGTTGGAAAATGACCCACCTGCGCGCGTGCCGGAAGGCTTCAATATGGAAGGCGCCGCCGACGTTGTTCCAATGTGGGTCTGCAAGCGAAACGTCGCTGATCAAAGCCCGGCCATGCACACCGCCAGCATTTGCCGAGACGTCTTGCGAGAGCGTGAGGAACTCCGATTTCTTGACGGTCCAAAACACCGAAGAGTAGTGACTCCTGGGCACCGCGAGCGCAAGAGTCTGCTGAAGAAATCGAAAACCTCGTTACTGAACCCACCTCGCTATAGCCCGAACCGTCCGAGGAGAATCCCCGCTGATTTTGTGTATGCTTGGTTCCATGACCGGACAAATGCCGTCTCAGATTCTCATATGCAGGACCAGCCCTCTGCTGGTCCCTGCCGCCTAGCACGCTATCCAGTCAGCGCTGCCGGCAGGGTCTCCTCCTCCTACACGGAGACCCTCCTATGATGCTTTTCCTCGATACCGAATGGGCCGACTCGACGTCGGATGGCTGCCAACTCGTCTCCCTCGGGCTGGTCGGCTACGACGAGCGCTTTCAGTGGTATGCCGAGCGCGATCCGCTGCCGCTATCGGCACCGGATTTCGTGCATCAGGTCGTGTATCCCTTGCTGGAGCGGGGCACCTACGCGATGGGCGATAGCCAGATCGCAGAGTCTTTGCAGGCTTTCATTTCCCGAGTGGCCAATGAGACCGGGGCGTCCCCCACGGTGGCCTACGACTTCTGGAATGATCGCGCGTTGTTCGGCACGGCGTGGCATGGCCCGTCCGGCGATCTCGCAACGATTCCTCCACCCGTGCAGTGGTTCGACCTGAACAGGCTGGATCCGCATTACACGAACGGGCTGGAGTGGTACTTCTACGAGCGCGCCGACGAGCGAAAGCGCAGGCACCACGCCTTGGTCGATGCACGCGCCGCCAGAGCGGGCTACCTTCACGCGATTCGTCGCCTAGCAAAGGAGGGCATCTGATGCCGTTGCTGCGCGAGCGGGTCCTGCGCAACACGGCGGCCACCGAGCCCAACTCCACTCTGATGCGCCACCTGCCCATGTTCCACGTTGGCAAGCGCGACTTAGGCCATTCCCATCCTTTGCGCGAACGAATACCGGGCCCGTGAGCCTCGCGGCAATCACGCCCCTGTAGCTGATGTTGGTCCAAGCGCCGGCCTTATACCCCGGTTCAGCGCCCGCCAGATAAGCGGGTGTACGTCGGTTCGATTCCGACCAGGGGCACCACCATGGAGAAGCACATGACGCAGCGCATGCAATCCGATCTACACCACCCCCCCCCACACACCTGTCGACTAAATGTCGGCGGGCATCCGAACTACCCGGTAACCCGCACTGCATCAAGAAGAATGAGGGGCATTGGACGTTCGACCGAAAACAAAATGACCAGGAGAACCACGCATGACGACCTACAGCGACTGGCGAACCCTACGTTTCATTGACTGCCCCGCATGTGGCGCTCAGGACACCCACACGCGGGACGCACCGGGCGGACTCGAAGTGGACTGCCCCCAATGCGGTGTTCGATCTACCCTTGCCTGGACCCCTGAACTGAGTATCCGATTCGAGCGCGCACAGATGATTGCTCGGGCGAGACCAACACCCTGAAAGAACGCCAGCACTGGAAGCCACCAGGAATATCGGGGCTCGGCACTGGTTGCAAGCCACTGACTGCATGGCCCTGCCAAAGGAGAGCGTATGAAAGAGGAACTCGATGCACTTTTGTGTAGCCGCTACCCACTGATCTTCGCGGAGCGAACCCTGCCGATGAAGGAAACCGCGATGTGCTGGGGGTTCGCGTGCGGGGACGGCTGGTTTGACCTGATCGACACACTCTGCGAGCGGCTACAGTTCTGGACGGATCACAACAAGGCACCGCAAGTTGTTGCCGTCCAAGTGAAGGAAAAATGGGGCGAGCTGCGCTTTTACCCGAGAGGCCTTCCCAACGAAGCGCAGTGGGGCATGATCTGTATGGCACAAGCCATGTCTGCGCGCATTTGCGAGGAGTGCGGTCGACCCGGCCAAGCACTGGTGAATGGTCATTTTCACCTGACTCGGTGCGCTGAACATGCGCCGGAAGGTGCAATCACGAACGCGCAATATCTCGACCAATGGTACCCACTGGACAGTTGAAAGACTCCGCCCCATCCCCCAACCCGCCGAAGCCGACGAGCACCGAGCTCGATCATCAGCAAGACCCATCTGGCCACCGCACTATGATCCAAGATGCGATTGATGACGCTCCAATGAATCGAATTGACCACGCCACAGAAGAAGCCATACGGCGCTTTCTCGTCCTGCTGGACGGTCGTTACAGCGTGGCGCGCACAATCCTCTACGGCAGTCGCGCGCGTGGCACGCACCGCCCTGACAGCGACGCCGATGTGGCTGTGCTCTTGAACGGCGAGCATCAACGGTTCCTGACCACCAAACTGGACATGGCCGATGTGGCCTATGAGGTGCTGCTCGAAACCGGCATCCACATCTCGCCCCTGCCGGTTTGGCTCGATGAATGGGAGCATCCGGAGACGTATGCGAATCCGGCCCTCCTGCACAACATCGCCAGGGAAGGTTTTACATGCCCACCTATCGCAGCAGCGTCTGTTCCAGATCCTCAACGCTAAACGACTGATCTTACTGCCTTTATCCTGCAAATCGGTGCATCTCGCTTTTTGCTGGATAGTCGTTCAAAGTCGTCTCGTGCTGCGCCGGCAAGTATCACCCTTGCTGGTCTGCTGGGTTGATCGAAACTCGCCGGACGATCAACAAGGTCGCACTCAGCTTACTGCGCCTCAAGCCAGTTCAAAGCGGGCGGCTAGCGAGTTGGCCTGAAATGATTTCCGTCTAGGCTTTGTTGCCGCTCCCCAATACTCCTGTTCGTCAGGATTTGTCCGCCATGCAGCCCCTCGCCAAACAAGTGCTGGAACACGCTGCCGGATTGCCGGAAGGCACGCCCTTGGTAGCCAAGGAACTGCTGCACCTGGGAAAACGGACGGCGGTGGATCAAGCACTGTCCCGGCTCGTGCAGCGCGGCGCTCTGATGCGCGCTGGCCGCGGCATCAGATCCGCCGCCGCATCAGAGCCTGTTCTGGCGTCGGGCGCAGACGCACGCGGTAAGCGCGATCAAGGGTGGGTGGGGACGGCTCGGCCATGCCCACATCTCAGCATGGCCATGCGGTCTGTCAAATTACGCGAACTTCCCGCAGGGGCTGAGACGCCCTCAGCACAGCCGCCGGACGCCAACCTCGCTATCCGGACGCCGTTAGGGCTGCCCGGTCGCCGGCTCACCAACGCGCTCCGATTCAGCTCAGAACGGCGGGGTCGCTCTACGGCCTGTTTCGCTCCACGGTAAGCCGGAACCGCCAAAAAGTCCGCCCTGAGGTGTACGGCAATTTGCCGTATGATTGACATCAGGAGGACAAAACCATGCCCGTCGCCGTCTCTACCGCCCGTCTCGAAGCCCGAATCAGCACCGATCTGCATTCGATGCTCAAGCGNNGAGGTTATCCGCCTGTCGCTGGCCGATCAGGAATGCTTTGCGCAAGCTCTGCTGTCGCCACCGAAACCGGCCCCTGCTTTGGAACGTGCCTTCGCTCGTCGTAGCAAGCTCCTGCGCACCGAATGAGCGGTGCCTCTTTCCTGCTTGCGTCGCTTGATGCAACGCATGACCGG
>DEHW01000087.1 GCA_002352135.1 Lysobacterales bacterium UBA2790
CAGCGACACTCAAGCGCGTCTGGCGGCGTCAGGGGCTGGAACGTACCCCTTGCCGACCGGCCAAGTCAATTCAACAAAAGCGGAAGTGGCGTGATGGACTTCTTCCCCACGATCTCACGCGTCGCGGTGCTGCGGCGCACGATCGCGGCGCAGAAAAGGTTGCTCGAAGGCACGTTGCGAGAGCGCGCTGACCAGCAGAATGAGACCGACCAGCCAGAGCGCGTCCCATGCGCCGACAGGTCGTGCAAACACCTTCGTGAATCCCTGCAGGATCGGAAAATGCCACAGGTACAGGCTGTAACTGATGGTGCCGAGCCAGACCAGTGTTCGTGATGCCAGCAGTTTGCTTGCCAGACTGTCGCGTGCCGTCGCTACACCAAGAACAAGCACGGCGAAGCTGGCACCAATCAAGGTGGTGAACAGCCAGGACCAGGGTTGTTGCAGCTCGATGATGTAGTTGCCAAGGTGTACGGCAAAGGCCGCGAGACCGAGAGCCGTCGCGCAACCCAGCCACACCAGCCAGTGCACGAAACGCGCTGTGGGTCGGCAATGCAAGACGCACCAGGCCGCGGCCATTCCCAGCGCAAACTGATCGATTCGACCCGGCAACTGGATGATCCAGCGGGCCAGAACGACGCCTTCCTCCCCGTAGGTGGTGACTGACCAGATGCACAGCCAACGGAACGCCAGCGCCGACGCGACGAGCAGGATCAGCGTTGACACCATGCGCTTGCGTGTGCCTCGGAATCCCAGGGCGAGCAATGGCAGCACCATGTAGAAGTTCCATTCCACCGGCATCGACCAATACACCGGGTTGAGCGCGGTGTCATTGGCCCAAAGATTGAAGCTGAGGCTGAACAGCGTGCCGATCTCGAACAGTGACGGCAGGGCCGAACCGGTTGCCGCAAGGATGCCAAGCAGAATCGCCAGTTGAGCCCACAGTGCAGGCAATACCCGGCGGAAGCGATGGCGCCAGAACACCCTCAGGCGAATCGGCTCGCGTGCCGGATGGATGAATCCTTGCACCAGCAGAAAGCCCGACAGGACGAAAAACAGGTCGACACCCAGATAGCCGCTGAGCAGCCAGGGCGAGAAATCCAATGGCCCGAACGACAGGTCTGCCCGATGGCTGAATTCGTAGAGGTGGAACAGCATCACCCACATGGCGGCCAAACCGCGGATGCCAGTAATGGCGGGGATCTGGGTTGCAAGGTGATCGCCCGGGGTGTGGGTTGCGGACATGCCGGAAGCTCGGTGGCTGGGACGTCGATGATGGCACAGCATGTTCGGCGTTCGCGGACGGTGGCCCGCGGCTACACTGTGCGTCCTGCTGCACGCCGCTGTCGCAGGAACTCGACGGCCTGCCTAACTGATCGGAACGTTGCCATGAGCACAGGAAAACTGCTGTACGCCCAATCCGGCGGAGTCACTTCCGTCATCAATGCCACCGCCAGCGCGGTGATCGAAACCGCCAGGCAGCACAAGGTCAAGGTGCTGGCCGCGCGCAACGGCATCATCGGCGCGTTGCGGGAAGATCTGATCGATACCAGCAAGGAGTCGATCAGCGCCGTTCGCGCACTCGCACACACGCCCGGTGGCGCATTCGGCAGTTGCCGCTTCAAGTTGAAGTCCATCGATGACAACCGCGAGCAGTACGCGCGACTCATCGACGTATTCCGCGCACACGACATCCGCTACTTCCTCTACAACGGCGGCAATGACAGTGCCGATACCGCGCACAAGATTTCGCAGATCAGCCGTTCATTTGGTTATCCGGTCAACTGCATCGGTGTGCCCAAGACGGTCGACAACGATCTGGCGGTGACCGATTGCTGCCCCGGCTTTGGTTCGGTGGCGAAGTACACCGCGACCTCGATTCTGGAAGCCAGTCTCGACGTGATCTCGATGAAGGAGTCCTCGACCAAGGTCTTCGTGATGGAAGTCATGGGACGTCACGCTGGCTGGATTGCGGCGGCGGCCGGTCTGGCGCAGCGCGGCGAGGATGACGCGCCACACATCATCCTGTTCCCCGAGATTGCGTTCGACGAGGCCCGATTCCTTGCCAAGGTGAAAGCTACGGTCGAGCGCATCGGCTATTGCGTGATCGCGGTATCCGAAGGACTGCACCATGCCGATGGCCGCTTCGTTGCCGAAGCCGGTGGCAAGGACTCGTTCGGGCACGTGCAGCTTGGCGGCGTCGGTCCGACCATCGCCAATCTGGTCAAAGATCAACTCGGCTACAAGATGCACTGGGCGGTGCCGGACTATCTGCAGCGTTCGGCGCGGCATCTGGCGTCGAAGACCGATGTGGAGCACGCCATGGCGGTGGGTCGTGCGGCGGTCGAGTACGCGCTGGCGGGACAGAACGCGGTGATGCCGGTGATCAAGCGCACCTCGGATGCGCCGTATCGCTGGAAGATCGAGTCAGCGCCACTGTCCAAGGTGGCCAACCACGAGAAGAAGATGCCGAAGAACTTCATTCGCAAGGATGGCTTCGGCATTACTGCCGCCTGCCGGACCTATCTCGAACCACTGATTCGTGGCGAAGCACCGCCGCCGTTCGGCAAGGATGGCCTGCCGCAATACGTCACCTTGAAGAACACGCCGGTCGAGAAGAAGCTGCCCGAGTACCGCATCGCGGACAAGTAAGGCCGTATCCCGGCCAATGCGACTTTGGTGCAGTGCGAAAGCGCCAGTCCCGTGCGGCGCATATGCCGATACGGGTCTATACTTCCCCTGTTCCGCGACCTGCGGAGCAGGGGCGAATAGACGACTGGGGAGTTCGTTGATTCCGGGCAGCAACCTTCCGCCAACCTGAGGTACATCAGGCCGGAACGCCAGCACTGTCCAGTACGTGCATCCGCCCCTCCAACCCGTTGTGGACAACGGGCAATTCACGTTTCCGGGGAGGTTGCAATGCTTGTGCAGTACGGATTGGATCTGGCGATAGCCTGTGCGGTTCTCGCCATTCTCTATGGCATCGTCTCGACACGCTGGATTCTGGCGCAGCCTGCGGGCAATGCGCGCATGCAGGAAATTGGCAACGCCATCCAGGAAGGCGCGCGTGCCTACCTCAACCGTCAATACCTGACCATCAGCGTGGTTGGCGTGGTGCTGTTCGTGTTGATTGGCGTGTTTCTGGCTTGGAGCACGGCGGTCGGATTCGTGATCGGCGCTGTTCTCTCCGGTGCTGCTGGCTATATCGGAATGAACGTGTCGGTGCGTGCCAACGTGCGGACCGCCGAGGCAGCGCGCAAAGGCATGGGACCAGCCATGGACGTCGCGTTCCGTGGTGGTGCCATCACCGGCATGCTGGTGGTGGGGCTGGGTCTGCTCGGTGTGGCCGGTTACTGGGCCGGTCTGGCGCACTTCGGCATCGTCGGTGAAGACGCCCTGCATGCGCTGGTCGGTCTGGCCTTCGGCAGCTCGTTGATCTCGATTTTCGCGCGTCTGGGTGGTGGCATCTTCACCAAGGGTGCTGACGTCGGTGCCGATCTGGTGGGTAAGGTCGAAGCCGGGATTCCCGAGGACGACCCGCGCAATCCCGCGGTGATTGCCGACAACGTGGGCGACAACGTGGGCGACTGCGCCGGTATGGCGGCGGACCTGTTTGAAACCTATGCAGTGACCGTCATCGCGACCATGCTGCTGGGCTTCCTGATGTCCGAAAACGTCGGTGCGCAGGGCGCTCTGTATCCCCTCGTTCTCGGCGGCGTATCGATCATCGCCTCGATCATCGGCACCTTCTTTGTGAAGGTGAAGGAAGGCGGCTCGATCATGGGCGCGCTCTACAAGGGCGTGATTGTGTCGGGCGTGCTGGCGGCGATTGCGTTTTACCCGATCACCACCTCGCTGATGGGTGACTCGCCCGTGGGCGCGATGAACCTGTTCTATTGCGCGTTGATCGGTCTGGTGCTGACGGGTGCCATCGTGTGGATCACCGAGTACTACACCGGCACGCAGTACAAGCCGGTTCGTGACGTCGCGGCGGCCAGTGTGACGGGTCACGGCACCAACATCATTTCGGGCCTGGGTGTGTCGATGAAGTCGACCGCGCTGCCGGTGATTGCAGTTTGCGCTGCGATCTATGCGTGCCATGAATTGGCGGGTCTGTATGGCATCGCGATTGCTGCCACTTCGATGTTGTCGATGGCCGGCATGATCGTGGCATTGGACGCGTACGGCCCGATTACCGACAACGCGGGCGGTATTGCCGAGATGTCCGAGCTGCCGCCGGAAGTGCGCGCGGTGACCGATCCGCTGGACGCGGTGGGCAATACCACCAAGGCGGTCACCAAGGGCTATGCGATCGGTTCCGCCGCACTGGCGGCCCTGGTGCTGTTTGCCGATTACACGCACAACCTGCAGACGGCCAACCCGGACAAGACCTTCACCTTCGATCTGTCCAACCATATGGTCATCATCGGTCTGCTGATCGGTGGTCTGATTCCGTACCTGTTCGGCGCCATGGCGATGGAAGCGGTGGGTCGCGCGGCAGGTTCGGTGGTGGAGGAAGTGCGTCGTCAGTTCCGCACCATTCCCGGCATCATGGAAGGCACCGGCAAGCCGGAGTACGACAAGGCCGTCGACATGCTGACCAAGTCGGCCATCAAGGAAATGATCGTGCCGTCCCTGCTGCCTGTGGCGGTGCCCGTGGTGATTGGCTTGGCGCTGGGTGCACAGGCGCTCGGCGGTCTGCTGATCGGTACGATCGTCACCGGTCTGTTCGTGGCCATCTCGATGACCACCGGCGGTGGCGCTTGGGATAATGCCAAGAAGTACATCGAAGATGGCCATCATGGCGGCAAGGGTTCGGATGCCCACAAGGCCGCCGTCACTGGCGATACCGTGGGCGATCCTTACAAAGACACGGCGGGTCCGGCGGTCAATCCGCTGATCAAGATCATCAATATCGTGGCGTTGCTGCTGGTGCCACTGCTGTAAGACATTCGGCAGGCTGAAACAGAAGCCCCGCATTGCGGGGCTTCTGTTTTCTGGCCTTCGGTCGGATTCGGCGGCTGCGCAATGCTTGCAGCCGTTTCAACCCTGCAGACGCTCGTCAATCTGGCTGACGACCCGGCGCAGATGTTCAACGACCTGATCCAGACCGGCATCGGGCACGATGTCGATCACCTGGTGGATGGCATGGGCTGCAGTGTCGAGGGCACTCAGTGCAAAGTGCAGTTGTTCGGCTTGTTCATTCATGACGGTTGAGTCCCCGAGGCAAGAGGGGCTCGATTTGCTTACAGACGCGCGCCTCGTTGCTTGACCATTGTCAAAAATGTTGACGGCAATCGGCGAATCAACCCGATCAAAGTTCAAAGCTGTGAATTGTTCGACACCATGTCAACTTGATGACCCGGATCGAACCCTTGGGCGACAGCCAGTGCGAAGGCGCCTACCAGTCCGGAATCGGCAAAGTGGGGCACGACGATTCGCGTCTGCAGGGCATCGACATCACAGCCAGGAAGATAGCCATTGATGCGCTGCGCACAGTGGTATCGAACCCGGTTCAGTAGTCCCTCGGTCTGCATGACGCCACCGCCGATCACAATTCGCTGGGCGGCCACACCCAGCAGCAGTTGCGCGCAGAGCTGGCCGAGATAGTCGGCGATGATGTCAATGGCCGACGAATCAGGCGACATCGCACTCAGGGCTTGTCCATGACGGGCGAGGATCGCCGGACCACTGGCCAGACCCTCCACGCAGTCGGCATGAAACCGGCAAATGCTGCGGAAGTGCATATCGTCGGCATGACGCTGCACGTGTAGATGACCTATTTCCGGATGCAATGCGCCATGCACGGGCTGGCCCCGGATGACGATACCGCCGCCAATGCCAGTGCCGACGGTGAGGTAGACCGCACAGTCGGTGTTACGCGCCGCTCCCCAGCGCTGTTCGGCCAGCGCGGCGGCATTGACGTCGGTATCGATGGCGAATGGCAGTTGGGCGTGCGGCAGCACACGGCGCCAATCGGTACCTTGCCAGTCGGGTTTCGGTGTCGCCAGCACGTGAGCGTAGTCGAGGGCAGACGGATCGAGTTGCAGTGGTCCAAATGCGGCCACGCCCACCGCGCGCAGGCCGCCATGAGTCGTGATCGCCGCATCCAGCAGATCGCGAAGCCGAGCGACGGTTACCTCGCCGTTGCCGGTTGGCAGGCGATGGTGTTCCAGCCACTGATCCAGGTGATGGCCGATGGCCAGCAGGCATTTGGTGCCTCCGGCTTCGATGGCGGCAAACGGCCGCGAACTCATGACGTGCTGCCCGACTGCCACTGCAGCCAGCAGACGCCGAACCCGGGCAATGCGGCCGTATCACGCTGGACGCTGTCGTCCCGCAGGTCGCGCCACGATCCTTGCGGCAAGTCGACGAGCTTGGTGTGGGCGGAAAAATTGAACATCGCGAGCAGGTGTTCACCACGCAGGAAGGCCAGTACCGCGCTGCTAGANNAGCCGAATCCAGCTCAGCAATTCACCATGAACATCACGCGCGACCGCATCGGCGAACTGGACCTGGCCGTCTTCCCGCCACGGCATGGGTGGCCGATGCAGCCATCGGCCTTCATGACGTCGCGCCGGATCGCTGCGGTAGCTGTCATCGTTGTCCAAGGCGATCTCGTCACCCATGTAGATGACCGGCAGGCCAGGTACGGCGAGCATCAGCGCATGCATCAACAGGAAGCGTCGTTGCGCTCGCTGCAAATGCTCCGCTGAGCGTTCGCCGCGTCGAGCCCGACTCAATCCGCAAAGCGCGGCGGTCATGCCGTTGCTGCCGTGCACGCCACCGGCCTCGCCGACCTGAAAGGCTTCGCCCTCCGCGTCGCTGTCACCGCTACCCGCGAAATACGCGGCGACCGTCTGCTGATCGAATTCAGCGACACCGGTTGCGCCGCTTGCCTCATGGCTGAGCACCGGCCAGCCGATGTCATCATGGCAGCGCACGTACTGGATCCACGTGGCGTTTGCGGGCAAGGCGGGCGTGCTGCGCAGGATGTGCGCGGGGATATCGCCACGCTGCAAAGCCAGCCCACTCCACGCGGCGGTCATCAGACTGCTGTGATAAGCGAGATGACATTCCTGCCCGCGTTCATCGCCCTCGCCGAAATACGGCGGCAGATCGCGCATTGGCACGATGGCCTCGGCCTTCAACAGCACGCCCGGCGCGACCCACTGCACCGCCGCGCGTATCGCCTGCAGAATCCAGTGTGCTTCCGGCTGGTTCATGCAGTCGGTGCCGCGGCGTTTCCAGAGAAATCCCGTGCTGTCCAGTCGAAAGGCTTCGACGCCGCGATTGGCCGCTCGCAGCAGGGCGAACAGCATCTCCGCGAAGACCTCGCGGTTCGACCAGTTCAGATCCCATTGATACGGATAGAACGTCGTCCAGACCCAGCCGTCGATGGCCTCGCAGCGGGTGAAATTGCCGGGTGCGGTATGTGGGAAAACCTCGCGCAGTCCGGCTTCCCAGTCCGCCACATCCTGCGCCGAATCGACCACGTGGAAGTAACCGCGATAGTGCGGGTCACCCGAGCGCGCGGCACGCGCCCAGGCGTGGTCATCGGCGCAGTGATTCAGTACGAAGTCGCTGCATAGGCTGATGCCTGCGTCACGCAGTTCGGCACACAGTGCGCGCAGATCCTCCACGCTGCCCAGCGCCGGTTCGACATCGTCGTAGTCGGAGACCGCAAAGCCACCATCGTTGTCGCCCGCACGGGCGCGGGTGAAAGGCAGCAGGTGCAGATAGCGGACGCCGAGCGACTGCAGGTGCGGCAGTCGTTCAGCGACACCCCGCAGGGTGCCGCCGAAACGGTCGACGTAGGTGCAGTAGCCAAGCATGCGCTGGTCACAGAACCAGTCCGGCCTACGCTCAGCGTCCAGTGCCCGCAGTTCGCGGGGACGCAGCGCGTGCAATTCCCGCAGGCGCGTGACCAAGGTGTTGAGCCAAACCTCAAACCCCTCGGTATGCCCGTACAACTGGCGCAGCCGGGCGGTCAGCAACGCGGGCGCGTCGCTGCTCAGAGCATGGATTGCCGTCGCAGACTCACCCATGTCCGTGCTCAGAACTCGTAGCGCAGGGTGAGCGTGCTGCTGCGACCGGCGATCGAGCGTGCCCGGATGATGTTGTCACCACCGTCCACGATGCTGCCTTCCTCCACTTCGGTCAGTCCCAGTTTGTCGAACAGATTGTTGACGTTGAGTCCAAGACTCAGGCTATCGGTCAGGTAATAGGTGGCAAACAGGTTGGTCTGCAGGAAACCCGGCATCACCAGTTGGTTGTTGTCCTGCGCATAGGCGTCGGTAGTGCCGATGAAGTTGACACCCACGGTATAGCGCTCGCCCATGTAGCTCGGCGTGAGCTGATAGATCCAGGTTGCCTGACGGCGTGGCGTATTGCCGACCAGTTCCGGGGTGATTTCATCACGGGAAATCTCTGCGTCGGTCCATGTCGCACCGCCGGTCAGGCTGAAGCTACCCAGATACCACGAGGCTTCCAGTTCCAGTCCATGTGCCTTGTAGACGCGGTCCAGGAAGCGCTGCGAGGTCGCTTCGAAGTTCTGCTCCTCGGTTTCGGCCTGGAACAGGGTGGCGAACAGGCTGAGGTCGTCGTGGCGATACTTCAGGCCGAATTCGATCTGGTCGACCAGATCGATGGCATCTTCGGCACGCACCGAGCCATCGGCGTTGACGCGGCCAAACAGCAGACGATCCGCATTGGCGCGACCACCCCGACTGAGTCGACCAAACACCGCAAGATCATCATTGAACAGGTAGTTCGCGCCGGCCGAGTACGAGGTGTACGCCCAGTCGTAGTTGACCGGCGAACGCGTGGCATCGATCACCGAGACGCTTTGTTCCGGCGCACTGATCACGCCGTCACCGTCGACGTCCAGATTGGCCGCCTGCACCGCTCCGGCATAACTGCCGCGCGCGGTGCCGTCATCGCGACGAACGCTGACATCAAGGTTCCATGGACCACTGGCCCATGCCAGCGACAGGTAGGGCGCGTTGATGCGGTAATCGGTGTCGTAGCTGCGCGTGCAGCAATTGCCCCAGAACGGCACGCCATAGGCATACAGACCGCCTTCGGAGAGGTTGTTGCCGCTGCCATCCAGCACATTCAGCAGGGCGGCGTCCTCGCCTTTCAGTTCCAACAGGTAGGAGTTCCACAGCCAGTCCATGTCGATGCTTTGGCGCGAGCTGTAGTAGCCCGCTTTCAGGTCGAGGCTGGCATCGCCCGCCAACTCGAAATGGCGACCCAACTGCAGATCGTTCTGCGCGTTGCCGAAGTCATTGATCTCGACATCGAACAGATGCTCGCGCATCGCTGTACCAGTGAAGGCGTTGCCAGCCTGCGGGCCATTGGCGTAGACCAGACTGGCACCGGTGCCGCCAATCGAACTGGCCAGCGACGCCGCGCTGGCGACCTCCGCCGGGAAGGGCGATTCGAATCGTCCTTGGGTGTCGGTGATGCGGAAGCGGTCGGTCAGTGTCCAGGCGCCGTCCAGATCGAAGGAGAATTCGGCCCCGATAGCGTCACTCTGCGGACGCATGCCATCCGCGATGTCGACACGGCGCGGTGCATTGTTGCCGTCCAGTCCAAACGCACTGAGGAAATACGGCGAATGCGGCGTATCGCTGAGCGGATCGAAGCCAGCGAACCCGCCGAGCGAAGGATTGCCATTGCTGCCGGTCGCGCGCACTGGCATCGGCAGATATCCGATCGCGCGATCATCCAGGTGCTTCACATACAAACGGGCGAAGCCGTTGTCGAACTCGCGGGTCAGATTGGCCTTGATCTGCCCGCCGGATTCGGCCGTGTAGCCCGCATTGCGCACACCTTCGCCCTGCCGCCAGAAACCACCGACATGAAAGCGCCAGCCATCACCGAGAGCGCCGCCGTAGGCGAAATCGGTACGTGTGTGGTCATAGTCGAGGCCCGCCGTGACGGCGACCTGACCACCTTCGTCTTCGCCGGTACGACTGATGAAGTTGATCACGCCGCCAGGCGAATTGCTGGCGAAGGTCGATGCCGCACCACCGCGAATGGCTTCGATGCGATCCAAACTGGCGTCGGCGCGCAGGAAGATGTCCGCGTTGCCAAAGGCGATGTCGCCGAACTCCATCACCGGCAGGCCGTCTTCCTGCAGTTGAAGGAATTTCGCGCCGCCGGCTGCGACAGGCAGACCACGCACGGCGATGTTGGCATTGCCCTCGCCGCCAGTGGATTCGGAGCGGATACCCGGAATGTTTCGGAAGATTTCCGCCGTCGAACGCGGTGCGGACTGCTCCACGGCCTCGAAGCCGACCGTGCTCACCGAGGCGCTGCTGCGAATCTTGGAGATTGGCAGCGCATTCGCGGTGACGACGACTTCGTCGAGGTTCAAGCCGCGCTGCGCGGACTCGTCGTCCGATTCGGTGGGGGCTTCCTGGGCCATCGCCGGGATCGGCAACAGCAGCAGGGCGATGGCGTAGGCGAGACGTTTTTGAGCTGGTTGGTGGCGACGTGACATGAGCATCCTCCCGATTGGATTGGCCGGCGCGGCATGGGCGACGGGCGATTTCTGGTGTTGCGCGGCGACCTTCTACGCGCGATTGCAATCGATTGCACTACGCGCTGCAGAATGCCAGATCGCGACCGCTTGCCTAGCATGTGCCATGTCGAGAGGGGCATCCGCGAGTCGCACGGACGCAAATCGCGACGGTTTTCGCCATCGTGCGACGACCCTCCGATGACCCCGCCCGTACGCCGTTCGATTTCCGTCTTACCCTGTTTCATGAACGTATTCTGGAGTCTGCATGGAACCGACCGTGACTGCTGTTCTGGCCCGCATCGATATCGGCATCATCGCGGTCTATCTGTTGGGTATCGTCGGGCTGGGACTGTGGGTGTCGCGTCAGCAGCGCACGGCGACGGACTTCTTCCTTGCTTCGCGAGACTCGACATGGCCGGTCATTGGGCTGGCCTTGCTGGCGTCGAACATCTCCTCGACCACCCTGATCGGATTGGCCGGTGCGGCCTACTCGATGGGCATCGCGGTCTACAACTACGAGTGGATGGCGAGCGTGGTGCTGGCCTTCTTCTGCGTGTTCTTCTTGCCCTTCCTGTTGCGCTCCCAGGTATTCACCTTGCCGGAGTATCTGGAGCGTCGTTACGACCGAAGGGCGCGAGTGTATTTTTCGGCGCTGACGCTGTTTCTCAACGTTGTCGTCGACACGGCGGGTACGCTGTATGGCGGCGCGCTGATGTTCAAGTTGATCCTCCCGAACGTGCCGCTGTGGCAGATCGTCAGCGTGTTGGCCTTGTCGGCGGGTATCTACACAATGGCCGGTGGCTTGCGCGCGGTGATGGTCACCGAAACCGTGCAGGCATTGGTGTTGTTGCTGGCGGCGGTGCTGATCAGCGTGTTTGCGTTCGACAAGGCGGGCGGCTGGGATGCGGTCATGCAGGCGGTCGATCCATCCAAACTGTCGCTGATTCGTCCAGCCGACGACCCCGGCGTGCCGTGGACCGGGCTGCTGTTTGGCGTGCCCTTGCTTGGGTTCTATTTCTGGTGCACCAATCAGTTCATGGCGCAGCGCATCCTGTCGGCACGCAACCTGAATCACGGTCGCTGGGGCAGTCTGTTTGCGGGGCTGCTCAAATTGCCGGTGCTCTGGCTGATGGTGCTGCCGGGCACTTGCGCGCTGCTGTTGTATCCGCAGCTCAGCAGCCCGGATCTGGTCTATCCAACCCTGCTGTTCGATCTGTTGCCAACCGGAATCGTTGGTCTCGTGGTCGCCGGATTTCTGGCTGCGCTGATGTCCTCGATTGCCTCCACCTTCAACTCGGCAGCAACTCTCGTCACCATGGATTTCTACCGTCACTGGCGGCCGCAGGCCGATGGTGCCGCGCTGGTACGTGCCGGTCGCATCACCACGCTGGTCTTCATGTTGATTGCCGTCGTCTGGGCCCCGCAGATCGCCCGTTTCGAATCGCTGTGGCAATACCTGCAAGCGGTGTTGGCGTACGCGGTTCCGCCGGTTGTTGCGCTGTTTCTGGTCGGCATGTTCTCGGCGCGCGCCAATGCGCGTGGTGCGTTTGCCACCATTCTGGTCGGACTGCTCGGCGGCGCGCTGATGTTCTATGCCAATGTTCTGTCCAACGCGCCGCTGGGGCTGCACTTCCTGCTGGTNNTCACAGGTTGCCGCGTTGCTGTGGTCGCGTGAGACCTTTCGCGCGGAAAGTGCCGAGCTTCAAGCCTTGCCTCGTTGGCAGAACTATCGCCTGCAAGCCGTGCTGCTGATGGCACTGACCGGCGGCATCGTCTGGCTGTTCCGCTGACGGTGTCGGTACGCGCGACTCAGCTCGACTGACGAATGATCAGCGCGGGTGTCATCGCCACCGACTGCGCGACGTTGGTCTCGCCAATCAGCACACGCTCGACCAGCAGGCGAGCGCCCTCGGCCAGATCCTGACGCACCGTGGTCAGTGGCGGATGGGCATAACTGGCCAGTTCGATGTCGTCGTAGCCGACGATGGACACCTCATCCGGAACCCGTCGCCCGGCTTCGGTCAGCGCGCGGATGGCACTGTTGGCGATGACGTCGGACGCTGCCACGATGCCGTCGATGTCGGGATGCGCGGTCACAAACGCACGGATGTCATCCAGTGCATCTTCGGCGCGGAAGTGGCTGCGGGCCAGCAGTTCGGGGTCCGGTGCGAAGCCGAGCTGTCGAAGTGCCTGGATGTGGCCCTCATAGCGTTGACCCACTTCGGGTAGGCGTTCGTCGCCGAGAAACGCGATCCGCCGCCGCCCGCGTTGCAGTAGATGCGAGGTCGCCAGTTCCCCACCGAGCCGATTGTCGGTTCCGACGCTGGCATAGTCCTGCTCGGGAAGTTGCGCCCCCCAGGCGACGACGGCCTTGCCACGGCGCGAGGCGTCATTGATGGTGGCGTGCTCGAAACTCTGTCCGATCAGGATCACGCCATCGGCACGACCCGGTTGCAACAGACGCCCGATCCAGTCTTCCTCGTGCACTGGCACCTTGCTGAGCAGCATGCTGTAGCCGCGCGCGGCGAGCGCGTCCGCGAGTTGCGCCACCATGCCCATCATGAAGGGGTCCGACAGCGGCTGCGAACTCTCGTGCAGCAGTGGAACGGCCACGGCGACCACACGGGTCTTCTGCGAGCGCAGACTCTGGGCGACCGGGTTGATGCTGTAGCCGAGTTCGGCGGCGAGCTTCTGGATTCGCAGGCGAGTCTTCTCGGCAACCAGCGGGTTGTCGGCCAGCGCACGCGATACCGTCGATTCGGCCACGCCTGCGCGTGCCGCCACATCCGCCATGGTCAGAGGTGTCTTGTCGCTCATGCGGTCAGCATAGGTCGCCAAACCGCGACGTCAAGCAGGAAGTCTCCCACCGCCCCTGATTCTGGGACGGTGGGAGACCGCTTGCACAAGCCTCAGTAAACGTCCTGCACGGTGTTGAACACGTTGAACTTGCCGGTGGGCGTAATCAGTCGCGGGTCCTTGATGACCGCCTTGAGCTGGCGTGTGCGGTCGTCGACGACCACGATGGCCGAGCGCTGATCCTTGCCATTCCACACCGAGAACCAGACCTCATCACCAGCGCGGTTGTACTCGGGCTGTACGACGCGCTTCGCTCCTTCACCCAGGTCCGCCCACTCGGCAATCGGCAGGACTTCGAATCCCGCATCAAGGTCATCCAGATTGAACACCGCAACGCTTTGCGATGCCTCCGCCTGAGGGTTGAGCGGGGTATCAACCCAGATGTTTCGCGAGGTCGGGTGTGTCTTGATGAACANNCCGCGACCCGGGTGCGGAATCTTCTCGACATCGACCAGGCCGACCATGCGCTGTTCCAGGCTGTCGACCACAGCGATCTTGTCGCTCTGGTTGGCGGCGGTCAGGAAGTAGCGATGCGTGCTGTCCCAGCCGCCGTCATGCAGGAAGCGCGCGGCATCCAGCGTGGTGACCTTCAGCGCGTCGATGTTGCTGTAGTCGACCAGCAGGATGCGTCCGGTCTCCTTGACGTTGACGATGAACTCGGGATGCTGATGACTGGCAACAATGGCAGCGACACGTGGCTCAGGGTGGTATTCCTGGGTATCGACGGTGGTGCCGCGCGTAGAGACGATCTTCAGTGGCTCCAGGGTCGGTCCGTCCATCAGCACGTACTGGGGCGGCCAGTACGCACCGGCAATCGCGATCTTGTCCTCGTAGCCCTCGAACTTGGAGGTTTCAACCGAGCGCGCTTCGAGGCCGATCTTGATCTCGGCGACGCGGGCTGGCGTTTCCATCCAGAGGTCGATCAGATCGATCTTGCCGTCACGTCCGATGGTGTAAACGTAACGCCCCGAGTGCGACATGCGCGAAATATGTACGGCATAGCCGGTCTTGATGATCGTGATGATCGCTTTGCTGTCACCATCAATCAGCGCCACTTCGCCACTGTCGCGCAGGGTGACCGCGAACAGGTTCTGCAGGTTGTAGTCGTTCATCTGCCGGGTCGGGCGTTCGGCCTCCGGTACCAGCACCTTCCAGCTGTCGCGCATTTCCGGCATGCCCCATTCCGGTGGGGCGGGCGGCGTGTGCTGGACAAAACGCGCCATCAGATCCACCTGCTCGGCAGTCAACTCACCGCCGGTGCCGAAATTCGGCATCCCGCCGGGTGAGCCGAAGGTGATCAGCGCCTTCAGGTAGTCAGTGCCCTTGGCCTGGGTAATGTCCGGAGTCAGTGGCTTACCGGTGGCACCCTTGCGCAGCACACCATGACAGCCTGCGCAGCGCTGGAAAAAGATCTCGGTCGCCTGAGCGAACTCGGCTTCGCTCATGTCCGGTGCTCCCGGCGTGCGCACGGTGGCGACATCTGCAGCGGCCAGCGTGGACGGCGCGCCCTGGTAGGCGGCCTGCGCTTGCGAGGTGCCGGGGTGCGATTCACCCTGCGCCGGATCGGTGCTGACGCCCTTTGCCTTGCGGACGGCACTGACCTGTTCGGCAGTGACGGCATGCTTGCTGCCGTTCCAACTGGCGAAGACGTGAGTGAGGATGGCGGCGATGTCCGCATCAGGCAGATGACTCATGGCAGGCATCACGCCGTTGTAGGGCTGGCCATTGACCTGGATGGCGCCGCTCAGACCGGTCAGGACGGTGCCGATGACCTCTTCGATGGGCTTGCTGTTCAGATAGTCGGACTGTGCCAGCGGTGGGAACGCGCCGGGTAAGCCGACACCCGTCGGCTGGTGACAGGCCGCACATTGCGCAAGGTAGGCGGCTTCGCCCTGCTGCGCTGGCGACTTGGGTGCACGTTCGTTGACGGTATCGTTGCTGCAGGCCACACCGCTCAACAACAAAGCGATGGCGGCGACGAGTGTTTGGAGTTTCATGATCGTCTCCCGATGGGTAAGATGTCCGCGAGTTCGCGGTCCGCGAACAAGGCTCCGCCGCGCGGGTCGACTCGCGAACTGATCTGGGTCACGCGAAACCCAGATAGTCCGCAGAGTGCGCCATGAACTGACCTGCGTCAATTCGCCGGGGCGCTGGTCTGCAGAGGCTGTCGCTATCCCTCAGCGACGGAGATCGCTATGAACCCGCTTTCCCAAATGACCCTGCAGCCGCTATGTGTCGTCTTGCTGCTGGCATTGCCGGGCATCGTCAGTGCCGACGCCGCCACAGCGCCACGTCAACTCGACACCGTGGTGGTGGTCGCGCGACGTGCGCCCGAACCCTTGGCGCAGGTCGTATCGAGTGTCAGCGTGGTGGATCGCGAAACCATCGAGCAGCAACTGGTGCAGGACAGCGCCGATCTGGTGCGCTACCTGCCCGGTGTGCGCATGGATAGCGATGCACAGCGCTTTGGCGCGCAAGGCTTCTCGATTCGTGGACTCGGTGGCAATCGCGTCCGAGTGGAGATCGATGGTGTGCCGCTGCCGGATGCCTTCAGTGTCGGTCAGTTCGCCTCGGCGGGTCGCGATCTGATGGACATGGAGGTCATCGAGCAAATGGAGCTGCTGCGTGGACCTGCTTCCACGCTATATGGCAGTGATGCACTGGCCGGAATCGTGGCGATTCGCACGCGTGATCCGGCTGCCTGGCTCAGTGGCGAGCCGGGAGACGTGGTCTACGGGCTGCGCGGTGGCTACGCCAGCCGGGATCACAGTCGCTTGCTCAACGCCCATGCGGTCGGCCAAACAACGAGCGGATGGCAATGGTTGGCAGTGGCCTCACAGCGTGAAGGAGGCAAGGTCGACAATCGTGCCTGGCGCGTACAGGACGGCCCCAACCCAACTGATACGCGCCGGCGCGCGGTGCTTGGCAAGCTCAGCCGCCAGTTCGCCGACGACTGGCGTGCCGAAATGATGCTCGATAGCAGCCGTGCCAATGTCGACACCGATGTCGTCTCGCAACGCTTTGCCGCCGGGCGTTTCGCCACGACCTGGCAACTGCTGGCCGATGACATGCAGCAGCGCGACCGAATCAGCCTCGATCTTGACTGGTCACCAGATCGGCGCGTTCTGCAGCAGATCGAGTTTCGTGGCTATGCGCAAAACAGCGCGATACGCCAGGACACCGCGCAGTATCGCCTGGCCGACCGCACGACGCCCTTCGAGTCGTTGCGCGAGCGTCGATTCGAATTCCAGCAGGACGAGGTCGGCATCGATCTGCTGGGGCACGGGCACTTTCAGACGGCCGCCATCGCGCATGCCAGCGTGTTCGGGTTCGAATGGCAGCACACGCGCTACGAAGGCTTGCGCGATGGATTGGAAACCAACCTGCGCAGCGGCACAGTGAGTCCGGTGATCCTCGGCGAGCGCTTTCCGGTGCGTGATTTTCCGAACTCCCGCGCGCAACGTCTGGCGGCGTTTGCGCAGGACGAGTTGCAATGGGGCAAGTGGTCGCTGATTCCTGCACTGCGTGTCGAGGACTATCGTCTCGATGCGCGTCCGGATTCGATCTTTGTTGAAGACTATCCAGATACCGTGACGGTGGATGCCGACAGCCGCAAACTCACCGGCAAGTTCGGTTTTCGCTACGCGCTGAGCGCGCAACAGAATCTGTTCCTGCAATACGCACAGGGCTTTCGCGCGCCGCCTTTCAGTGATTTGAATATCGGTCTGTCGCTGGCCTTGCTCAACTACGAAGTGCGCGCCAATCCGGACCTGAAACCCGAGCGCAGCGAGGGCATCGAACTCGGGTGGCGCGGGCAGTGGGAAACGTGGGAGGCGAGCCTCTCGGTCTATGACAATCACTATCGCGATCTGATCGATTCACGCGCCAACCTCGGCGTTGATCCGGTCAGTGGAGCGACGGTGTTCCAGTCGATCAACCGCGCGCGTGCACGTATTCGTGGTGCGGAAGCCGACCTGCGCTGGTCGCTGGATCGCTCGCCAGCGGACGCCTGGACCCTGCGCGCGGCGTTGGCTTGGTCGGAGGGCGAGGATACCCGTCTGAATCGTCCCCTCAACAGCATCGATCCCGCCGAACTGGTGCTTGGCCTGCGCTATGCGCCGGTGATGGCGGACTGGGGCGCGGAGTGGGTCAGCACTGCCACGCGACGCAAGGACGACATCGACCACAGCGCTGGAGCGCTTTTCAAAGCGCCCGGCCACGTTGTGCACGACCTCATGCTGTGGTGGAACCCGCGCGAAGATCTTCGCCTGCAGTTTGGCGTCTTCAACGTCAGCAATCGACGCTACTGGAGCTGGGCCAGCGCACGGGGATTGAGTGCGGATTCAAACCAGTTGGGCTTCTACACCCAGCCTGGGCGCAATCTGAGCATGAATTTGAGTTGGACTTTCTGAAGGCTCGATCAGGCGGCGATGCGCGAACAAGGCGGCGCGCAATGAAGGGCGGAAAACGACGGCAGAACGTGAGAACGCGGTGAACCGGCGTCAGATCTGATTTCGGTGGCGATCGCTTACGCTGCGAAGGTGCACAGAGGAACCTTCCGTTGATGTTGCACCTCGCACGATGCGGACCCTGCATCAATGTCTTTGACGTAGGCAGGCAAGAAAAAGGGCGCGCCTCGCAGCGCGCCCTTTTCATTCATCACTGCAACGAGTTACTGACAGCCGAACACGCGAATGTCATCGATCTCGAAGCCGTTCGGCGCCGCCGCTGCGGTGTTGTCGTCACCGGTGGCGCGGAAGCGCAGGCGGATGGTCTCACCCGCGAAGGCGTTGAGGTCAACGACCGAGTTGCGCGCGCCACCGACGGACCGACACCACATTGGCACACCACCACCGACAGGATTGGTGCCGCCCGAGCTGGTGCCGTCGTAGGGGTCGGTCAACAGTTGGCTGTTGAGTGGCTGCCAGCTACTGCCGTTGTCGGTGCTGATGTCGAGCAGGGCGCCGTCCCAGCAGCCTGTAGTGCCGTCGGCCTCGAACACGTGGAAGCTGCGGTAGGTGAGCTGCAGCGGACTTTGGGCGGCCGACGGCAACACGATCGCTGGCGAGATCAGTGGCTGATCATTCGGTGCGGTGCTGACGTTGTTGGCACGCCATACCGTCGAGGACATGCCGGTTCCGGTGGCTGTCGTCCGCACCCAGGTGTTGGTGCCCACACCGACCGGCGTGGTCCAGACGATCGCGGCAGTCTGGTTGTCGTCGAAGAACACCTGGTTGGCGGTGGTGCCAGCCGGACAGCTTCCGGGTGTGCCGGTGGTGAACTGGAAGCTGGTCGAGACCACGCCGTTTCCGCAGTGGTTGATGGCCTGCACGCGCCAGAAGTAGGCAGTGTTGGCCAATAGCGCATTGGTCACCGCACTGGTGGCTTCCACGGTCTGGTCGAACACGATGCTGGTGAAGCCTGCATTGGTCGCCACCTGCACGCGATAACGCAGCGCGCCTGGTACCGCCGTCCAGCTCAGGGTTGGGCGGATCAACTGACCCACGGCATTGTTGCCCGGTGCCACGAGGGTGGCTGTCGCGGGCGCGGCGGAAGACACACTGAGCGTGACCGGCAGGCTGCGGTCTTTGCCGTTTGCCGACGCGATCAAGGCACCGGAGTATTCACCCGAAGCCAAGCTTGTTGCGCCACCCAAGGTCACGCTTCCCGCACTCGGCAATGCCAGCGGATTGGCACTGAAACTGGGTGTGACGCCCGCCAAACCGGACAGGGAGAGGGTTGCATCGCCGCTCTGACCTGACACCACGCCCGCACGGAAGTCCACCACCGGATCACTGGCGGTAGCCGCGCAGATCTCGAAGCGTGTCGCGGACTCGGGCACCAGACGGAAGTCCGGCTGACCACATTCGGGGAAACGGAAACTGCAGATGCGCGTGGTCCAACCGGCATTCGAGGTGGTGGCCAGGTATTCGCTGGTGAACCAGAACGTGCACTCGTCATCCGGGTCGGTGCTCATCGAGGCGTAGTCGCCCCAGCGGCCCGAGGTGCTGGTCTGCGATCCGTTGGCGATACCGGCGGTGCAACTGGCCTCATCCAGCAGCATGCCAGGCTGGGTATCAAAGTTGCGGCCGGTATAGCGGATCTGTGGGTTCAACGAGGTGCTGGAGACGGAATAACCGACGCCCAGATAGCCGTTGCGATCAATGTTGATGCCACCCATCCAACGATTGTCCGCGTCCGGCGAGTACACGCCATCTTCGACCAGGCTCTTCGTCAGCAGCACGGGGGCTGCCGACGTCGGTGCCTCGAAGCCATCCGCGAACAACACGTTGCCAACCGTGGCGGTGGCACGCAGGTCGAAATGTGCCCAACGCACACCGAGTTCCGTCCCGCCCGCATTGACCGTATGGTTGACCACGATCGAGGTTTCGGTGGGCGCACCGGCCGGGAAAGCGCGTGCGCTGGCACGGTACATCAGGTTATTTGCAAACGTGTCCAAGCCCTGCGAGGTGCCTGCCTGCGGCGAAGAGCCGATTGCGTTGGAGAACGGCGCGCTGGCCGCGACCCGAGTCGGCGTGCTGCTGAGGGTCGAGTTGGCCGGCGTGGTCCAGTCCGCGCACAGATCCCAGAACAGATATTCGGACGTGCTGCTGTCGAAGTGCACAAATGGCGCGCAGGCACCCTCCTGCGCCTTCGTGGTGCCTTCGAGATGGGCGGGTAAGGCGCCATAGGCGTCAATGCCAGGAAAGCGGAGCATCGAGACCTGCGCCGCGGGCGCACCGGCGAGCATGCGGTTGCGATCAACCGCGACAAAGGCCGCGCCCTGGAACGCGCTGTTCTGGAACTCGTGAACGACGAAGTAGTAGCCGTCACGACCCGTCGATGCGTCCTGCCAGATACCGATGTGCGGGTAATCGTTGAACCGCGGGAACACAAACTCGTAGCGGTGGTACGGGCCCATTGGATCGGAGGTCTGCGAAATCGCGAAGCACTGCCGTGGCGTCGTGGAGCCGGTGAACTGGCTGAACACCCAGCGTTCGGCGGCATCGTCGTAGAGCACGATGGGATCACCCGCATCGTTGGTTTCACACACGCCGCCGAAGCCTGCCCAGAAGATGTTGCCTTCCATGGGTGAGCCGATGGGGAGCCCCGTCGTCTTGTTGAACACGTTCCATTGCGTATTCACCCACTGGATCACGTGGGTATCGCTGACATCAGCGTTGGTGTCAGGTGGTAGCGATCCGTTCAAGCTCAGGCCATTGAAGGACTGCAGCGGTGCGGGCACTGGTGTGCCCAGGGGTGCAGTCTGTACGCCTGACAAGTCCGCCAGCCAAAGCGGCTGGTAAGTGTCCAGCGGCGTCGGCTTGAGCAGGATGTTGGGGATCTCGGTGGTTGGCCCGACGAAGTTGGTTGGCGACGAGCGCAGCAACTCGCTAAGTGGCGGCGAGACATCCGAGCGCACGGCCTTGATCGTTTCGACCATTGGGCTACTCGCAGAGGCCGCGGGTGTCGCGGCATTGACAGAGACTGCTGTCGACAGGAGCCCGCTGGCCAGCAGGCTCAGGTGCAGTTTCAAAGACATGTGTTCCCCCAGAAAGGATAGGTTGGCAGAGCGCCATCAGCTCGACTCAACGCGTGCCAGTCTACCCCACGAGTCGGCGGACGATCTGAGAGTCCCAAAGAGGAACCCGTCGCGCACCGGATTCGCGGCATGTCTGGCTCCGATGCGCCACCCGATACTCAGTCGTGACGTTCGCTCATTGCCAGCAGGCGGCGACGGTGCTCAAGCAGGAACTCGCGGGTGCCAGCGGCCAGGCTTGGCTCGGCCAGCGCCTCCTCGATCAGCGGCAATTCGCGCGTCGGCGCCTGGCGTCGGATCGCGTGCAGTGCCAGCTCGGACAGCGCGCCATTGCCGCAGGCGACCCAGCGCGCCAAGTGTCTGATCGGTACGCGGGTGCCGTCACGTTGCAGGATTCCGAACGCGGTCCACAGCAGCCCCTCGTTGGCCTGGGCCGGTGCCGCCGACACCTGCTCCCGCGCGAGCAGGCGCGCCGCCACCGGCGACCAGTCGTTGCCGTACAGGGTTGGGAAGATCAAGGCCGCCTCCAGCACCAGCGAACGCGCGGCGACTGCGCGGTCGGTACTCAGCACGAACGCCCGCAGTCGTCGTTGCTCCGCGGCCCCCAACTGCTGCCTCAGGGATGAGCGCGCGAACAACTCCGCTGCGAAAAGGCTCTGCATTTGCGGATCGTCGGAACGCAGCCCCGCCATCGAACGCCGAAGATGCGCTGGACCGTCGAGACGCTCAGCGCTGGGCGGCTGCAGCAGCAATTCGCGCGTCTCAGGACGGGCCTCCAGCAAGGCTGGACTCAGCCCCGGACTCATCAGCAACTGCGGGCCATCGGGTCGCATCACCCGTCGCTTCTTGGTCGAGGGTGAGCCCTGGGTTTCCTGCCAGGCGAGCACATAACGCGTTCCGGGTTTCGCCATGCGCACTGCATCGTCATCAGCGCGCACGGTGACTTCCGAACGCGCCTCACCGCCATGAACCACGCGCACGTCGATAAATCGCAGCGCATTGGGCTCGGGTTGATCCGCAAACGTGGCCTCGGCCAATACGGTGTCGCGGTCCCACAGGGCATTGATCGGTGGCTGTACCACGGGAGCGGCCACGGCAACGGAAAGCCCGAACAGCAGGGCGGCAACCTTGCTTAGCCCGAGACGACACAGAAATGCAGATGGAGAATTCATGCGCACAGCATGCCAGAGCGGGCAGAAATGGCCCAAGACGCGTGCCAGGATTAGTGCACAGTGCTTCAGTCGATGCCGAGTTCCCGCTTGGGTTCTTCAAGTTCGACTGGCGGCTACGCCAGTACCAGCCACCCCAGCGGGTGGTGCGCACGGGCGATGCCATACATCGTGACGAAGCACAGGACGGCGGCGAAATAGGCCAATCCACGCCCCCGCACGGTGGCGGCACGCTTGAGCGCAAAACTGCCGAGGACCACATACAGCACCAGCAAAACCAGTTTGCAGGCCAACCAGGGCGTGAGAAACGGATTCAGCTTCAGAATCACCAACAACATCATCGCTGCCGTCAGCAGCGCGCTGTCGATGCTGTAACTGAGGTAGCGCAGCGCAGCGTGCATCGCCCAGCGCTGGCCTAGCAAGACCAGTAATCCGCGTAGCGCGAACAAGCTGCCACTGAGCAGAATCAGCCACACATGGACTGACTTGATCTGCGGGTAGAACTCGATCATCCCTGTGCACTCCTCAACCGCTGCGGCCATCCGCGCGGGGGCTTAGGTAGATTCCGGCATTGCGGATCACCCACGGCGCAAACGCCATCAGCCAAGCCCACGCCGCGAGGCGCTGCCAAAGCAGCGCGTCGGGCAGTATCTCGGCAACGACGCGCAGCAGGCAGACCACCTGCATCACCACAAAGGCCCAGACCGCGGCACGACCGAGTTGCAAGGGGCGTCCGGAGTGACCCTGCGTTACGCGGGTGACCATCGCGACCAGCAGACTGCCGAAGAAGCCGATCGACAAGGCATGCACGGGCGCACGCCCCAGCAGGAAGACATCGTGAATCGCAAACCACAGACTTTGCGTGGCGTACAAAGCCATCGCCAGCGGCAGCCAGGCGTAACCAGTGAATAGCACGCGCAGCAGCGCGGGGGCTTTTCCGCGTGGCCACCATCGCCAGAGCATATAAGTGTTCAACAGGCACAAGGGCCAATCGACCAGCCAAAGCCACGCATGCGCGTGCTGCAGTTCCATGCTCAGGTGAACCAACCACAGCGGCCATTGCACGGCCAGCAACCACAACGGACGCCAGGAACGGTAGCCAGGCACGACATTGGCAGCGAAGAACGGAAACATCCGATGCGCCACCGTCGAATAGATCGGCAGCAACAGACCGAAGCTGCCGATCTTGAGCATGGCGAAGGCCAGTCCGGGCTTGGGCCAATGCACATACAGGAGCATGCTTACGACACCGACGACACCGATGTACAGCGCCAGCAGGCAGGACGCCGCATGCCCGTGCCATCCCGCGGCACGCGAGTACTGGATCGTCAGCCACACCGTGGCGCTGAGCCAACCGGCCAAGGTCATCAGCAAGCCGCCATGCAGCAGGATGGCACTGTGCAGAGTCAGTCCGGCCAGACAGAACAGTTGACCACCGAACAATCCCAGGCCGATAGGCAGGTAGTGCCAAGCGCTGGCCTCGAGCAGATTCATCCAGCGCGGGAAGACCGTGAGCAGGAAGCCGAAAATGAAACTGGGCAAGACCTGATATTGCAGGATGAAACCGTGCATCCAGTTGGCGGGTAAATGCGCAATCGGGCTGGCCGAAGGTGCATGCAGCCAGTGCAGCCACCAAGCCATCGCTGCCAGCACATTGAGGGCGCCGATCAGGAACAACAGGCGGTGCGGTGCGGCGGCCAGCAGGCGCGGGATCACAAAGGGAATGGACGTGTTCATGGGTGCCAGCATGACGCGCAGGTTGAGCGGCATGCACTGATCCAGGTCAGGTCAAGCGCAGCAAAGAAAGAGCCGCAGAATCCGCGCGACGCCTCGTCCGATTGATCAGGTGGCGCAAAAATGCCGAGGGCACAGGAAGTGCCTGTGCCCTCGGTTGTTCATGCGTGTCGTAACGCCTTGCCGCAGCGCGCGTGCGCGGGACTGATCACGTGTTCTTCAGCGCCGCCTCGTTGGGCAAAGAAGCGGACTTCGGACGCCACCACAAGCGCAGTACGAACCAGGCCAATGCCAGCGCGCCGACGCTGAACAGAGTGTCGCCCGGGACACGCATCCACACGAGCATCTGAATGATCGGTTGCTGCATCATCTCGGCGGAACGGGCAAACCAGTAGCCGTGGTCCAGCGCGGCGATCAACTGCATCACGCCAATCGGCAACAGGGTGAACAAGGCCATGGCCGAGAGACCGATATTCAGTGACCAGAAAGCGGTCTTCAGCAGCCCTTCGTTCCACTCCACGTTGGGCTTGATGCCACGCAGGCTGAACAACATCAGGCCGATACCGAGCATGCCGTAGACGCCGAACAGTGCGGTGTGACCATGCAGCGGAGTCAGATTCAGACCTTGCAGGTAATACAGCGGCAGCGGCGGATTGATCAGGAATCCGAACAAACCGGCACCGACCAGATTCCAGAACGCAACCGCGACGAAGAACAGGATTGGCCAGCGATAGCGGTGCATCCACGGCGTGGCGTGACCGAGCTTGAAGGTGTGGTACGCCTCAAAGCCGATGAAGGCCAAGGGCACCACTTCCAGCGCGGAGAAACTGGCGCCCAGCGCAATTACTGCCGTCGGTGTGCCGGTGAAATAGAGATGGTGCAGGGTTCCCAGCACGCCGCCGCCCATGAACACGATGGTGGCAAACAACACCGCGCTGGTCGCGGTGGTGGCGCGCAGCAATCCGAGCTTGGTGAAAAGGAAGGCGATGACGGCAGTCGCGAACACTTCGAAGAAGCCTTCCACCCACAGGTGCACGACCCACCATCGCCAGTATTCGACCATCGACAGATGGGTGTGTTCACCCCACATCAATCCAGCGCCATAGAACAGGCCGATGGCGACCGTCGATAGAAACAGCAGGGTGGTGATCGATTTGGCTTCACCACCGCGGCGGATCGCGGGCACCAGACAGCGTCCAACCAGTGTCAACCAGATCAGCAGGCCGAGGAACAGGAACCACTGCCAGAAGCGCCCCAGATCGACATACTCGAAACCTTGGTGGCCGAACCAGAAGTTGTGGGCGAGGCCGAGCTTCTGCATGACCGCGAACCACTGACCGGCGAACGAGCCGACCACGATGATCAACAGGCACACCCACAACACATTGACGCCCAGACGCTGGAACTTCGGCTCATGACCGGAGATGGCCGGACCGATATACAAACCCATACCCAACCAAGCGGTTGCAATCCAAAGCACGGCAAGTTGCGTATGCCAGGTGCGCGTCAGTGAGTAGGGCAGCACTTCGGCGAGTGCAATGCCGTAGAAGTCATGGCCTTCCACCTGATAGTGCGCGGTGAACGCACCGAGCAGGATTTGGGTCAGGAACAGGGCAATCACCACCCAGAAGTACTTGGCGGTCGCCCGCATTGAAGGCGTTACCACAACGGCCGCCAATGGGTCGCGCGCAGGCAGCGTCTTCGGCGCCTCATCTTTGTGTGTCGCGTGATACCAGCCCAGCAGCGCAATGCCGGCGAGCAGGAACAGCACGCTGAAACTGGTCCACAGGAATAAGCTGCTCGGCGGTGTGTTGCCGACCAGAGGTTCGTATGGCCAGTTCGCCGTGAAGCTGATTTCCTGACCGTCGCGCTGCGTGACCGCCGACCAAGCGGTCCACCATACAAAGGCCGTCAATGCCTGACGATGCGCGGCTTCGGTGACGGTGCCGTTCTTCATGGCGTAGGCACGACGCAGGTCGGTCAAGGCCGGGGCGTCACCGAACAGTTCTTCGTAATGCGAAGCGACATGGCGAATCGCCGCCACGCGCGCCGGATCGAGGGTCACCTGATCGGTGGCTGCATCGTAGGTATTGGCGCGGATTCGCGGCTTCAGCGTCGCAACCAGACTGGCTTGCACATCTACGGGCTGAGCGCTGAACGCCTGCCCGTTGATCGCGGAGGCCTCCTGATCCAGCCACGCCATCGCCTCACGATGCAACCAGTCGGCAGTCCAGTCGGGTGCCACGTAGCTGCCGTGACCCCAGATCGAGCCCAGTTGATGTCCGCCAATGCTCTGCCAGACCTGTCGCCCGGTTTCGATGTCGGCGCGGGTGAAGACCGTCTCGCCCGCGCTGCTGACCACGGCGGACGGAATGGGCGGCATCTGTCGATGAATTTCCGTGCCCACCCACAACAACACGGAAAACGACACGGCCAGCAGGGCAGCCAGCCCCAGCCAGAGTTTACGTTCGGCACTCACGATGGCACTCCTCACGGTTCAAGTGAGGCGCATGCTCGTCAGTGCTCAAAAACTTATCACTGATGCAGGTCAAGCCGCCTGCAGAACCGCACACCTATCGCAGAATCACCGCCGCCAACTCCTCCAGGCGCGGCAAGTCGAGCAGGTTGAAGTCGCGGCGGTCGACGGCGAGCAGTTCATCGGCTTGAAAGCGCTTTAGCACGCGGCTGACGGTTTCTGGCGCCAGACGCAGGTAATTGGCGATATCCGTTCTGGCCATGGTCAGAGTGAAGCGACGCGCGGAAAAGCCGCGTGCGGCGTAGCGTCGTGACAGGCTGATTAGGAAGGCGGCCATGCGTTCATCGGCGGTGTGATCGCCCGCAAGCAGGGCAGCTTTGTTGATGTCGGCGCTGAGCAGGCGAAACAGTTGGCTCTGCAATCCGGGCATCTTCTGCGCCAACAGCGCCATCATCGGGAAGGAGAAGCGGCAGAGAGTGACGGTATCCAGTGCAACGGCGTTGCAGGGATAGCGACCATCGTGGATGCCGTTGAGTCCGATCACTTCACCTGGCAGGAAAAAACCCAGTACCTGTTCGTTGCCGTCGCGGTCGGTGATGTAGGTCTTGACCGTGCCGCCGCGTACAGCCGCGATCGCGTTGAAGGATTCGCCTTCGCGGAATACATGCTCGCCGGCTTGGAATGGGCCGACATGCGCCACCAGGCAGTGCAATTCGATCAGGCCAGCCTTGTCATAGCCTTCGGCAAGGCAGGCGGAGGAAAACGCACAGGTCGAGCAGAAGGTCATGGCATCGCCATCGCCGTCATCATGCTCCGGTCGCATGACATGACGGTCGTGCAATTGCACGACGTTCATAAGTGGATTCTTGATCTGGCGTAGGCCGGTTGACGACATGCTACTCAACCCTCAACGCGGGCGTCGCGCTATGAGTGGCAGTGTACTGCGAGAAAGGTCGAGGATCGCGGACTGGGTCTCGCGACCCCGACGCGACGGACGCATTCGGGCCGCCGATCGGGATCTTGCGCGGTGGGGGACGGCAACCAGAAAGCAGCGAACGCCTGTTCACGCACTCAGATGTTGACCGCCGTCCACCGGGATCACGGTACCGGTGATGTGTCTGGCCGCGTCACTGACCAGGTAGCGCGCCAACTGGCCGACATCGTCGATATCCGCCAGTTGATGGATCGGCACCTGGGCGGCTGCATCCGCCAACAGCTCGTCGAAGCGATCAATGCCGGACGCGGCTCGGGTGCGAATGGGGCCGGGCGAGATCGCATGGGCGCGAATGCCTTTGGGGCCGAGTTCGGCGGCGACGTAGCGAACGCTGCTTTCCAGTGCGGCCTTGACTGGGCCCATCAGGTTGTAGTGCTCGACGACGCGCGATGAGCCATAGAAGGTCACCGTCAACAACGTTCCGCCCTGCGACATCAGTGGCTCAGCGAGCTTGGCCATGCGCAGGAACGAGTGCACCGAGACATCCATGGCTTGCGAGAAGCCTTCCGACGAGGCATCGACCACCCGACCGTGCAGATCGTCGCGCGGTGCGAAGGCGATCGAGTGCAGTACGAAATCCAACCGTCCCCATTGCTGCTCGATGGCGGCAAACACGCCTTCCAGCGCTCCCGGTTCACGTACATCGCAGGGCAGGATCAAAGGCGCATTCAGACCTTCCGCCAAGGGCCGCACATGTGGCTCGGCCTTGCTGTTGAGGAAGGTGATCGCCAACTCGGCACCGGCGCTCTGCAATGCCCGTGCGCAGCCATAGGCGATGGATTGATTGTTGGCAATGCCGACGATCAGACCGCGCTTGCCGCTCAGGTCGAGCGGATCGTGGCCGTGATGATGCACGCTGGCGGAAGGCAGTTCGACCGCTGGCCAGGTCACTTTTTCGCGTGGTGCCAGCACTTCGGCGGTACCGGTGATAACGTTCTCGCCAAACTGGTTGACACAACGGCAATCCAGCAAGGCGATGCGCTTTTCGGGTCGCAGTTCGCGCACCGTGACTTCTGCCGTAATCGTGTCACCTGGCCTTACCGGACGGCGAAAGCGCAGATCCTGGCCGAGATAGATCGTGCCGGGTCCGGGCAGTTGCGTGCCAAGGACGGCGGATATCAGTGCGCCACCCCACATGCCGTGGCCGATGATGCTGTGGAACTGCCCTTTCTCGGCAAATGCCGGGTCGAGATGGGCGGGATTGATGTCGCCCGACACGGCGGCAAATAGCTCGATATCCGTGCGACTGAGCACATGCGAAAAGCGTGCACTGTCCCCGATGGCAAGCTCATCGAAGGTGCGGTTGGACAACAGGGTCGGGGCGTCGTCGATGGGTAGCTGGGACATGATGGAGTTCCACAAGGAGGCACGAGAATTGTGCGCTCGCAACGTCGCGTTGATATGACGGTATCTGGCCATTTATATCGCCAATACGACGATTCTTGAGCGCCAATGCGTCAAAACGATGCGCTGTCCGAGCAATATTGCTGCTATGCAATATCCAGTCCTGACGAGTGCGTCCCGCTGGCTCCAGGGTGTACCGTCGGCGCTCTGGAGAGCGGTCGCAAGCGCGTGGCTCAGACCTTTTCTGTGTTCAAAGGCATTTCGACAATGGTGTCGCTGCCTTCCAGTACCGCTGCCTCACGGCGCAGGTCGTATTGTTCGCCGTACATGCGACGGATGCGCTGTCGGGCGTTGTCGAGACCGATGTCGCCGACATCGATGCGACTGTCGTCGCTCTGATCGCTGACCCGGAGAATCAGTCGGCCGTGGTCGGCGCGAGCGACCAGTTTGACCGCGACCAGCGCCTTGCTGGGATCGGCGCTGCGCCGCAAGGCAGCGTCTACCAAGGGTTGCAGCAGCAGACGCGGAACACGCGCATGGCGCAGCTCTTCAGGAATGTCGATCTGCACGAACAGGCGTTCGTCAAAGCGCAGGCGCATGATGTCCAGATACAGGTCGAGCAGACGCAGTTCCTCGGCCAGAGAGGTCTCATGTTGCTGCTCAGGCGAGAAGGCATGCTTCAGCAGTGAGGACAGGCGCGCGATCATTTCTTCCGCCGCCGCCGGTTTGCTGTAGATCAGCGTCGAGACTGCATTCAGGGTAGTGAACAGGAAGTGCGGTTCAAGCTGTCGACGCAGCGCATCGAGCTGAGCGAGCGTGAGGTGGGCGCGCATGCGCTCGGCGTCGAGTTCGCGATTGCGTGCAGCCCGGTAGCGGTCAATCGTGTGGGTGATGGCGATGACCAGTCCGTAGACGATCATCTGGTTCGGCAGGGAAAGCAGATAGCGTTGTACCGTGGGCAGGTAGTCGACTTCGGCAATGCCGGGCAGGTAGATCAGTGCCCAGCGGCTCATCGAGTTGAGCGTGGTATGCAGCATGCCCGTCAGCGCGGCGAACGGCAGGTGCAGCCCGATGCGACGGCTCCAACCCGCACCCATGACCGGCCAGCGCCGCGCCAGCCAGACCATCAATGGCACCAGCAGGGCGGCCGAATAAGCGCTCGACAGCTCCTCGATCAGCACGCGCAGAATGTCGGCATCCTTGCCGCCCGCGATACGACTGAGATAGCGGTCGATAAACAGCACCGCGCCCAGCGCACTGCTGAGGAAGAACAGTCCCCAAGCCAGTCGCTGGCGGCGCACACGGGCGCGCACTGGGTCGATGCGGGGTGGGTGTTCGGTCAGGGGCATGGGCGTTGGCGACGGCGGTAAGGTGCTCAGACTACCGATCACACGGCGCGTCGTCGATGCGGAGAGGCCGGTGGGTACGGACTGACGACGCGGCGCGCGCGCCGTAAGCCAGTCTCTGGACTGGCCATCAAAAACGTGTCAACCAAGGGTCGTGATCTGCCGACTCGCCGCGCACAATACTCAGATAGCGCTCACGTAGTGCCAATGTGACTGGATTGGGGCCTAGTTCGCGTTGGTCGAGCTGCCCAACCTGGGCGATTTCCGCCGAGGTGCCGGTGAGGAAGATTTCATCCGCCTCGCGCAGCTCTTCCAGGCTGACCGCACGACTGTCCGCACCCGTCAGTTCGATGACCGTGCGGCGGGTGATGCCACCGAGCGCATCAGGATGTTCCACTGCCGTGATCTGGCCGTTCTTGACCATGAAGACGTTCTCGCCGGTGCATTCGACCACCAGGCCGGATTCATCGGTGAACAGTGCTTCGCCGAAACCACGCGTGGTCGCTTCGTGCTTGGCCATCAGCGAGTTGACGTAGGCGCCGCACAGCTTCAGCGGAGGAATCGAGGTGTGGCGGTTGCGCCGGAACGGACTGTGGGCGAGTTTCACCTTGGCGCTGCCAAGGTGCGAATTCCACGGCACGCTGGCGACCCAGTGATGCTGCTGCAGCGCTTCCACATCCAGACCCAGACCGGAGCCGTAAAAACTCAACGGGCGGATGTAGGCGTCGCGGTGCTGGTTGGCGCGCAGCACGGCAAGGATCGCCTCGCCGATTTCGTCCATATCGAAGTCGATGCCGATCACCTCGCAGCCCTGCTTCATGCGCAACAGGTGGTCACGCAAGCGGAAGATGGCTGCGCCATCGCGGGTGGCGTAGCTGCGAATGCCTTCGAAAACACCGGTGCCGTAGTGCAGGGCATTGACGTTGAGTGGCACCGAAAAGGTGTCGGCCGGACCGAGGCGGGCATCCATCCACTGGTAAAGGCTCATGCAATCGCCTCCTCGCGAATCTCGACGGCCAGGCAGTCGTAGAGTTTTTCCATCTGCTTGCGCAGGCTGTCGGCGCCGCGTTCGCCTTCGACCAGCAACATGAGATGCCATTCCTGGGCGTCCTGCTGTTGACGGCCTTCCACCGCAAGAGGCGTATAGCCACGACGCTCAGCCGTACCGATGACGCGCAGCAGCGCGCCTTCGGCGGGTCGCAGAATCAGATCAAGCCGGTATCGCATGGGGGGTCTCGGCCTCGTCCAGCATGGTGGCGTTACTGTGATTGGGAGGAACCAGCGGCCAGACGTTGGCGCG
Source organism: Lysobacterales bacterium UBA2790 (assembly GCA_002352135.1). GTDB lineage: Bacteria > Pseudomonadota > Gammaproteobacteria > Xanthomonadales > Xanthomonadaceae > Aquimonas. The sequence continues at coordinate 31,288 of DEHW01000087.1, forward strand.
CGCATCGATCACGACGTGAAGCATCGCCGGACCGGGCGTCGCCAGCAGTTCGCGCAGCGCCGCCTCGGTGTCTTCGCGACGTTCCAGTTTGATCGCCGGGATGCGGAACACGCGGCACAAGGCGGCGAAATCGGGATTGTCTGACAGGTCGATTTCGCTGTAGTTGCGATCAAAGAACAGCTCCTGCCATTGCCGCACCATGCCCAGTGTGCTGTTGTCGAGCAGGATCATCTTGATTGGCAACTGGCAACGCGCCACGGTGGCCAGTTCCTGGATGTTCATCATGATGCTGCCATCGCCCGACACCAGCACCACCGGGCGATCCGGGCAACTGAATTGCGCACCGATGGCCGCAGGCAGGCCAAAGCCCATGGTGCCCAGCGCGCCAGAGGTGAGATGGTTGCGTGGATGATGGAACTTCCAATGTTGCGCCACCCACATCTGATGCTGGCCGACGTCGCAAGCCACGATGGTGTCGGGCGGAGCGATCTCGGACATCCGCTTGAGCAGGGCTGGAGCGTAGACGCCCTTGCCAGGCGCGTCGTAGCGTGGCGCGGAGCTGGCCTTCATCTGCATGCAGCGGCGATGCCATTCGGCACAGTTCGAGCGTGCTGCCGATAGGGCTGAGAGCGTTTCATGCAAGTCGCCATACAAAGGAATGTCGGCTTGTCGCAGCTTGCTGATTTCGGCGATGTCGGCATCGAGGTGAATGACGCGGGCATTGGGAGCGAACTCGGCCAGCTTGCCGGTAGCGCGGTCATCGAAGCGCGCACCGACCACGATCAGCAGATCGCAGTTCTGCACGGCCATGTTGGCGGCACGCGTGCCATGCATGCCCAGCATGCCGATCAGGTAGGGATGCTCCGGTGGCAGATTCCCCAGACCGCGCAGGGTGGTCACGGTGGGCAGCTTGGCAGCCTCGACAAATTGCCGGAACGGCTCGACCGCTTCGGCCAGTGTGATGCCTTGACCGGAGTAGATTACCGGGCGCTCGGCACTGGCGATCGCAGCGATGGCTTCAGCCAAGCCATCGGCAGGCGCCGAAGGCAAGGTGTCGGCCGCTGCCGGTTCCAGCAGACTCATGTGGGTCGCCGAGGCGATCTGCACATCCTTGGGGAAATCGATCAGCACCGGACCCGGTCGGCCACTGCGCGCAACGCGGAAGGCTTCGTGAACGACGTGCGGCAGGTCTTCGATTTTGCGCAGCAGGAAACTGTGTTTCACGATCGGCAGGGTCATGCCGTAGACGTCCAGCTCCTGAAAGGCATCGGTACCCATCAAGGTGGTCGGCACTTGACCAGTAAGTACCACCATCGGCACCGAATCCAGAAAGGCATCGGCGATGCCGGTGACCAGATTGGATGCGCCAGGGCCCGAGGTGGCCACACACACGCCCACACGTCCCGAAGCGCGGGCGAATCCGTTCGCCGCCAGCGCCGCACCCTGCTCGTGGCGAGTGAGGATGTGGCGCAGCTTCGAACCCACCAGCGCGTCATAGAAAGGCATGATCGCGCCGCCCGGATAGCCGAACAGCACATCCACCCCTTCGGCCTCCAGCGCCTGCACCATCAGGTGCGCGCCATTCTTGGCCGGCGCGCGGGCGGTGTCGGAACTCATGTCACCGGGTCCTGTTCGGGTGTGGCATTGGACTGCAGCCAGACCATCTTGGCGCGCAGTGCCTTGCCGACCTGTTCGATGGGGTGATCCAGATCGGCCTGCTTGAACTTCTTGTAGTTGGGCAGACCGGCTTCGTACTCGGCGACCCAGTTGTTGGTGAAGGTGCCATTCTGGATGTCGGTCAGGACGTCCTTCATGCGGGCCTTGACGCTGGCATCAATCACCCGTGGGCCGCTGACGTAGTCACCGTATTGCGCGGTCTCGGAGACGAACTCCAGCATGCGGGTGATACCTCCTTCGTAGAACAGGTCGACGATCAGCTTCAGCTCGTGCAGCACTTCGTAGTAGGCGATTTCCGGCTGGTAACCGGCTTCCACCAACACTTCAAAACCGGCCTGAACCAGGGAGGATGCGCCACCGCACAGCACCGCCTGTTCGCCGAACAGATCGGTTTCGGTTTCTTCCTTGAAGGTCGTCTTGATGACATTGGCGCGCGCGCCGCCCAGACCTGAGGCGTAGGCCAGTGCGTACTGCTCGGCCTTGCCGCTCTTGTCCTGGTAGATCGCATAGATGCAAGGCACGCCACGACCGATTTCATACTCTCGACGTACCAGCGCGCCCGGACCTTTGGGTGCGACAAGCACCACATCGAGATCCTCGCGCGGCGCGATCATGCCGAAGTGCACGTTCAATCCGTGCGCGAACAACAGGCAAGCGCCCTGCTTCATGTTGGGCGCCAGCACCTCGGAGTAGAGCTTCTTCTGCACCATGTCGGGAGTCAGCACCGCGACCAGATCGGCGTCCTTGACCGCATCGGCGGGCGACTTGACGGTGAAGCCATCGGCCTTGGCCTTGGCTTCGGTGGGGCCGCCCGGGCGCAGGCCAATGACCACATCACAACCGGAGTCGCGCAGGTTCAATGCGTGGGCACGGCCCTGACTGCCGTAACCGACGACGGCGATGCGGGAAAGGAAGCTGGCGGGTACGGTCTGGGTCATGGCGGGTCCTGCAATGAGATGGGGTGAAAGAAAGGGGGTGGGTCTAACAGGTGAAGGGGCAGTGGTGCGTGGTTGCAATGCGGCTACGGGCTTAAAAAAAACCCCGCTCCGTTGCCGGGCGGGGTTCTGGGTTTCGGGTTCCTTGCTGCGTTGAACCGTAACGACCTATCCCGCACCGACTGGCGAGGTAATAAGAAGTACGAGTACTACAAGCACCGCCCAGAGCATCAAGCCCAACTCAACAGACCGCGGCTGCACGGGGCAGCGGGCGACAGTCGGTTGGTGGCGATGGGTGCGGTTCATGGTGCGGAGCAAAACACAGCGCAAATCGCAGTGTCAACCATCCAAACGTCGCAAGGCGTGATGGTTTCAATGGCAACGAAACGGGGAGGGCAAGCACTTCAGCATTACCCAGGTTTGCCGCTAACTCTGGCGCGGCATGTCTTAGGCCCTGGATGCCCTTATTCACAAGGCTTCACTGGCCTTGACCACATGCTCAGTGGTGACCATGCTGTGCCCAATGGCGGTGCCGGACTGACTCCCGCACCCTGCCACGACAAGGAGAGTGACGTGGTGGATATGACAAAGCGTCCAACCTCGCGTTGGAAATGGCGCGCTGCGGCGAGTGTCCTTGCGCTGCTGATCGTTGCTCTGGGAAGCACCATGTGGTGGTGGGATGACGAGCCAGAGTCTTTCGATGTGGTGGCGATGGCCAAGCGCAACAGCGAAATGCGTCAGCGCGAGTGGGTCATTGGTACCGCCAGCAGCGAGGCCTTGATCGCGGTATCACGGACCCTGCTTGATAAGCGCGGTGGCTACCTCAGCAACGACTGGATGCCACCCGGCGTGTGGATGGATAACGTGCCCAACTGGGAGTTCGGCGTGCTGGTGCAAGTGCGCGATTTCACCAAGGCCTTGCGGAATGAGTTCAGCCGTTCACAGACACAGAGCACAGAGGACGCCGATCTGGCCGAGGCCGACCCTTTGTTCTCCTCGCCGAATGATCGATGGTTGTTGCCGTCTTCGGAAGGGCAATACGAGAAGGCGATCACGCACGTCGAAGGCTACCTTGAGCGTCTGACGGATGGCGATCCTTACAACGCACAGTTTTTCGCCCGTGCCGACAATCTGGCCGATTGGTTGGCCGTGGTGGAAAAGCGTCTGGGTTCGCTGTCGCAGCGGCTTTCGGCCAGCGTCGGTCAATTGCGCATCGATACCGACTTGAGTGGCGATCCCAGCGCACGCCAGTCAACACCCGGTCCCGGCACGCGGGTGGTCAAAACGCCATGGACGCAGCTCGACGATGTCTTCTACGAAGCGCGCGGCACGACATGGGCTCTGCTGCACTTCCTGCGAGCCATTGAGCATGACTTTGCCGAGGTGCTCGAAGACAAGAACGCATTGGTCAGCCTGCAGCAGATCATTCGCGAACTGGAAGAAAGTCAGCACGATCTTGGCTCGCCAATGGTGCTGAACGGCTCACCCTTTGGATTCTTCGCCAACCACTCCTTGGTCATGGCCAACTACGTCTCGCGCGCCAACGCGGCTGTCATTGATCTTCGCAAGCTGCTGGAGCGCGGCTGAGGGCATGCAACCGTCTGCGTCAGCGCTGGGTTGGCTCTGCGTGCTACTGCTGTGGCTGTCGATGCCGATTGCCCATGCTGGCGCGGTCAATGAGCGACTGATGCAGTCACCGCGCAGTGAAGCGGTGTCGTGTGATATCGATGGACCCACCCTCTGGCAGCGCTATGAAGTTTCGCCGCCGGAGGGTGGCTGGAGCGGCGAGCCTGTCGCGGTGCTGGTGCATGGCGCACCAACGGATCGCGTGCAATTGAGTCAGGGGGCGCGAGTCTACTGCGGTCAGTTTGGCGATGCCGCGCGCATGGATTCGCGGTTCCACACGGGTGTCGGCGGCGTTTTTGTGCCGGCCGCGGGAAGCGTGCAGCCAATCGTTGTGCATGTTTTGGGGCCGGACCTGACACTCTGGCCGATCGTGATGACTTCCGGTCCGCCTGCGGCGGTGCAACGACAGGACAGCTACCGGTTCGGGATCCGCGTAGGCATTCTGGCGGTGATGTTCAGTGTGGTGATTTCCACTCTGTTGGCATTTGCCGTGGCACGCGAATCGGCACTGTTGATTTTTGCCGTGAACAGCACGGTGGTGTTTCTTTGGATTGCCTTGATGACCGGCGTGTCCGGCTTTCCCAGTGCGTGGTTGCCAGTCGGTGAGTGGCGTATCCGTTTGTTGGTCGGGTTGCCGATTCCCATGGTCGTCAGCACGCTGAGCTTGATGCTGAGCGGCCGTGAGGTCCGACGCAAGTTGCTGTGGTTGCCCGGCCTGGGTCTGGCTATGGGGGTTTTCGCCTTTGCGTTGTTGGTGTTCAGTCTGAGTATCGACTACGGCTTACTGGCTCAACTTGCACTGATCGTGGACCTACTTGCCGTGAGCTTGCTGGTGATCGCGGCTATGTTCAATTTGTGGTGGTTCCGCCGAGCCCATTCTTCCACCGCGATGGGCAACGTCGTTGCCGTGCTACCGCTGATCGTCGCAGGCTGGGTGGGCTGGACCTCGGTGTTCGATGCGGCGCCATGGAAGGTGGAGTGGTTGGCTGGCGCGGTAGCCTGGATTGGGGTCGCTGCCAGTGCTGTGCTGTTGCTGCGTCTGGGAAACATCCGTCGTCAACGTGACACCATGCGTCGCCTGGCAGAAACCGACTCGCTGACCGGCCTGGCCAATCGACGTGCTGCAATGGGAGAGCTGGAACGCCGGGTTGCCGAAAGCGCACGAGATCGCAGTTCCCTTGGCGTGATCTTCATTGACATCGACCATTTCAAGGCGGTCAACGATGCCCATGGACACGCCATGGGCGATGCGGTGTTGATCGCGGTGGGCGAGCGACTGCGCGGACTGGTGCGGACCACCGACATGGTCGCAAGGCTTGGCGGCGAGGAGTTTCTGTTGATCCTGCCGGGCGCAGACGAGGCGACCTGCCTCCGTCTAGGCCAGCGCTGCGGCGAGGATGTCGCGGCGATCGAGTTGCCGAGCGAGCACGGTGTTGTGCGCGTCACGGTGAGTGTGGGCGTGGCCAGTCGTGACCGACACCCGGATGCCAACGCGACAGAAATGCTTGGTCTTGCCGACAAAGCCATGTACGCGGCGAAGATCGCCGGAAGAAACCGGGTGTTTTCCGCGACCCATCTTTAGACGGGTCACGGCTGTTCTGGTGGCCAGCGGCCACTTGAGGGGCGACTAGAACTTCGGCTTTTCCGCGCTGTTCTCAAAGCGACTGATGGACTCGGCGATGATCGCCTTGGCTTCGTCGGCGCCACCCCAGCCGTCGAGCTTGACCCATTTACCCTTCTCCAGATCTTTGTAATGCTCGAAGAAATGGCCGATACGTTCCAGCCAGTGGCCGGAGACTTGCGTGATGTCGGTGATGTGGCCGTAGCCGGCGAACACTTTGTCAATCGGCACAGCCAGCAGCTTTTCGTCGCTGCCGGCCTCGTCGGTCATCTTCAGAACACCCACTGGACGACAACGGATCACGCAGCCTGCGACCAATGGCAACGGAAGAATGACCAACACATCGACGGGGTCGCCATCGCCACACAAGGTGTGCGGCACGTAACCGTAGTTGCAGGGGTAACGCATCGGTGTCGACAGGATGCGGTCGACGAAAATCGCGCCGGTTTCCTTGTCGACCTCGTACTTGACCGGCTCGGAGTCCTTCGGGATTTCGATGACGACATTGATTTCGTTCGGCACGTCACGGCCGGTGGGGACCAGTTCAAGACCCATGGGGCGCTCCAGTGATGAGGGGTGCCGCACGACGCGGCGGGGCCACGAAGGATAAGGCTTCGTGTGATGCATTGCATCAAAACCGAGGCTCGCGGGCCGCGATGGGATAAG
>DEHW01000175.1:0-15911 GCA_002352135.1 Lysobacterales bacterium UBA2790
CCGACCAGGGCGGCGACCGCGCCCATGTGATGGGCGATGTGGACATGGATAGCGTCGTAATGCTTACGCTCGCGCCACAGCCACCAGCTCAGCTTGAGCAGCAGCACCAGCGTGCCGAGCAGGCGGAGGCGCGGATAATCGATCCGCCACAAATCAAGCCCATTGTGGCGGTCCGCCCCGGCGGGATACTCGGGCAAAAGACGCGGCAGCACCACGCGCACCCGATGACCTTGCTGCTGCAGCGCGTTGGCCAGCGTTTCGAGTTGGCGCTCGGCACCGCCGAACTTGGGAAAGTTCGCTTCCAGCACCATGAGAATCGCGCTGTCCAAACTAGACCTCACCATCCAGGTGTTGCCGCATCCACAGTTCCAGAATGGCGAGCTGCCACAACGGTCCCGAATAGTCCCAGGCACCGGCGACGTGACGGTCGAACAAGTGCTGGATGAAGTCGGCCTGGAACCAGTCACGAGCACGGCTGCGCGGCGACAGCAGCAAGTCGTGCATCCAAGCACGGAAGGCAGGCCGCTGGCTGATCCAGACACTCACCGGCAGTCCGAAACCCTGCTTGGGCTTGCGCAATATCGCCTCGGGAAGAATGCCGTGAACGGCTTTCTTGAACAGATGGCGCTTGTCCAGGCCGCGCACTTTCCAGTGCGCTTTGAGACGTCCGGTGTAGGCGACCAGGTCAGGGTCCAGCAGCGGAAAACGAACGCTGATACCGGCGTGTCGACAGGCACCATCCACCTTGACGAGATCGTTCTGCGCAATCGCCAGTTCCAGGTCCAGCGCCATGATCCGATGCAGTTCGGCGCGGGCGTCCGAAACGGCATACAGCTCACGCATGAACTGCAGGGACAGACCGGGCGTCAACGTGGTTTGCAGACGCGGGCTGAGCAGTTCGCTGAAATGCTCCGAAGCAAACGCGTCATCGGTATAGAAGCGATCCGGGTTCGGCAGGCTGCCGCGCCGGGTGAAGTTGTCGATGCGATTGAGAAAATGCGATGACCCGCCGCCTAGGCAGCGTCCCAGCCAGCGGCCCAGCGACTTGATCGGACGTGGCAGTTCGTAGAAACGCTGCATGATCTGGTCTTTGGCATAACGCTCGTTGCCACCAAAGATTTCGTCGCCGCCATCGCCCGCGAGCAGAATGGAGCGACCATCCAGTGCGGCCAAAGCGGCACAGGCTCGGGTCGGCACCGCCGAGGCATTGCCGAACGGCTGATCGAACAGCTCGGTCAGGCGTGGCAGGACGGCCAGTGTTTCGGCTTCGTCGACGCTGCCGAAATGGCCATGCGCACCACAGGCTTCGGCGGCGATCCGGGCGAAATCCAGTTCATCGAATCCGGCCTCGGCGAAGCCGATCGAATAGCTGTGCACGCGCTCGGCGGGATGCTGGCGAGCCAGAATGGTGGTCACGCTGGAGCTGTCGGTGCCGCCGCTCAGAAAGCAGCCCCAATCGCTGCCGTCAGGGCGGTAGCGCTGCACCGTGGCGACCAGATGTTCGCGCAGATCAGCGGCCAGGGTGTCCGCATCGCCGTCGAGATCCTCGTCATACGGCGGCCGCCACCAGCGCTGTACGTCGACCTTTCCTGCCTGCCAACGCAACAGGCTGGCGGGCGGCAGCCGACGCACCCCTGGCACGATGGTCAATGGGGCCGGGATACAGGCGAAATTGAGGTAGTGAAAGATCGCTGCCGGATCAGGTTGCCGAGCGCACCACGGTGCGCGCAACAGCGGGCCAAACGTATTGCCGACCAGCAAGGCATCGCGGTGTGCGCTGTAGAAGATCGGCAGCGTGCCGAAGTGATCGCAGACTGCCAGGCAATCGCCGCTGGCTTCATCGTGCATCACGAAGGCGAAGCGACCACGCCAGTGCTGCCAAGGTGCCAGCAACTCGGGGCCGCACAGATCATCCACCTGACCGGCGACCAGATCGAACACGCCGACCACGCTGCGGCCGTGCCCGCGTCGCACTTCGACGCGACCCTCGGCGGCACTGCGCAGCGGCGAATCCAGCGTGGACAGACCTCCTTGCAGTGCGGCCAGATCGACGGCGCCGAACGCCGTCACGAAGCGTCCCACCGCAGGCCCTGAAGCGGTGTGGGCCCGCAACATGTTATGGATCGCGAGGGTGTCAGACGGACGAGACGGTTTCATGGCTTGCCTCCGTGCAAGCAGCGTTGGTAGATGCTCACGGTGTGATCGACCATGGCGTCCAGCGAAAACCCTGTCAGCGCATCGGCGCGCGCTTGCGCAGCCAGTCGATCTCGTAGTGCGTCGTCGTCGATCAGCCGCTGCATCGCCGCCGCCAAGGCGCTGTCATCCTCGTTCGGAACCAGCAGGCCGTTTTCACCGTCGCGGATCAACTCGGGTGTGCCACCCACGGCGGTCGCAATGATCGGCAGACCGCTGCCCATGGCTTCGATGATCACATTGGAAAGACCCTCTTCACGCGAAGGCAGAACCAGTAGATCGGCCGCCAGCATCAGTTCGGCGGTGTCGTCGCGCTCATCCAGAAAGCGCACGTCCTCGCTCAGTTCCAAGCGCTCGCGCAGAATCAGCAGGTCACCGCGATCCGGACCGAATCCAGCAATCCACGCAAGTGGGCGACGTTCGGCGGGCAAGCGCGCCAGCGCCAACAGCAGCATGCGGACGTTCTTGTTGTAGACCAGACGACCGACGAACAACAGGCGCATTCGTTGCGGGGAAACCCATTCGACGGTCTGACGCGCCTGTTCGCGCCGCGCCGCGCTTATGTCCGTAGCCAACGCGGCACCGTTGTGCACCACATCGATACGCGCAGCGGGGAATTGGCAGCGCGCCTGCATCAGTTCGGCACCGGCGCGACTGTTGGAAATCACCGCATCCGAGCCACGCATGACCCAGGCCTTGGCGCGCCAATGCCAGTCCGGGAAATCCAGTCCCAGTCCGCGCACCGAGCTGATGAAACGCGTACCCCACACCAGCGGCATCACCAGTCGCGTCCACAGCTCGGCGGTGATCGAAAAACAGTGCACCACATCGAAACGACCGCGCTGCAGAAAGCGCAACAAGGCCCAAGTAAAACGCAGGTCGATCGGCTTGAGCTTTTCAATCTGGGTGACCGCAATGCCTTCGGCGCGCACCGCGTCCAGCAGGAAGGAATGCTTGCGGAAATACAGCAGTGACACCTCGTGTCCCCGCGCCTTCAGTCCACGCAACAGATGCACGATCTGACGCTGGCTGCCACCCACTTCCATTTCGTCGGTCATCACCAGAATCCGCAACGACGCCGTCATGGTGTCGGCACCTTGCGAAGGCGTGTGGGCGCAGCGGCGATCAGCGCGAGCAAGCGATCCGCTTCGGTATGCGCGTCGAACTCGGCCTGCACGCGCTGGCGTGCCGCCGCGCCGAGACGTCGGCGCAGCGCAGTATCTTTCAGAAGGCGTTGAATCGCATCCGCCAGCGCAAGCGGGTCATCGGGCGCGACCAGCAGGCCGTCGCGCTCATGTTCGATCAATTCGGGAATGCCGGAGACGGTGGTACTGATGACAGCGGCGCCACTGGCCATGGCTTCCATCAGCGCGACGGGAATACCATCCTGGTTGCCTTCGCGGGTACGCACGCTGGGCATCACCACGATGGCCGCCGACTGCAGTTCCGCGCGCACCCGTTCCTGGGCCTGCGCGCCGGGGAAATGCAGGCGCGTGGTCAGACCCGAGCGATCACGCGCCGCTTCGAGTTCCGCGCGTTGTGGGCCTTCGCCGATGATTTCGCAATCGAACACCACGCCCGCCTGCAATAGTCGCTGCAGGGCTGGAATCAGGACATGGAAGCCTTTGATGGGATCGAGTCGACCGACACTGACAATGCGCCCGCTCTTGCGGTCATCGAGGTGGGCGTCGAACTCGCTGAAGTCGACGCCGCAATGCACGACCTGCAGGCGCTCGCCCAGTGCTGCCGCGCCCCAACGACCGAGATAGGCGATGTTGTAGTTGGAAATCGTGATCGCCAGATCCGCATCCGCCAGTTTGCGGCGCAGCAGCTGGTCTTCCACAAAGATGTCATGCGCGTGGCTGGTAAATGAAAAAGGCCGCTGCAGCAGACGCGACAAGGACCACGCTATGGTCGATGGATAGGTTGCCCAATGGGCATGAATCCATTCGGGATCGAAGGCCCTCAACTGTGGCAGCGCGGCCAATGTCCGCCACAGCGCGATCAAGCTCTTGCCCAGCGCGAGCGGCTGTGACCAGAGCCCCCAACCGAGTTGCCACAGGATGCGCATAAGCGTCACCGGCTGGGCAAGCAGGGCACGCAACACCGCTGGCAGTTCCTGCGACCAGGAACGAGGACCGATGACGCGGTCCATCAAGGCTTGCGCCCGCGCCTGCACCAACTTCTCGCTGGGCGGCTTGAGCGAGAGGATGTGAACATCAACGCCGCGCGCGATGAGCTGATCGATCTCGCGCACGATGAAGGTCTCGGACCAGCACGGAAACAGCGACACCACGTAGAGCACGCGCTGCGGCGTTGATTGGGCGGCAGGTCGGTTCATCGCGACACCACGTTGGTATCAACCGCTGCCGTGGTCTGCCAGAGATGGGGCTTGCGTTGGCGCAGGAAGTCGAATGTGCCCAGCACGGCGTAGAGATTCATGTCGAAAAACGCGCTCAGAATTCGGATCGGAAACAGACGACGCAGACTCGGCGCTGCGCTGCCAGTCAGTGCGCCTGCATAGGCAAGCAACTGCAGGATAACCAGTATCTGGTAGAACCGATTATCGACGGCCAGGTAGACGCTACCCACGCCAATACTCAGCAGCATCCATGGGGTCAACAGTCGCAGCAGTTTGTGGCTCACATAGCGCCACCACAGGCGGTTGCGCCAAGGCAGCAGCAAGCCGGGCCAGAGGGCGAGCAACTGCCAGTTGCCAGCGAGCGTGCGGCGCTTGCGACCGGACTCGACCGCGCTGCTGCTCGGCTGATCCCAGACCACGGCCGCGCTCTCCAGCCCGATCCGTCCGCCTTGCTCAGCGATCTTCAATGGGACCCACAGGTCATCGAGCACGATGCCCGCCGGTGGCAGCGGCATATGCGCGCGGCGCACGGCATACAGCGCACCGCTGACGCCCACCACCGAACCCGTCTGCGCTTCCATGGTTCTGATCGCGCTTTCGTAGCGCCAGTAGGCATCGGCGGCGGCGCCCGCCTCGGCGCTGGTTTCGAAGCGCAGCAAGCCACTGACGGCCTGCAGTTCATCGCTGGCGAGTGCGGCGGTGAGTTTGCGCAGCGCATCCGCTGCCAGACGTTGGCGGATGTCGTTGAAGATCAACACCTCACCGGTGGCGGCGTGAATGGCATCGCGCAGGCAGGCCGACTTGCCACGGCGTTCGTAGTTAACCAGCGCCTGCAGGCGCTCGTCCTGCATGGCTTGCAGACGCGCCGCACTGCCATCGGTCGAACCATCCGATACCACGATGATCTGCAGCTTGTCCTGCGGGTAATCCAGCCCGCGCAGCATGGCGATCTTGCGTTCGAGCAGGCTACCCGGGTTGTGCGCGGCGATGCAGACACTGAGGCTGGGCGTCCAGTCCTGGCCTGCCACGGGCTTCGCGCGTGTCCTGCTCAGCCACCACAGGCACAGCGGATAGCCGACAAAGGTGTAGGCCAATAGCGCCAGTCCGGCCCAGACGGCGACAGCGGCGATCACGCTCATGCCGCCGTTCCCAGCAGTCGTGCACGAACCTGCTCATAGCGATGGTCGCCAAGCAGACGTTTGGCGAGCGCAAGGCCGTGGTAGCGAATCTGCAGGGGCAACAAGGCGCGTTGCCCGTGCGTGAACCAACGCACGACCTGTGCGCTGTCATGCCCGGCGGTGACCGCGACGCGCGGCAGAATCCGGGAAATGCTCTCCTGCGTCGACCAGCGCGCCATTCCCGGCGCCGATCCCAATACCGCGTGGTAACCCAGCGATAAGGCCAAATCCGCGAGCCCGCGCGGAGCGCGTCCGCCCGGTGGTGCCAGCAGGGTCACCGGCTGGCCCAGATGCTGTTCGATCTGCGCCTTCGAGACACGCAGTTCTTCGCGCAACTTCGGCGCATCAAGGTGGGTGAAATAGGTATGCGTCAAGCCATGTGATTGCACGCTCATGCCCGCATCGGCCAGCGCGCGCAGCTGGGACCAGTCGCAATAACCAGCGTTGCCGACGCGGGCGGGATTGACGAAGAAATCCGCGCGAAGACCGCGCTCGGCCAGTACCGGCAGCGCTTGTGCGTAGTTGCTGGCGTCGCCGTCATCAAAGCCGATCCAGACCGCATTGGCGCTGGCTTGCTGCAGCCCATCGCGTGCGCTGCCCAAGCGCGCACCGGCGGTCTTCAATGCATCAAGATGCGCCGCAAAACGCGTGCTCGGAAGCGTGTAATGGGGGTCCGCGCCGAGTGGCGCGCTGCCATCGGCGGACAGCCCGTGATACATGAGGCAGAGCGCGCGCGACATGCTGTTCAACGCACGTAGCTGATCGACAGCACGACGCGATTGTCGTCGTAGGCTTGCAGCGGATCGCTGCTGCTGCGCTCGTTGTGGCTGACGTCCACGCTCAGACCGAAACGCCGCGACCAGCGCCAGTCGAGCGTGCCGCCATAGCGCAGTTCCCGATCATCGCGCAGCAAGGCGGTGTAATCGCGCCATTCGCGCGCGGCATAGGCACCCACGGCGAACTGCGGCGTGATCTGCCGGCTGATGCCGACGCTCACGCCCTCGGCGTCCTGGTCGAGTTCCGGATTGATCTCGTAACCGAAGCGGCGCAAGTAGGTATCGACGCGCAGGTAAACCGTGTCGCTGCGTCGGGCAATGCCCAGACTGGCGGACTTTTCGTCGTACAGGTCTGCACTGACCGCGGTGGTCGAAAGATTCGGCAGACCAATCGGCAACTCATAGTCAGTCACCGTCGGCGCACTGCCCAGCAGGTATTGGCTGCTGTCACTGAACTGGCGCAGCAGGCTGGCTTCGATGCGCGTGAGTTCGGTCAGTTGCAAGCCGCCACGCAGGCGTAGTAGGGGACGAGTCTCGTCTGCAACGGCATCAGGATCGGCTTCGTCAAAGACGACCCGGGTCACGCCCAGATCGGCGGACCAATCGCCGCGAGAACTGCGGCGGTCGTAGCGGGCAAACAGATCCTGGCGCTGGTAATCGGCATTGAAACTGGAGGCGACATCGAAGCGGGCATCGAGGTGTTCGGCATTGAAGGACAGTGTGCTCACACTGCTCAGCTCCCACAGACCGCGAACCGCCGCGCTCCAGCGATCACTGTTGAAGTCGATGGTCTGTTCCGCGTCGGTGTTGGTGTAGCGCGCCTCCAGCAACAGGCGCGTGCGGGGCGTCGGTCGCAGCGCCAGGGTCGGGCCAGTCACCAACAGGCGGGTGCGTTGCAGATTGTCCGGCTGTTCAACCGCGAACACATTGACGGGTTGATCGCTCAACACGCCATCGAGTGCCCAGGTCAGCCGCTCCGGCAGCAGGCGCCATGCTGCGCGCAGGCCCATGCGGGTGCGACTTTCATCATCGAAACTGTCATTCAGGTAGCTTCGACGCTCAAGGTCGCCAGCCGCCTGCAGACTCAGCACATCGCCTTCCTGCGTCAGCGCGAAGCCGATGTAGGGCGCGATGGCGGTGTCGCTGGTGATTGGCCCGAAGGCGGGGTCATCGGTGACCGGCTGACGCGCGATGTTGTCGCTGTGCTCGGCGAAGACGCCGATACGGTAGTTGAGATCGACCGCCACGCCCGGCGTACTCATTGCCAAGAGGCAGGCGGTGCTCAACGCCGTCACGGCGCGCTTACCCAGAGCGGCTCCCATCGTCGCGATCATGGCGGATGCTCCTTGGCTCGGACAGTTTTCATGGGACACGGTTGAACACGACGCCCGCCAATCGCTGCGGATTCAGCACGGCGCTGGCGCTCTGCACGGCTGCAGGCGTGTCTCGACCGTAACCGGCGACCAGCACGCAGCAGTCGGTCATCTCGGCCAGAATGCGCGCATCGGGAGTGACGTTCGCTGCCGGCGCATCAAGGATGATCGTGACCTTTTCAGCCACGCTGCGCAGCGAGTCGATCAAACCGCGCATGCGCGCATGACCGAGCAGGTCGCCGCTGGCTTCGCGACGCGTGCCCACCGGCAGCAGAGTCAAACGCGCCAGCCCACTCGGATACAGCACGTGAGCAAGATCATCGACCCGGCCCTCCAGATAGTCGACCAGTCCGCCTTGGTGCGGTTCGACATCCAAACGCTGATGCAGGCAAGGCTGCCGCAGGTTGCAGTCAACCAACACCACCTGACGGGTTTCGTCGAAGGCGAATGCCGCTGCCAGATTCAAGGCGACATAGCTACCACCACTGCCACGCCCGACCGGGGCGACCAGAATGACTTCGACACGACTGTCGGTGCGCGCCAGCAATTGCGTGCGCAGATCGCGGAAGGCATCGGCGGGTCGTGCATCCTGCATGTCGTGGCGGACAATGCGACGCAGATCGAGGGCGCGCGAATCGAGGCGCTGCACGGCGGATTCGCTGGGTACCAAGGCCGCTGAACGGGAGTCATGGGCGGAAGTCATCACAGCAAAGCTCCTCGGCTCAGCGCCGTCAGCACATAGACGCTCAGAGCGCCGAGCACGATCAACAGCGCCAGCCAGATCCGCAGTTTCTGCCGGCGCTTGTCGGCGACGGTCAGGTATTCGGGAATGCTGACCAGCACCGGCAGACCACTCAGTTCGGCGAGTTGTCCCGCATGCCGTGCACGCGGGTCGAATTGCACCAGCAGAAACAGCAGCAACACCGGCACGGCGATGGCACCCAGCACGCCCGCCACGGCGAAGTGCAGCAGGCGTAGGCCGCTGGCTCGCAGAGGCAGCGCCGCCGGTTCCTGAATGCGGAAACTCAGTCCGCGCTGTTCCGCATCCAGATTCATCGAGACGCGGGCGTTCTCGCGGCGACGCAGCAGATCCTGATAGATGTCGCGGTTGACTTCATAGTCGCGGGTCAGTTCGGCCAAGGTCGCTTCGGAGTCGGCGACACGGCGACCGCGCTCCAGTTCTTCCTGCATGATGCTCTCGTTGTCGCCGATGCGCGCGCGCAACGCGGCCATTTCGCTGCGCACCTTCGCGAGGTCAGAGCGCAGTTGCTGATACAGCGGATTGCTGGTGGCGGCCTCGTCGCTGACGTTGCCATTCGCTTGGGCCGCTTCTTCGCGTTGCAGTACTGCCTTCAGATCATCGATCTGGTGACGCAGACGAACGACATCCGGATACGAGTCGGTGTAATCGAGCAGCAGCGTGTCGAGTTGATTCTGCAATTCGAGCAGGCGCACCCGAGTCTGGGCGGCGCGGCTGCGCAGATCGGAGACTTCGGCTTCGCCCGACATCTGCGCTTGCAGGGACGCCTCACGCATCTGCATTTCGGCAAGATCGGTGCGTGCGGTTTCGATGCGTCCGCGAATCTGCGAAATGCGCTCGCGCACATCGACATCGGTGCCAGGACGAGCGTCCAGATTACTAGCGCGAAACGCCTTCAGCTTGTCCTCGGCCTCGGTCAGTTTGGCGTGATACTCCTCTACCCGCGCAGCGATGAATTCGTAGGCTTCACGGCTTTCGCGCTCCTTGGCGGCCAGACTCTCGCTGATGAACAGATCGGCAAAACGCTGCGCCACCTTGAAGGCGCGCTCGGGCTGACTGTCGTGGTAACTGATCTGGATCAGGTTCTCGCCGGGGCTGTCTATCAGGGTGCGTTGCTTGATCTCTTCCGCAATGCGCTCGCGTGTCAACGCATCCGGGTTCGACGCCGACCAGCCGCCTGCGCTCAGCACGTCTTCCATCAAGCGTCGACTGAAGATCACCTCGCTGGCGATGCGTGCACGGTCGCCGACGCTGGTCGGCACAGCGCGACCTTCCATCAGCGGCGCGATGATGTTGCCCTCGCCAACCAGGATGGTGGTCGCTGATACGAATTTCTTCGGCCATAGGACGCCGATGCCAAGCGCGAGCAAGGCGATCACGGCGAATACGCTGGCCAGCACCAGCGCATTGCGTTTTAGCTCGCCGACCACGGTCGGCAAACGACTCAGCACTTCCTGCACACCGCCGCTTTGCGGTTCCATCGGGGAGGGGAAATTCACAGCGCACGCTCCGGAACGGTGATCACATCGCCGGGCTGTACGTCGATATTGGTTTCCAGTTCGCCCGATTTGAGAATGTCGCCAAGGCGGATCGACACGCTTCGGGTATCGGCGGCCGCCTGCTTGCGAAACAGGCGCGTGCGGTTCGGTGCCGCGAAATCCGTCACGCCACCGGCTTCCAGTACCGCATCGAGAACGGTCATGCCCTGACGATAGGGAATCGAAACCGGCTGCCTGACGGCGCCAGTGACGCGCACCCGTGAGATGAACTCGTGGCTGCGCAGTTCGGTNNGGCATGCGCCCACCGGCGATGACATCGCCAATCAGCGGCACCGAGATCCGCCCATCCGGGCGCACCGGCACGCTCACGCTCAGCTCCGGATTGCGCCACACCGCGATCTGCAACTGGTCGTCCACGCCGATTCGATAAATGGCTTGCGAGTCGGGATGCGTTTCGGTCGATACCGGGGCAGATTCTATCGCCACCGCCGGCCCTTCCTGAGCGAAAGTCCGGCCGCTACTGGATACCACCAGGGCCAAGAGCAGCAGCGACAGCGCACGCGGCAACTCCGCTAAGCCCGACCAGCGCAGCAAACGCGATCCGTGGGCATCGGCGCGCGTGAGAGCTCGGCACTGGATGAACGACGAATTGAACATGCACTACTCCGTTACTGGGGTCGCTGAGCCTCTGCGATGCGCGAGTCAAGATCATGCATGACGGCGAAAGCAGAGCCTGCAGCCGGGTTCAGGACGCGGCCGGTCACGCTGAATAAACGGAAAAAGTGCTCGTGCACACTCGCGAGGAATGCGCGGAACAGTCCATTTCCCTGCACAAGCCGCCAAAACTGCCAACGTTGGCGATGACGAGCTGGACAAAGTCAGCGAGCCTGCGATCATAGTGCAGCGCGCCCATTTTTGTGAAACGCATCACATTCCGAAGGTTTTTGAATTCTCGTGTCTCAGCCCAACGACTACCTCGCGGACTACCGTCGGCTCGGACTTTCGGAAGACTGCAGCCTGCGGGAACTGCAGCAAGCGTGGCGTAGCCTCGTGGCGCATAAGCATCCAGATCGCGCCCAATCCGACGCGGCCAGCGAGTCCTTGGCTGAACTGACTCAGGCCTACCGTCGGCTGCGACGTTTCGAGCGACGCTATGGCCGCATGCCCGGGCAGTCCTCACCGCCATCCGCCGAACCGGAAGTTCGGCCGGTCGATGTCCCCGCGACGCTGCAAACCACAACCTATGCTGCGCGGCCTCGCTACGCGATGTGGGGCGTGCTCGGTGTGACTGCAGGGCTGATGCTCTGGTGGGTCGAGCCGGAACCGGAACGGCAGCCTGCGCCCACACAGGTTCGTGCGGAAGCTTCACAAATGCTCTCACCGAATGCGGTCGCGCCAGGGGTGATAAAGATTGGCGATAGGGCAGCGCATGTTCGCCTTGTGCTGGGCGAGCCGATCCTGCGCGAAGGCGAGATATGGGAGTACGGTCCATCGCATATCCGATTCGAGCGCGAACGCGTGGTCGGCTGGTACAGCTCGCCAATGGCACCACTTCCCGTTCTGCCCGATCACGATGCGGCAAGCAGCGGACGTTGACAGCAAAGGACCGGGTCGTTTGGCATTCACACTTGTGCATCGCGCCAAGCATCACCGTGCACCCTTGCCGAAAACCACGACTTCGACGGTCTGCAACAAGGTCAGCAGATCAAACATGAAGCTGTGGTTCTTGACGTAATACAGGTCGAACTTGAGCTTCTCTTCGGCGTCCTTGACCGATGCGCCATAGGCGTACTTGAGCTGTGCCCAGCCGGTGATGCCCGGCTTCACTGCGTGCCTCAATCCGTAGTAGGGAATCTGCTGCTCAAGTTGCTTTACGAAGGTCGGCCGTTCCGGTCTTGGACCGACGAAACTCATGTCGCCGCGGAGCACGTTCCAGACTTGCGGCAGTTCATCGATGCGAAGCTTGCGAATGACTCTGCCGACTCGCGTGACCCGATCATCATCGGTACTGGCCCAGCGCGCGATTCCATCCTTCTCGGCGTCGGTGCGCATGCTGCGGAACTTGATGACGTCGAAGCTGCGTCCGCCCAAGCCAACGCGTTCCTGGCGGTAGAGAATCGGTGCGCGCAGTCCTGATTCAATCAGGATCGCGAGTGCGGTCAGGGCCATGATCGGCGAGGCCAGAATTAACAGCCCACCTGAGGCCAGGATGTCGAAGATGCGCTTGGTGGTGGTACGAAACGCGCCGGTATCGAAGCCCTCGGCGAATACCAACCAGGATGGATTCACCACATCCAGTTGAATGCGCCCCGTCTCGTTCTCGATGAAATTGCAGATGTCGTTGACTGTCACGCCGAGCATTCGGCATTGCATCAGTTCGTCCATGGCCTCACCGGCACGCGCCACGTCCATGGCGACGACGATCTCCTCGATCTCTAGGCGAGTGACCAGGTCGACCAGACCTTCGGGGGTCGACAGTTGAAGATCCTCGGGGATGACCGAGGCTTCATCGCCGCAGGCAACGTAGCCCATCACCCGGAAGGTGTGGCGATCACTGACTCGCCGCATGCGGACATGGATCTGTGCCGCGCGCTCGCCCGTGCCGAGCACCAGGACCTTGCGTTGCAGCAGCTCTTCCCGCAGCACCCGCAGGAGGATGGCGCGCGAGGTCAAAATGATGACCAGACCAATCCCCAAGGCCAATGCCAGCACGCCCCGCCCGATGGTGCTGAGTGGCATGACGTATTGCGCAACGATCAGCACCGATCCCCCGGCGATAGAAGCGGCGATGGCGCGAACCGCGTGGCCGTTCAGACCTTCGCGGCTATGCATCACATACATGCCAAAAGCGGTCATCGACACCACCAGTACGGAGGCGAACACCAAGGCGCGCTGCAGGACATCGCCAAATGCGAGCCGCTGCAGTTGTTCATTGCCGAAAAAGCGGATCCACGCGGCGAGATAGAAGGCGCCCACCAACAGGGCGTATTCAACAATCGCCAGCATGACCATCCACCGCCTTGCGGGATGCAAGGCATCACTCAATGAGCGCATATCAACCTCGGAACTTTGCCGCTACAAGCGCAGAACAACCACAACGCGCGCCGGGCGCATACCATACCGGTCAGGCCAAGTTCTTGTGGCACTTTCCCAACTGCTATGCGGCTGAGCAATTGCTACGAATTGTCAACCGCGTCGAGCCTGCTCGATCACAGTTCACAATCGAGAGAAGTGGGTGAGAACTGGCATGACAGCCTTGGCCGCCAATTGACGATCAATGTGTATCCGATGCGCGGCATGTCGTTCTTGGCTCGGGTGGAGTTGGTCGCAATGCGACTTTCTCTGTCGTGAAGTGGCGAGTTTGGTCAGCCCTTTGCGCCAGCGACATGCTTGCGACGCCAATGGTCGTTGCGCGGCTGTCATGCGGGTTACGTTGTTGCCCCAATGTAAAGAATGGTCAGGACTGAGAACTGGGAAAGCGCATGGACAGCAATTTGGAATCAGACAATCTCCGTCTGGGAGTAATTGGATTGGGTTATGTGGGTTTGCCGTTGGCGGTGGAGTTCGGTCGCCAGCTGCCGACGCTGGGTTTCGACATCAACACCCAGCGCATCGCCGAGCTGCGGTCGGGTGTCGATCACACCTTGGAAGTGGAGCCGCAGGAACTGCAACGCGCCACCCATCTGACCTACAGCGCGGAGCTCGAAGACCTCGCACGTTGCAACGTCTACATCGTCACCGTGCCGACGCCGATCGATGCCGCCAAGCGGCCGGACTTTGCGCCCTTGGTCAGTGCCAGCCGCACCGTTGGCAAGACCTTGCGGCGCGGCGATGTGGTGATCTTCGAGTCCACGGTGTACCCCGGCGCGACCGAAGAGGTCTGCGTGCCGGTGATCGAGCGCGAATCGGGTCTCACCTACAACGTCGATTTCTATTGCGGCTACAGCCCGGAGCGGATCAATCCGGGTGACAAGGCGCATCGTCTGCCGGACATCGTCAAGGTGACGTCGGGTTCCACACCGGCCATCGCCGAGTTTGTCGATGCGCTGTATCGGCGGATCATTCGCGCTGGCACGCACAAGGCGTCGAGCATCAAGGTGGCCGAGGCNNGCCGCCAAGGTCATCGAGAACACGCAGCGTGATCTGAACATCGCCTTGATCAACGAGTTGGCGCAGATCTTCTCCAAGCTCGGTATCGATACCTTGGAAGTGCTGGAAGCCGCGGGCACCAAGTGGAACTTCCTGCCGTTCCGACCGGGTCTGGTCGGTGGTCACTGCATCGGCGTCGATCCGTATTACCTCACCCACAAGGCGCAGGAGATCGGCTATCAGCCCGAGGTCATCCTGGCGGGGCGTCGCATCAACGATGGCATGGGCGAACATGTTGCCAACCGTGTGGTGCGCTTGATGACGCGCAAGCGCATCAATGTAGTGGATGCGCGGGTGCTGATTATGGGCCTGGCCTTCAAGGAAAACTGCCCCGATCTGCGCAATACCCGCGTGGTCGATGTGATCGCCGAACTGCGTGCCTACGGTTTGGCGGTCGATGTACACGATCCCTGGGTCAGCGTTGACGAGGCGCGCGCCGAGTACGGTCTGAACGTGACCACGAACCCGGGCAAGGCGAGCTATGACGCCATCGTGCTGTGTGTCGCGCATCGCGAATTCACGGCCTCGGGTGCGGCGGCCTTGCGCGCCTATGGCAAGCCGGGCGCTGTGTTGTTCGACGTCAAGAGCGTGCTGCCGCGCGCGGACGTCGACGAGCGGTTGTGATTGATTTGTGACACGTTTCACATTATGTGCCTGGGCTTGCTAAGCTCGCCGACCGCGCGGCTGGGCCGCTGCGGTTCAACTGTCTGGAGTGACGGATGCGTGTCCTGATTACCGGCGCGGCCGGTTTCATTGGTTCCACCTTGGCCCATCGTTTGCTGGATCGCGGTGACGTGGTGTTGGGCTATGACAACCTCAACGACTACTACGACGTGCGCCTGAAGCAGGCGCGTCTGGCGCGTCTCACCAGGCGCGAAGGCTTTCATTTCGTGCAGGCCAGTCTGGAAGACCGTCCCGCCCTGGATGCCGCCTTCGCCGAGTTCAAACCGGATCGCGTGGTGAACCTCGCCGCGCAGGCTGGCGTGCGCTATTCACTGGAAAATCCGCGCGCCTACATCGATGCCAATATCGTCGGGTTTCTGAACATTCTGGAATGCTGTCGTCATCAGGCGATCGAGCATCTGGTCTATGCCAGCTCCAGCTCGGTGTATGGGGCCAATCGCAAGCTGCCGTTCGCGGTGGAAGACAGTGTCGACCATCCGGTCAGTCTGTATGCAGCCAGCAAGAAGGCCAACGAACTGATGGCGCATACCTATAGCCACCTGTTCGGCTTGCCGACCACTGGGTTGCGCTTCTTCACCGTGTATGGTCCGTGGGGTCGGCCGGACATGGCACTGTTCCTGTTCACCCGCAAGATCCTCGCCGGTGAGCCTATCGACGTCTTCAACTACGGCAAGCACACCCGCGATTTCACCTACATCGATGACATCGTCGAAGGGGTGATCCGCACGCTGGATCGGGTGCCCGGACCCGACCCCGATTTCGATCCACTGCAGCCAACACCGGCCAGCAGTCTGGCGCCGTATCGGGTCTACAACATCGGCAATCATCAACCGGTGCAGCTCGGGCGTTACATCGAACTGATCGAACAGGCGCTGGGCAAGACCGCGATCAAGAACCTGTTGCCCTTGCAGCCCGGCGATGTGCCCGACACGGCGGC
>DEHW01000175.1:16086-16763 GCA_002352135.1 Lysobacterales bacterium UBA2790
GATCGGGTCGCGATCTGCATGCCGCGCAGTCCCGAGTTGGTGATTGCGCTGCTGGCGACACTGCTCAGTGGTGCAGCCTACGTGCCGCTCGACCCCGACTATCCCGCTGCGCGTCTGGCGCAGATGAGCGAGGACGCCCAGGCGAGCCTGCTGCTCGGCACCGCGGATCTGTCCGGCGACTGGCTGCGCGACGGGACGACGTTACCGATCCTGTGTGTCGATGCGACGGCGCTGGCCGGGCAAATGGCACCGCCATTCGCGTGTCCGGCCGGACCCGACGATGCGGCGTACATGATCTTTACCTCGGGCTCGACTGGGCGCCCCAAAGGTGCGCTCAACAGCCATCGCGGCATCGTCAATCGGCTGTGCTGGATGCAGGAACACTATCGCCTGCAGCCCGGTGAATGCGTGCTGCAGAAAACCCCGTGCAGCTTCGATGTGTCGGTCTGGGAGTTATTCTGGCCGCTGCTGCAGGGCGCCTGCATCGTGCTGGCGAAGCCCGGTGGCCATCGTGATCCGCGCTACCTTGTCGATCTGATCCAGAAGACCAAGGTCGATGTGGTGCATTTCGTGCCGTCGATGCTGGCTCACTTTCTTGAGGAGCCGCTGGCGGCACAGTGCACGAACCTGCGTCAGGTGATCTGCTCCGGTGAAGCTCTGCCCGCCGAGCTGGTCCG
>DEHW01000110.1 GCA_002352135.1 Lysobacterales bacterium UBA2790
GAGGCCGTGCATCCAGCGCAGCGTGCCGTCGCTGGGCCGAATGATCCGGTACTGACGATCGAATACTCCCCGCTCGGCAACGACCTGGTGGAAATAATCGAGCGTTGCTTGCCGATCCGCTGCATGGAGCAATTCGCCCCAGCCGCTGACGGTATGTTCNNACGACCTCGACGAAGAACCCCTGTACCTCCCCGTTAATGATGTCGGGGATATAACGGGCCAGTGCATGGTTCACCGAATGGCCATCGGGTGACGGGATGGCGCGCTCGAACTGCTGTGCTGCTCCCCCCAGTACGGCTTCGATATAGGGCAGGTTGAGACGGTAGCGTTCCTCGCCGATCACCTCCCGGATATGCTTGCCAGGGATCGTCGCCGGCTCGATGCCGAACCAGTCGCGATAAGCGTGATTGGCGAATCGGTTGCGTAGATTGCGATCCCAGTAGCCGATCATCGACGAGACGCTGTTCAGCAGCGCGTTCAGGTCGCGCTCGCTCTGGCGCCGCCCGAAGCGATGCTCCTTGGGCACACTTTCGGCCAGCTTGTGGGCGCTGATATCACGATGACCGACGACCATTCCCTTGATGGCACCCAGCAAGGGGGTGGCGTAACATTCGAACCAGCGTTCGCGATCTGGGGAATGGCAGGGGTACTCAAGCGAGAACAGCGTCTGCCGTCCCGCCAGAACCTCTTCACAGCCGCGCAGGGCAGCCGCTGCCAGCGAATCGATAGCGGCCGCCCTGCGCAATGCCGCCAGATAATCGATGCCGACCCCGGCCGCCAGTGCCGCACTGCCGCCGTAGCTTTCGGCAAAGGTGCGCCACACTTGGTTGATGCTGATGATCACGCCGTGTTCGTCGAGCACGGCGATTGAATCGTACTGTGAGTCGATCAGAGAGTGCATGCGGCCTCCTGGCGAATCCGTATTGGCAACTGCCGCCTTGGTACGTCCCTTAAGCAGCTGCGCAGGGTCGGGTCGCCTGGCAGCCGACTGGTCGAACTAGGTGACGACCGCGCCAAGGGCTATCGCCGCCGCCCGCCCTGCTGCAGGCAGAGAGGTGATGAGCTGGCAGTGCCTTCTCAGTCTGACGGGTGGGCGATGTGGTCACCCGCTGATTATCACTCAAACGCGCACCAACAGCGACTTGTAGTACCACCTAATGAATGTGCAAGGCTGAGCAAGACGGGCATGCCCATTTGCCAAGTGCCCGAAGACAATCAGGATCAGTGGAACCGGCCTCCCGCCGCTGATGTGCTTCCTGCACGTCACCGGGAAATATTCCTGATAGCAACAGGAGTATTACCACTGGTTGAGTTGTTAAGTGAGCGAGAGAATCAATACTGGAGTTCCATTGGTGGAGCCGGGTATGTCTTGTTATTTTGCCGGTCCTTTAATTCCTTCCATCCATCCACATCCGTCTTCGGACTTGTCGGCTGTTACAGTGGGCCAGCGAATTAATGGGCCTCACTTAAAAGTGAAAAAAGTAAAGGAGTTACGCATGAACGACATGACACAGCCAGAAACTGATCACGAGAATTGTGTTGAGGCCTTCATAGCAAGTGCGTGTGCGGGAAAGATCGGTGCGATCCGTCCCCAGGTGGCCGCGGGTTTTGACCTGAATGGCACGGATCGCTTCGGCGATACGATACTTGAACGAGTGATCGGTGACCTGGAGTTTTGCCCCCAAACGCCCAAGTACATGGTGGTCAAGGAATTGTTACGCCTGGGTGCTGATCCCAATGCACGCAGCCGGGATGGTTCCAGCCCACTGATCGTGGCGGTTCTGCACATGGACACCGAGATGTTGCGCCTCCTGCTTGACGCTGGTGCCGATCCCAACGCCGTGCCAATGCACGCCAGCGACGAGTTGCTGTACGACTGGGCGGTCTTCGTTTACCGCTACGAGGTNNTGGAATGTCAAACTGCCCGAAACAGCCAAGGTGGCAGACCAGGTCGATCCGGACGCTTGGCTTCGATACCTGGATCGTCTGGCAGTAAAATACGGCAAGCGGCGCCCCGATTATCTGCGGCTGTTGCGCAATCGCGGCGCGCTTTCCATTACCGAATTGCGGCAGGGCAGGGTCTCCGGAGGAAGGTACACGCCAGGTCAACAAACGCGCAGGCATGTCGCCCCCCGTGTTTGCGAGCCAGTACCCGCTGATTCCCTGGCCAAACAGGTGCACTGAATCAGACAACCTGGTTCTGCGGTTCACCGCGGTTGAAGGCTTCGAGATTTGCCGTCAATTGGTCGGCTAGCGCCTGCATCGCTGGTCGACTGGCCCAGGCTACATGCGGGGTCAGCAGGAAATTGGGTAGCGCGAGCAGTTGCGGCGCCAGCAGAACATTGCCGGTGCTCGGCGGCTCGACGCTCAGCACATCGAAACCGGCACCGGCGATCCAGCCCTGCTGCAGCGCTCGGGCTAGCGCCGCTTCATCGACCAGGCCACCGCGCGCCGTGTTGATCAGCAGTGCTGAAGGCCGCATGGCCCGCAATTCGGGTTCACCCAGCAGGTTCTTCGTCTCGGGGGTCAGCGGGCAATGCAGCGAGACCACGTCGGCTTCGTGCAAGGCCTGGTCGAAAGGGGTATAGCCGGGGCGCACGCTTGGCGCGCCCTTGCGCTCGCAGCGCAGCACGCGCATGCCGAACGCCTCGGCGAGCCTGATGACGCCTCCGCCAAGATTGCCGCTGCCAATGACCGCCAGTTTGGCACCGTGCAGGTCGCGAATCGGATAATCGATGCAACAGAACTGCCTGGAACGTTGCCAATTGCCGGCGGCCACCGCTTGTCGATAGGCAACGACATTGCGCGACAACGCCAGCAATAGCGCGAAGACATGCTCGGGTACGGTATGCACGGCGTAGCCGCGGATGTTCGAAACGACGATGCCGCGGGCGCGGCAAGCATCGAGNNGTGGTCGCATGTTCGACCCAGTGATGGGGAAAATCCGGCCGGCGCAGGTCGGCGATGATCGACTCTCCTTCGAGATGGACAATTCGGTGCATGGTTCAATATGGAAGTTGCGTCAGCGACGCACTATTTTCCTCTCTCCCCTGGCGAGGGAAGGGTCGGGGGAGGGGGAAAGTGGTCGTGACTGTAAAGATCGGGGGCTGGAAAAGTCGTGACCGTTAGTCCACAAAGGGCTTGCCGTGGCGACTGGCGATGGCCGCCACCTTGCTGCCCAGGGCGGGATCACCGGTAAACAGCAGCAGGCCCACCGCGGAGGCGGTACACAGGCCCTCGATCGCCGCCAGGTCACCGTGCAGGATGTTCACCACACCGCCAGGAAATCCGTTGCGCGCCGTCAGTTCGGCCAGCGCAAACGCCGCTGATGGGGCCTTCGGACTGGGTTTGACGACCACTGTCGCCCCCGCCAGCAACGCTTGAACGGCAAGCCGCAGGGGTCCGAGCAAGGGCGCCTGGTCATCGCAGACCACCGCCACGACGCCGCTCCCTCCAGTCGCTACGCTGCCGGTGCCCGCCGCCTTCAGCACGCGTAGCGCTTGTTCGACCTCGGCCGACGCCGACGCGGCGTTTTTGCCGGTTTCCTCTGCGATCAAGTTGGCGAAGTGTTCTGCGTATGCTGCCAGCGCCGCCGCCAGCGCTGCCAGTAGCGTTGCCCGTGCCGCGATCGTCAGCGCCGCCCAGGCGGGCAATGCGGCCTGGGCCGAGGCAACGGCGGTCAGCGCCTGATCCGTGCCGCACAGCGGAGTACGGCGCTTGATCTGGCCGGTGCACCGATCACGGACATCGAAAAAGGTCGGCGTCATCGTCAGATAGGCGTGGCCGTTGATCCACAGCGGTATGGCCAGAATTTCGTCATTTTCGGTCATGGGGTGCCTTGG
>DEHW01000007.1:0-2538 GCA_002352135.1 Lysobacterales bacterium UBA2790
GGCCCGAACATGGGCGGCAAATCCACCTACATGCGGCAGACCGCCCTGATCGTTCTGCTGGCGCATATCGGCAGTTTCGTCCCCGCCAGCAGCGCCCGCATTGGTCCGATTGATCGCATCCTTACCCGCATTGGTGCGGGCGATGATCTGGCACGTGGGCAGTCCACCTTCATGGTCGAGATGACCGAAACCGCCAGCATCCTGCACAGTGCCAGTGCACACAGTCTGGTGCTGATGGACGAGATAGGACGTGGTACTTCCACTTACGATGGGCTGGCGCTCGCCAAGGCGTGTGCACTGCAGCTGGCGCGGGTGAATCGCGCCTACACCTTGTTTGCCACGCATTATTTCGAGTTGACGACTTTGGCGCGCGATGTGCCCGGAATCGTCAATGTGCATCTGGATGCGGTGGAGCACGGCGACCGCCTGTACTTCATGCACACCGTCAAGGAAGGCCCCGCCAATCGCAGCTTCGGCCTGCAGGTTGCCGCGTTGGCAGGACTGCCGAAGTCGGTCGTCAGCGCCGCCCGGCAATATCTGGCGGAGCTGGAACGTCAGGGCAGCCCGCAGGCCCCCGCGCCGCAACTGTCGCTGTTTGATGCACCGCTGAGTCCAGCGTCGCCTGTCACGACTGCTGATCCGCAAGCGGAAGCTGTGAAGGTGGCGTTGCAGAGTCTCGACCCCGATCAACTCAGTCCACGCGAGGCCTTGCAGGCGGTGTATCGACTGCGCGAGCTGTTGGCCGAGAATTGAGTCGGTGCACCGCGCTGGTCGAGGCGAACGGGTTTCGGCGCGGAAGCGAATGGCGTCGACGCCGTCGCGGCAACTTGCCGTGGCGTGAATGCGCCTTCGAGCTACGCCAAGCGGGTGGGAAATTGTCGACGACAATCGACCTGTCATCCTCATTTCAAGGAGTTCGTCATGCTGTCATTGCGTTGGCTTGTCGCGCTGGAGTGTCTGCTGGCGACGGATCTCATGGCTCTGGACACGCAGCGTTGTCAGGGGCGGGTGCTCAAAGTTGGCGATTGGGAAAGCCAAGCCGAGGCGCTTTGCGGCGCACCCTATTACGTCGACGAATGGACCGAGCTGAGCTATCGCGAGATCGACGCGCAGCGCAGCCTGCGGCAGGCCATCACCTGGTCCGACCGCTACTTTGATCCCGGCGCGGGACGCATCCTGTTCCGGGTCCGTTCGCGACAAGGCCAGATCGTGGCGATCGACGATCTGGGGCGTCGCGGCGGACCGCGCAGGGCGGGTGATTGCAGCCTGACTGCGTTGCAGAAGTCGCAATCCGTGGGCGAGATCGTCCATCGCTGCGGATTGCCCAGTCAGCGGCTTGATCTGGGCCAAGCGATTGTGGATCGCGATGGGCTGGCCTCGCAGACGCAGGATCTGCGGCACGAGCAGTGGCTGTATCCGGGGCCGAATGGCGAAACGCTAGTGATCGAGGTGCGCGAAGGGCACCTGCGTGGCGCAGCCTGGCGCTGAGTTCAGACAGGCAGGCTTGTCAGTCTCTCGCGCTGTCGGCAGGCTGGGCGCACCTTTCCTGATCCAAGAATGTCGCTCATGGCATGGATACGCTGTCCTCACCTGTTGATCGAGCCCGCCGAAATCCGCGAACTCGATCAGGCCGCGCTATTGCGTGGTCAGCCAAGTTTCGTCACGCGCCGCGTCTGGCGGGCTCTGTCCTCGCACAGAGATGGCGGATTCGAGCTTAGCGACGCGCAGTTGGCGGTGTTGGGACGCGCGTCGCCGCGCGTGCCGCAAGCTACGGAAGCGCTGCGTGGCGCGGCCAGTGAGGCCGAGTGGCAGGCGTTGCTCGATGCCGGTTTTCTTCGCGCGGCGAGTGTCGAAGGCCAAACCGATGTGACGGACGTGGCCTGGCATCCCTTGGCCGCCGTGCTGCATCGGCAGTGCCGCTGGTCGGACGTGGATTCGCGCGAGACCGATGTGCGCCTGCAAGCCGTTGGTGGCATGACCGGACTGGAAGCCTTGTTCGGACCTGTTCCCGATTCGCATCTCGGTTGCGTTGACCCGACACGGCGCTTGGCCTTGCCGGTAGCGGCTTCCACCGCGTTGTCGACGTCGCTGCAGCAGCGCAGCACCTGTCGCAACTTCGCGCAGGCGCGAGCGGTGTCTCTGCAGGATCTCGCCACCGTGCTGGGGCAGGTCTATGGCGTGCAGGCCGAGGCCGAGGTGTCTGGCTTGCAGGCACTGAAAAAACTGGTGCCCTCGGCGGGCGGACTGCATCCGGTGGAAGCCTTCGTGTTGGCGCAGAACGTCGACGGCCTGGCACCGGGCCTGTATCACTATCACTGCGTCGCGCATGCGCTGGAGCCGCTGCAGTCCTTGTCGAAGGAATCCGCGCGCGACCTCGCTGCCCGCTGCGTCGCTCACCAGACCTGGTTCGAGGATGCCCCCGTACTGATCTTCCTGATCTGTCGTTTCCAGCGCACGTTCTGGAAATATCGTGAGCACGCCAAGGCGTATCGCGCAGTGACGGTCGATGTGGGGCATCTGTCGATGCTGCAGTACGCC
>DEHW01000007.1:2746-11940 GCA_002352135.1 Lysobacterales bacterium UBA2790
TCGACTCGCCGCGCTGGATGCGTTTCTGCGTCAGGTCGAGCGACGCGCGTTGAGGATGGCGGAACTGGCTTGCGGGCAGCGCGAAGACGCACTGGATATCGTCCAGGACGCCATGCTGTCCTTTGCGCGGCGCTACGCCGGTCACCCGCAGGACGAGTGGCCGCCGCTGTTTCATCGCGTGCTGGACAACCGGATTCTCGACCACCACCGTCGGCAGACGGTCCGTGGTCGTTGGCTGGGTTGGCTCAGTCCGCGCGGCGAGGATGACGAGACCGATCCGCTGGCCCAGGTGGCTGACCACCACGAACCGGGCCCACTTCGCCGCATGGCCGATGAGGCCATGCTCGACACCCTGCAAACCGCGCTGCGTGCGTTGCCGCACCGGCAGCGCCAGTGTTTCCTTTTGCGCATCTGGGAAGGTCTGGACGTGGCCGACACGGCGCGCGCCATGGACTGTTCCGAAGGCAGCGTGAAGACCCATCTTTCGCGAGCGCTGGCGCGCTTGCGCGAACCGCTGGAGCCTTGGTTATGAACGCTCGTGATCCACATACAAGCACCGAGTCGACCGAACCGGTCTTGCCTGCGCAGACCGACGCCTTGCGACACGCTCTGCAGCAATCCGCCGACACCTTGGATGGCGCCAGTGCATCGCGGCTCAATCGCGCGCGTCAGGCGGCATTGCTGGCCTCCACCAAACCAAACCGGCGTTGGGCTTCGGCTTGGCAATGGGGTTTTGGAATGGCGGCGACCGCTGTCTTGGCTGTCGTGTTGTGGCCGACCACGCCCATGCTGCCAGTGACGCAAGGCGCAGCATGGCAGGCCGACGATCTGAGCGTGATGGTGGAAGACGCCGATCCCGAGCTGATCGCCGATCTGGAGTTCTACGCTTGGCTGGAAGCGCAGGAGCAGATCGACGCCGACGAGGATGAGGAGGATTTGTGGGAAGGCTGAGTCATGCCGCCTGCGCGGGGTTGCTGCTGGCCGGTATCGCGATGGCGGACGAGCCTTTGCCGGATGCCGAAATGCTGCTGTTTCTGGCTGAGTTCGCCGACGACAGTGGTGAGGTGCTGGACGCCGATGCGCTGATCGAGGTCATGACGCCCGTCCATCGCGTAGAAGAACAGGAACTGGATGTGGCGGCTGCGGCATCTGCTGACGTGGCCGCCGACGAGGAGAGTGACGATGTGGACCTTTGAAAGACGCCCCGCCCGATGTGTGCGCGCTTGTATGGCGACAGCATTGCTGGCGCTGGCGATGCTGACCAATGCGAGCGAACCGTTCTCTGCGCTGCCGCCCGAAGAACAACGCGTACTGATGCCCTTTGCCGAGCAGTGGGAAGGTCTGTCGGACGACACCCGAGCCAGTCTGCGCCATGGCGCGCAACGCTGGCAGCAGATGAGTCCCGAGCAAAAACGCGCTGCGGCAGATCGTCTGGCTCGTTGGCGCGAATTGCCGCCGGAACGGCGTGCGGCGGCGCGCGAGCGCATTCGCCAATTCCGCGAGCTGCCGCCCGAACAGCGCGCCCGTCTGCGCGAACGGTTTGCCCAATTTCAGAACTTGCCGCCGGAACAGCGTGCCCGCATGCGTGCCCGATTTGAACGCATGTCACCAGCGGAACGGCGTGCCTTTCGCCAGGGGGCGCGACTGGGTGCGGCGACCGGGAATGGCCCGGGTAGGCTGTTGGCAGGGTTGCCGAAGGAAGAACGGCGCGCCACGCGCGAAATGATCCAGACACTCAGCCCGCCGGCGAAACGCGCTCTGCGTTCGCGAGTCGAAGCTGCGCCACCAGAGGAAGCCCGCGCGCTACTGCAACGCATGCGCGAACTCAGCCCCGAACAGCGCGAGGCCGAGTTGCTGCATTGAAGATCAATTACTTCGCTGCGGTCGGCGGTGGCGCGCGCCCGAAATCACTGGGCGCGTCGGCGGCCAGCCAGGCCAGCACGGCGTAGGCGGCGACTTGCTGATCCAGCGCGGCGGAATCGACCCGCTCCAGCACATCGTTGGCGGTGTGGTGGGTGTCGAAGTAGTCGGTGCCGTCCTGTGCCAGTTGCGCCCAAGGCATGCCACGCACCACCAGTGGCCCGACGTCCGGTCCCGCACCGCCGCCAGTGGTCTCATACGGAATACCCAGCGGGGCGAGCACGTCGGCGATCTGCGCGAAGCGGGCCTGATAGTCGGCCGTCACGCCCGCGCGCAGGGCGTAGATGCGGCCTGCGCCGAANNCCGTGCAGACCTTGCTCCTCGTTAGCCCAGGCGATCACCCGAACGGTGCGCAGCGGGCGCTCGACGTGCTTCAGAATGGCCGCACCGGCCGCCATGGTGATACCCACGCCCGCGCCATCGTCGATGGCCCCGGTGCCCAGATCCCACGAGTCGAGGTGGCCGCCGATGACGACGACTTCGTCGGGTTTCGAGCGGCCACGGATGTCGCCGATCACGTTGTACGACAGGCCTTCGCCACGCAGCTCGGCGCCGATATCGAGTTGCAGAGTCACCGGCTGGCCGCGCTCGATCATGTGCTGCAGCAGATTGGCGTCCGGCACTGACAGCGCAGCGGCCGGAATGCGTGTCACCCCTTCGGCATAGCGCATCTGGCCGGTGTGCGGAAAGCGGTCCAGATCAGTCCCGACCGAGCGGATCACCACCGCCAGCGCGCCCTTCTTCGCGGCTTCGCTGGCACCGTTGCCGCGTTGCGCCACCGCGGGTCCGTAGCCGCGACCATCGCGGAAGCGCTCCATACGGCCATTGATGAAGGCGATCTTGCCGTTCAGGCTGCCCTCGGCCGCCGCCTGCAGATCGGTCAGGGAGTCGAACATCACCACCTCGGCCTGTAGCGGTTGCTCACCGGTGCCGATGCTGCCGCCCAGTGCGGTGATGTGCAGTGGTTGCGGAAACGGCGCAAGGACTTCGGCGCGTTCGCGACCGCGCGTCCACAGCGGAAACTTCACTGGCTCGATACGGACCTCATCGAAGCCCAGCGCGGCGAACTTGGCGCGTGCCCAGTTCACCGCGCGCATGTCGGCTTCGGACCCGGCCATGCGTGGCCCGACTTCGGTCGTCAAGGACTCCACAATCGCGTAGGCCACGCCGGGCTCCACGCTGTCGCGCAAGCGTGTCGCCTGCGCCAACTGTTCCGCACTGTAGTCGTTTGCGGCGACAGTGAAACTCGCCAAGGCCAGCACACCCGCTTGAATCCAACGCACGTCGATCTCCCCTGATCAGTGAGGAGGGCAGTGTGCGTTGCGCACCGACGTTTGAAAATGGCCGGAAGGCATGCCTGACGCGTTGGCTTGCCCAGCCCGCAACCTCAATACAGCACGCGCGTCCGCAAGGTGCCGGGAATCTCGTTCAAGGCATCCTTCAGCGCCTGCAGACGTTCACGCGTGGTGGTCACGTCGATGACCACATAACCGATGTTGGGATCGGTCTGCAGATACTGGCCGTCGATGTTGACGTTCTCGCGCGAGAAGATCTCATTGATGCGCGAGAGCATGCCCGGCATGTTGCGATGGATGTGCAGCAGACGTTGGCTGTTGGGATGTTCGGGCAGCGAGACTTCGGGGAAGTTGACCGCCGACAGGGTGGAGCCGTTGTCGCTGTAGCGCACCAGTTTGGCGGCCACTTCGATACCGATGTTGTCCTGCGCTTCGAGCGTGGAACCGCCGATGTGCGGGGTCAGGATGACATTGTCCATGCCGATCAAGGGCGACACGAAGGGNNGCGATCATGTTCTGCGTGGCCGGGGTTTCCGGGACGTGCAAGGACACGATATCGGCACGTTCCAGCAGGTCATCCAGACCGGCGGCACTGCGCGCATTGCCCAGCGACAGCTTGGTCTCGATGTCGTGATAGATCACCCGCATGCCCAGGCCTTCGGCCAGTACGCCGACCTGCGTGCCGATATGGCCGTAGCCGATCAGGCCGAGCACCTTGTCGCGCACTTCAAAACTGCCCGCCGCGGACTTCGACCAGCCGCCGCGATGGCATTGCATGTTCTTCTGCGGAATGCCGCGCATAAGCAGAATGGCCTCGGCAATCACCAGCTCGGCCACGCTGCGGGTGTTGGAATAGGGCGCGTTGAATACCGGAATGCCCAAGGTCTTGGCAGCGCCCAGATCAATCTGGTTGGTGCCGATGCAGAACGCGCCGATGGCATTCAATCGCTTGGCATGCGAGAGCACGTCTGCGGTCAGTTGGCTGCGCGAGCGGATGCCGATGAAATGCGCTTCGGCGATGCGCGCCTTCAGCTCGTCCTCTTCCAGCGCTTTGGTGTGAAACTCGATATTGGTGTAGCCCGCCTGCTCGAAGGTCTTCACTGCGCTCTGGCTGACGCCTTCCAGCAGCAACACGCGGATGTCCTGACGCGGAAACGAGGTTTTCTTGCTCATGGGGGCGGAAATGATGGCGGGACCGGACGGCGACTATGCCAGATCGAATCCCACGGGTGCGGCGATGCAACACGGGTGGGCCAAACAGTGATTTGACGGATCGCTGTTTGGTGACCGGCGTCCGGTCTGTTCCAATGCGTTTTCGCCATGTTCTGGGCAAGACCTCATGTCTGCATTCGTGCTTGAAGAATTGCGTCAGTGCCTGCCTGCGCTGCTGCTGAAAACCGATCCGGCCGATCTGGAGTATTACGGTCGCGACTGGACGCGGCGCTGGACACCAGCACCGCTGGCCATCGCCTTGCCTGCCAGCATCGAGGAAGTGCAGGGCATCGTGCGCTGGGCCAAGACGCATCAGATCGCCCTGGTGCCTTCCGGCGGACGCACGGGCTTGTCCGGTGGTGCGGTTGCGGCCCAAGGCGAACTGGTGGTCAGCACTGAGCGCATGAACAAGGTGCTCGACTTCGACCCGATTGATCGCACCCTCACAGTGCAACCCGGCGTGCCGGTCGAAGTGCTGCAGAACGTGGCGCGCGAACACGGCTTGATCTACCCGGTCGACTTTGCCGCGCGCGGCTCCGCCGCCATCGGCGGCAGCATCGCCACCAACGCCGGTGGCATCCGCGTGGTGCGTTACGGCAATACGCGCGAATGGATCGCCGGACTAAAACTGGTCACCGGCAACGGCGACCTGCTCGACCTCAATCGCGGCCTGATCAAGAACAGCAGCGGCTACGACCTGCGCCATCTGGTGATTGGCTCGGAAGGCACCCTTGGCATCGTCGTCGAAGCGACCGTGCGACTGACCGATCCGCCGCCGCTGTCCAACGTCATGCTGCTGGCCTTGCCCTCGTTCGATGGCTTGATGCAGGTCTTCGCCGAACTGCGCCGTCGCCTCAGCCTGTCGGCCTTCGAGTTCTTCACGGATATCGCGCTGAAACACGTCTGTGCGCACGGCGCGCAGAACCCGTTCGGCGAGGTCCATCCGTACTACGTCGTCACCGAATTCGATGCCGCCAGCGACGATCAGCAAAATGCCGTGCTCAGCGCCTTTGAATCGCTGCTGGAACAGGGACTCGTGCTGGACGGCGTGATCAGTCAAAGCGACGCGCAGGCCGCTGCACTGTGGCGACTGCGCGAAGGCATCACCGAAAGCCTGGCACCGCACACGCCTTACAAAAACGATATTTCGGTCCGCGTCTCTGCGATGCCCGCCTTCCTGGCGGAAGCGCAGAGCTTGCTGGGCGAAGCCTATCCGCACTTCGAAGTCGTCTGGTTCGGCCACATTGGCGACGGCAACCTGCACATCAACGTGCTCAAACCGACCGAGTTGGCGATGCCTGCCTTCGTCAAGGACTGCGAACACGTCACCGAACTGCTCGCCCAGATCCTGCACCGCCACGGCGGCAGCATCTCCGCCGAACACGGCATCGGCCTGGTCAAGAAGAAATACCTCCCCAGCACCCGCAGCCCCGCCGAAATCGCCGTCATGCGCGGCATCCGTCAGGTACTCGACCCGAACGGCATCATGAACCCTGGGAAGTTGATGGATTGAGGAGCGCGGCCAGAACCGTCAGAGCATCCTCAACACATGGCCTTCGTGCAGCCGCGACTTCGGCAGCACCGCGTTGAAGTCTTCCTCGCTGCGTTCGCCGAGGGCGCAGAGCACCACGCTGCGGAGTTGCTGTGGGGCCAGGTTGAGTTCGCTGTCGAGCGCGGTGCTGTCAAAGCCTTCGATGGGCGTTGCGCCGATGCGCATGGCGGCGGCGGCGAACAGCACGCTGCCCAGGGCGAGGTAGGTCTGGCGTGTGGTCCACTCCGGTAGATCGCGCAACGCGGTGCGATGCAATTCCACATAGCCGCGACGACTCTGGTCCTGACGTGCCGCCGCCTGCGCGTCCGCATGGCGACCATCTTCGACTTCCTGTGCCAGCACCGCCGCCAGATGGGTGTCGTCGAGCTCAGTGCGAGCGCAGAACACCACCACCATGGCGGCGTTCAACAATTTGGGCGCGTTGTAGGCGAACGCACCCTGCGTGGACGTGGCAATCCGCGCCTTGGCTTCCGGTGAGGTGGCGATGACAAACTGCCACGGCTGGCTGTTGACCGAAGAAGGGCTGTAGCGCATCACGTCCAGCAATGCCTGCTGCTGCTCGGCACTCAGCGATTGCTCGGCGCGGTACGCCTTGACGGTGCGCCGCTCGCGCATCAGCGCAGACACCTCGGCGGCATTCATGGCGCACGCTCCGACTGCGCTTGCTGACGCTCGATATCCTCCAGCACCACGCCCAGCGCCTTGGTCGAGACCAGAATCTCCGCCAGCGACAGCAGCAGCGAGCCGCTGAGCGAGGCAATCGAAATTCCGAACAGCGCGTGGCCCCAGATCTCGTTGTCGAAATACAGCGCCAGCATCGCCAGCGCACACAACAGAAAGGCCAGCGCGCCGAGACTTTGCATGTACTTCACCAGCTCGATACGCAGGCGCAGGCTGGGCAGTTGCCGCAAAGCTGTGTCGGTAACGTGGCCCGACTCGCCCGGATGCAGTTGACGAACGATCTGACCCAAGGCCAGAAAGCGATTGCCATAAGCCAGCAGAACCAGCGAGATCGCAGGAAACAGCAGCGCGGGCGTGGTGAGGTTGAGGGTGGGTATGGGGTTTCCGGGTTGTCGCAGAGAAATGGCAGTGAATCGGATCGCCTCAGCGCTCCGAATGCCCGCTGTCGTCGTAGCCGCTGCGGGTGAAGACGGAGGGTTTGATCTGGTCGATGAAGGCGCGGGCGGCGGGGCTGAGGTGTTTGCCTTTGCGGACCACGACGCCGTAGCTGCGTTGCGGGAAGTAGTCGCGCAGATTGTGGATGGCGAGGCGTTCGCGGTCGGCGCGGGTGATGCACAGGGCGGTGATGATGCTGATGCCCAGGCCCATGATCACGTACTGCTTGATCACTTCCCAACCATCGACTTCCAGCGCCACGTTGTAGGGCACCTTGCGCTGCTGGAACACGCGGTCGATCAGGCGATAGGTCGTGACGCGGCCGGGCGGCAGAATCAGGCCATACGGCGACAGGTCTTCCAGCGACACCACGGGTTTTTTCGCCAGCGGATGATCCAAAGGCATCACCAGCAACTGATCGAAGTTGTAGAGCGGCGCGTAGTCGATGTCGCTGGGGCTGTCGAGCATCGAACCCACCGCCAGATCGACCTCGTCGGCGCGCACTTTCTGCAGGCCCTCGTTGCCCGACACACTGTGCAGTTTGAGTTGAATGTCCGGGTGTTTGCGACGGAACTCGGCGACCAGCGCGGGCAGCAGGTAAAGGATGGTCGACGAACCCGCGGCGATGTTCAGTTCGCCACCTTCCAGCCCTTTGACCCGCGAGCGGAAATCGCCATCGAGCGCGTCCAGGCCATCGACCAGAGGACGCGCCATGTCGTACAGCAGTTGGCCTTCCGCAGTCAGGTTGAGGCGGCGTCCGTGGCGCTCGAACAAGCGCACATTCAGCTCACTTTCCANNAAGCGTGGCGTGCTCTGCGTCATCCAGGCGACTCAGGCGGCCGCATCCATGCCGCGTTGCTCGCGCCACCACGCACCCAGATGGCGCAGGCCTTCGATAATCGACACACGCGGCTGGTAGCCGAAATCGCGTCGTGCCGCACCGATATCGTAGAAATGCGGCGTCGACAGTTGTTCGGCGAGGAAGCGTGTCATCGGCGGCTCACCGCGCAATGGCAGCACGCCGTAGCCGACTTCCATCGCGGCCCCGAGCCACCACGCAGCGCGAAACGGAATCACCTGGCTGACAATCGGTGCGCCGGCCGTGCGCAGCAGGCTGTTGATGATGTCGGCCACCGGGCGCGGCTCACCGTTCGAGATGAAATACGCCTTGCCCGCGCAGCGCGCGTCCGGTTGTTCGTGCAAAGCATCGAAGGCATCCAGATGCGCCTGCGCGGCGTTGTCGATGTAGGTGGTGTCGATGCGACTCTGGCCGTCACCGACGATGCGCAGCTTGCCGGCCTTGGCGCGTTCCACCAGACGCGGCAACAGATGGTTGTCG
Source organism: Lysobacterales bacterium UBA2790 (assembly GCA_002352135.1). GTDB lineage: Bacteria > Pseudomonadota > Gammaproteobacteria > Xanthomonadales > Xanthomonadaceae > Aquimonas. The sequence goes on from DEHW01000007.1 coordinate 11,181, forward strand.
CCCGGACCCCAGATCAGACGCGGACGCAGCGCCACCGTCGCCAGTTGCGCACTGTTGGCCGCCAGCACCATCTCTTCGGCCACGCGCTTGCTTGCCGGATACCAGGCCTTGAAGCCCTTGGCCAGCGGCGTGTTTTCCTCGTTGCCACCTTCGCAGGCCGTGGTGCCACGATGCGCCACGCTGGGCGTGCTGGTGTGGATCAAGGTCTTCACGCCATTGATATGGCAAGCCGCCAGCACGTTGCGCGTGCCGCGCACATTGGCGTCGAAGTAATCGCGAAAACTGCCCCAGGCACCGGCCTTGGCGGCGACATGGAACACCGCATCCACACCGCGCGCGGCATCGATCATCGTCTCGAAACTCGCCAGATCGCCTTGAATCTGCCGCACACCCAGCGCCGCCAGCGGCGAGTACGTCCCACGGTTGAAGCTCAGCACCTCGTGGCCGCGACTGACCAGACGCGAACAAATCGCCTGACCCAAAAAACCACCGCCGCCAGTGACGAGGATTTTCATGCGGAAATCTCCAAAGCTGAGGTGTTGAAAGGGTTTGCGTGGGATCGACGTCAATGCGCGGACCGCTACGTCGCGACTGACACCCGAGACCGGCAATAGGTTGAGGATAGAACATTGCCGCGTATCTGTTGCACCCGATACTTCACCAACCTGCACTCGTCATTTCGCACATGATCCGGAATCCCGCTTCGCGTCGGAGCCAAGAACGACCAATGCAAGCACGAGCTGGATGCTCGCCTTCGCGA
>DEHW01000077.1 GCA_002352135.1 Lysobacterales bacterium UBA2790
CACCAAAATCCATCAGCACGGCATGTCCATGCCTGTCGAGCATGACGTTACCCGCCTTGATGTCCGCGTGGACGATGCCCGCGGCATGCACAGCCTGCAGTGCACTGGCCAGTTCCGCAGCGAATTGCTGCAGGGCTTCCAGCGGCAACGGTCCCTCGCGCTGCAACCTCGCCTGCAAGGTCTCGCCATCAATCCAGTCGGCCCACAGACCTGCGCGATCCTGATGAAAGCTCGCCCCGTGTACCGCCAGCACATGCGGATGACGGACGCGCGCCAGGCGCTTCGCTTCGGCAACAAAATCGCGACCACTGAGCAGACCCGACGGCGCATCCATGCGCTTGAGCTTGAGCGCCACGTAACGATCCAAGGTCGGGTCCCAAGCGCGGAATACCTCACCGAATGAACCGTGGTCCATCCGCTGCAACCGCTGCAAATGGCCCCAGGTTGCACCGACGGATTGATCGCCGGCCAATGCGCGTCCGATCTGGGCCACGCGCAGCAGACCGCGCGCAAGCTTTGGGTCGGCCAACGACTGCGTATCCACCGGCTCGCCGGACGCGATCCGCTGGGCCGCTGCCAGCACCGGATCCGTCGACTTCATCCGAGCTCCCGAGCCAGATCGACCAACGCTCGCGAAACCAGCATGTGTGCCGCGTTGGCCGTGGGACGATGCAGCGCTTCGGCGATCTCGGCAAAGCCCATGCCGAACTCGAAACGCAGGATCACCGCCTCACGCCGCAAGGGTGACAACTTGGCCAAAGCGGCTTCGTAGTCAAGAAAATCATCCAATGCCGGCAGTGAAGCGTCCATCGCGACACTGGATTCCTCCTCTGGCAAACGCTCGTCCAGGCCGTGGCGGCCCACACGCCGCAGCTCCATGCGGATTGCGTTCATCAAACTGGTACGCAGATAGGCCAGAAACGCCCCTTCTCGTTGCGGGCGGAAATTCGCCACACCTTTCAATGCCGAAAGCAGGGTGATCTGCACAAGGTCATGCGTGTCGTTCAGATCACGTGCATGCGCGGGCAGGCGACCTCGCGCCCAACGTCGCAGCAAGGGCAGATAGCGCGCCATCAAGCGCTCACCCGCCATGGCGTCGCCGCCACGAACCAGGTCCAACAAGGTAGCGGTGGATTCGACTGAAGCCACGTGACCCTCCCTCACCAGGCACCCGCATCGTCACACCGCGGGGCCGAGCCTCAGTGTGGCGATCTGTCTCGCACTCGCGCAAGCGTATTTACCTACGCCGCGGTCTGCGCACTGTGGCGGGAATCAACTCCCCGGCTGCAAGCGCATGCGCTGTGGATACGGCGGTACATCTGCGAAGCGTCCGGCGTTCAGGCCCTGCTGCAGATCCAGCCACCACTGCACATCGAAGATGTCGCCGTGCGCGTCCATCAATGCCTGCCGCAAACCGGCGTCCAAACCGAGGAACTGCGGAAACTGCTCGGGAAAGACATCGTTCTCGCCGACGTAGTACCAGGCACCGCTGTGCATTTCCTCGTCGTCATCGCGCGCCTCGGGCAGCGCGCGGAAGTTGCAGTCAGTGACGAAACACAACTCGTCGTAGTCGTAGAAGATCGCCCGTCCATTGCGGCTCATGCCGAAGTTCTTCAGTAGCAGGTCGCCGGGAAAGATATTGCTGCGCGCCAGATCCTTGATCGATTGACCGTAGTCGACGATGGCGGCGATGGCCTTGTCGCGTTCGACTTCGCGCAGATACAGGTTGAGTGGGCGCAGTCGGCGCTCGACGTAGCAATGCCGCACGATCAGATCGTCGCCGTCCTCGTGTACGCTTTCGCTGCAGCCCTCGACCAGTTCACTCAGCAATTCCGGCGCGAACTGCCGCTTGGGGAAACGCAGATGGCGGAACTGCTGCGCATCGACCAACCGACCGGCGCGGTCGTGGTTGAACACCAGGCGGTATTTCTCTTCGACTTCCGCGCGTGCCACGTTCTTGGGATAGGCGAATTTGTCGCGGATCAGCTTGAACACCACCGGATACGAAGGCAGCGTGAACACCGCCATCACCATGCCGCGCTCGCCCGGCGCGTTGACCAGCAACTCCTCCGGTTGACGTTGCAGGTGGGCGAAGAAGTGCCGATAGCGTTCGGTCTTGCCCTGCTTGGCGCGTCCCAGCACGGTATAGATTTCATCGACCGGCTTGTGCGGCATCAGGGTGCGCAGAAACACCACCGCGTCGCCTACGGTTTCCAGATCGGCATGGAAGTAGCTGCGTGTGTAGCCGAACAGCACGCTGACCTGTTCGCGCTGGGTGATCACCGCATCGGCACGAATGCCTTCGTCGGTATTCATCAAGGCAATGACCAGCGGCGAGAAGCGGAACTCGCCGAACACCCGTCCAACCAGATAGGCACGCCGCTCACGATAGAACACCGTCTGCATCAACTCGATGGCGCGCACCGCAGGCGCATCCCAATGCGCCAGATGAGCGCGCAGCGCATCCGCAATCTGCTGCGCACACGCCACCGGACTCACGTGCGGCACGCTGAATGAGTAGTCCTGCAGAATGCGCTCGACCACGCCTTCCAGATTGTTGATCGCCGTGTAGCTGCGTCGTGCCACCGGGTGCGAAATGCGCTCGGTCGGCTCGATTTCCAGCGCCACGAACTCCACATCCGCATCCACACCTTGCGTACCGAAAAAGCGCCGCGTCAGGGTGTTGAAGAAGGTCTTGTACAACTCACCGTCGACCAACGGCTCGATCAGCTCGGCGAAGCGTCGCTTGACCGCCGCCCACAGCCCGCGATCCTGCGCTCGCGCGCCCAACTGCACCACTAGACGCGCGCGGATCGCCGCAATGCACTGGTCATACAACTCGATACGCTCAACCGCATCACTCTTCGCCGCCAGCCATGCCCGCTGCTCGAACCGCGATTTGGCGCGCTGGGTGATCTCGCGAAAACGCGCGTGGTAATCCTCGAAGGCGTCATGGATGGCCTGCGCAACGCTGTCGGCCAGATTCACGGCTGGACTGGGCTCATGCATGACAGGACTCCGCTGATTCGGGAGGCACAGCATATCGACCACCTACCCACAGAGGTATGGCAAAGGGCTGCTTACACCGCGTTGCCATACATCCGCGATCTGTGGGCTTCCACATCCATCCATGGTTCGGGCCGCGCGGTCATGCTGTCATTCGCACTGTTGCCCTCGACACACGCGGGACGGCATGCTGCCTGAGCCACTCCTTTTTCTTCACCCTCGATGTCCCGGATTCTGGTCTTTCAACATGTTGCCGCAGAACCTTTGGGCACGCTCAATGCGCTGATGCGCAAGCGCGGGCATCCGCTGCGGTTCGTCAATTTCGAGCGCAATCCGCAGGCACAGCCGAGCGTTGATCACTATCAGGGTTTGGTGGTTCTGGGCGGTCCGATGAATGTGCAGGATCTTCCACAGCGCCCACACCTACGCACCGAGCTGCAGGTGATCGAACACGCGCTGGAGCAGGACAAGCCGGTGTTGGGTATCTGCCTCGGCGCACAGTTGCTGGCGCATGTGCTGGGAGCACCCGTAGGCAAACACGCGCAGTCGGAAATCGGCTGGTACCGTTTGCGATTGACGGACGCGGGGCGCGGCGATCCGGTGTTGTCGCCGCTGGGGGTCGAGACCTCGGTGTTCCAGTGGCACAGCTGCAGTTTCGCGATGCCAGCGGGCGCGGTTCACCTGGCCGAGACCGACACCTGCCAGAACCAGGCGTTTCGCTACGGCGAGAAAGCCTATGGGCTGCAGTTTCATCTGGAAGCCAGCGCGAACCTGATCGAGCGCTGGCTGGCTACGCCCGAATACGCTGCCGAACTGCTCCCGGCGCAATCGACCGACCCGGCTGAAGTCATCCGTCAACGCACACGCCATCTGGTGCATGTGCAGCAAGCCCGCGCGGAGTCCGTGTTCAACCGTTTTCTTGATCTCGTTGGCCCGGCACCCTATGCCAATCGCCAAGCCTGCGTTCAGCGCCTTGCCTTGCCCCTGCTCTCACCCAGCATCGATCCCGACCAGCCCCACGCGCCCTATCGACGGGTCATGCCGCGCAATCTGCTGGATCGCAAGCGGCGCGGCTGAGTGGAACATCGGGGCAGCTCGAAAAGTCGGTCATGCCCGCGAAGGCGGGTATCCAGATACCCAACATCGATCGCTCAATGGCGATGAGGTGCAACGAGCACTTCGCTCGATACATCCGTGGAGGCAATGCGCGACGTCTTCGCGTTTCGGGCGCAATCAATGTCGACCGACACGAACGACGCGCACCCTCTTCGACTACCCGCCAAGCAGCCAAACAATGACCAACGCCAAGGCGATGAGGGGCAGGCCAAGCGCCAGCAAGCGCAATTACCTGCCAAAGAGGCCTGGGTCGTAGGCAGGGCTGGTCGGATCGCCGTATCGATGACCGCTCAATAGACTGCGAACTTGCGCGACCGGTGACTTGGAGCGGTCGGTTCGCTTGAAACGGACGAACAGCAGCAGCGCCGACGCGAACACCGTCCAGTAGGCCCACCAGTAGTCCTGAAGATGGTTGATCAAGTCAGTCTTCATTTGTTGCAGCAAGGCTGCCGAACATGGGCCACATCGTTGCACCTCTCCAACAAGGCAAGAATCGCATGCCGATGCAACGGCTTATCGGCGCAAGTCGTGCTCACCGTTCAACGTTGACTCTTTTTGAAGGCCGGATTGCTTCCTGCGGACGGCACCTCTACCTGACGTTGATCTGCGCAGGATCGGTAACATTGACGTGCGTTTGGTAGTAGTATTTGTCACTGACGCGCCCGTCAGCAATCAGGCGAATCGTCGTTCGGACTGCCTTGCCTCGCACCAGTATGTCCTTTCCCTTGAGTGCCACGCTTGGATGCTCGCCCAAGCGCTCCGCCAGTTGTCGCGCGGCTATTGGCGCAATGGCAATCGTGAGATTGCGCTGATCGCGATAGTCCAGTTCGGAGTTCAGGTAGGTTCGATCCCGCTGCAATCCAGTGGCCTGAACCCGCATGATGAACACGCCCTCCACTCCCGCCGGGGCGGCATTGGCTGCCATGAAGATCGCCTGTTGCGGTGTGACCAGCGCTTGATCTGGAACTACCGCGTTGCGACCCGAGGGCACGCTGGCACATGCTCCGAGCAGCGCCGCCGCGAGAGAAAACAGCAGAAGTTCGGGTTTCATGGTGTTCGTTGCTCCGCAAAGCGATCGAAGGCTATTGGACACCATTTGTCCGGTACAGCGCTGCGATGCATGTCGCGACACGCCGACCGCGTTGCGCCGGGAACGTTTGAGTCACCACCGGTCCGACGGCGTCTCCACGATCCTGCGCGTCGACAAAACGAACGCCGGTGGGCGATGGCCGAGAACCTCGTGACGAAAACGAGTCGTGCATCTGTTCTTCGGCAGCCTGCGCTCACCCGAGACAGTTTCGAGTCGGCGGATCGAGGGTTCTTCGCGCAATGGCGTATCGGCTTCAGGGGTGGGGTCGCGCGAGGCGGACAAGCTGGGTGCGATAATGCGTTTTTATTCTTGGAACCGCCCATGAGCACGTTGCCGCCCTGCCCCAAATGCCAGTCCGAATACACCTACGAGGACGCCGATCAGTTGGTCTGTCCAGAATGTGGGCACGAGTGGAAGGCAGGCTCGGAGACGGAAACGACGACGGAAGACACTCGCGTCATCAAGGATGCCAACGGCGCAGTTCTGGCCGATGGGGATACGGTGACGGTGATCAAGGACCTGAAGGTCAAGGGCTCGTCGCTGGTGGTCAAGGTGGGCACCAAGGTGCGCAATATCCGTCTGGTCGATGGCGATCACGACATTGACTGCAAGATCGACGGCATCGGCGCGATGAAGCTGAAGTCGGAGTTCGTCAAGAAGGCTTGACCTTGTTGGACCGCCAGCGCGACTAGCGTGGTGGGCCGGGCTTTCCGCGCGGACGGACTTACTCCGTCGCGGGAGGGAGAACGCCCACTGCGCGCAAGGCCGCTTTGCCCATTTCAATGCGAATTGGCCCTTGTGCCATGTCCTGAATATCGATGTTCAACGCGAAGGCAAACACCTCGTCTTCGCGCTGCACCCAGCCGACCCACCATCCAATCCCATTGCCGTGGTCGGGAAGCGCCATGCCGGTCTTGGCGTGTAAGGACCACGCTCGGCCTTGACTGTCGACGCCACTGTCCTGCTGGGTGATTTCCGCGACGGCGTCCTGGGCCCTGCGAACGACCGGCAATTCGCGCCTGGCGAGACGAGCAAGAAACTGCGTTTGCTCGATCGCACTGATCTGCAAGGGTCCGCGCAACCAGAATTGATCGACCACGTCGCCGATCTGGCGATTGCCATAGTCGAACAGCTTGACCATCGTCTGCATGCGCTCAAGGCCAATACGACGCGCCAGTTCCTGATAGACCGGCACGTTGGAGACGATGATCGCCTCGCGAAGACTCATGTCTTTTTCCCAGCTTGGCAAGAACGCTTTGCCGCCGCCCCAAGGCAGCACCTCGTCCACACTGCTGACCGCGCCGGTCACCAGGCCGATCACGCTATTCGGAATTTTGAATGTCGATGCCGGTGTGAAGCGCGTCGAAGCGCGACTGGCGTTGTAGCCGCTGTAGAGGCCGCTCTGCACATTCAGCAGCACGAAGCAGCCTTCCATCCAGACCTCGGAGAAGACGCGCGCCACGCGGGCATCCTCGACGAAGATCGNNCGGCGACGCGCAACAGACACATTCAACATGAGTGACTCCCGAGACAGTGACAACAGTATGAGATGGCAGACCGAGCGAGATTTTCCCGCCACGCTGTGACATCAAAGACTGCTGCACTGACATGGCGAATTGCGGGCGCGAAGGCGGCAATTCGGCGACGCCTTGACGTCGCCGAATTGCGCTTGATGCATCGAGTTCGCCTCTATCCGCTGTCTATCTGGGTCAGGCGGCTACTGTGGTCCTTTTCCAGGTCAGCACGCGCAGGATGGCAGGCATCAGCACGACGGCACCGATCATGTTCATGACGAACATGAAGGTCAGCATGAGCCCCATGTCCGCCTGAAATTTGAGTTCAGAAAACACCCATGTGCCGACACCGGCCGCCAAGGTCAGCGCGGTGTAGAAGATCGCAATACCCGTCGTCTTCAGCGCGATGAAGTACGAGTCGGTGAGCGAATGCCCCGCCTTGAGTGCCTCCGCCATGCGTGCATAGATGTAGATGCCGTAGTCGACGCCGATACCGACGCCCAAGGCCACAACGCAGAGTGTGTTGACCTTCATGCCAATGCCCAGATGCACCATCAGGCTATGACCCAGTTCGGTCACCAGCACCAGTGGCAACAGAATGCAGAGCGCGGCCAGCAGACTGCGGAAACTGATCAGGCACATCACGAAAACCGCCGCGTACAACAGATACAGAATGGTGTGTTCAGAGGCACGCACGGTGTCGTTGATCGCCGCCATCACGCCGATGTTGCCGGTGCCGAGGCGCAGATTGACGATGTCGGTATGCCATTCCTCGCCCGCTTCCGAGGCCGCCGCCACGGCTTTGTCGCGCTCGACGCGGAAATTGACGTCATAGGCATTGTTGTCCTCGCGGAACTGCTTCACCGCGGCGACGATCCGATCAATCGTGGTTGCCTTGTGATCACTGAGGAACATCATGATCGACATCGCGCTGCAGTCGGAGTTGAGCAGACCGGAATCGGTTTCAAAACTCTGCGTCGCCAGGCGCAGTGAGTCGCCATCGCGCGGCAGGGTACGCCAACGCACATTGCCCTCGTTGTAACCGGCATAGACCAGTTTGGCGGCAATGGGCAGGGTCATGATCTGCTCGACGCCTTCCACATTGCGCATATGCCAGGCGAAGCGATCAATGGTTTCCATCGCCGGATAGCTGGTGGTACACGCGGACGGACCCGCTTCGGCGATCACATTGAGAATGTCGACACCCAACGCGAACTTGCTGCTGATCATCTCGGCATCGCGGTTGTAGCGCGCGTCTGGCCAAAGTTCTGCGACACCCGCTTGCGCATCACCGGTCATCACCTTGTCCCCCTCGCGTTCCGCGAACAACCACAGGGTTGCAGCGGCAGCGACCAGAATCACTGCGGGAATGGGGCGACTCCCCTTGGCAAGGAAAGCCCAGATACGATCAAACTGGGTCAATTGACGCAGGCGATATTCGCGCTTGCGGTCGAGATTGCGCAGATGCGTGTAGCTCAGCAGCACCGGCAACAAGACCAGATCGGTGAGGATGGTCAGCGCCACGCCAACCGTCGCGGTGATCGCCAGCTCGCGCACCATGTCGATGGGAATCACCAGGATCGCGCCGAAGCCGATGCATCCCGCGAGCAATGCCACGGTGCCCGGAATCAGCAGCATGCGGAATGACGAACGCGCCGCTTCCAAGGGCCCGACGGCATCCTTGGCGCGAGCACGCAGTTCTTCGACGGAACCTTCCTCCAATCCACCGAAGAAAACTTCACCACGGAAGCGATTGATCATCTGCTCGCCATGGCTCACCGCAATGGCNNACGGTGAGGCTGGCCAATTTGCCGGAAGTCGAGTACAGAAACAGCAGCAGCCAAGTCATGCCAATGGTCAGGAAGAAGAAGCCGACCACCGAACGCGCGCCATCGGCGATATCACCAACCATCTTAGCGAATCCGATGATGTGCACTGTGACCTGGTCGTTTTCGTATTTCTGGCGTATCGCCTCGAATTGCGCAGCAACCGACTGGTAGTCGAGTTTTTTGCCGGAGTCCTCCGGAATCAGATCGGCCCAGACCATGGCACCGCTGAAATCCTTGGACACCAGTCGACCGACGATGCCTGCCTTGACGATATTGCCGCGCACCGTAGCGAAGTCATCCTCGGTCGCCGTCCAGCCTTCCAGGTTCGGCGTGAACTCCGGCGGGATGACGTTGCCGCCGGCAAATCCGTCTTCGACGACTTCGACGAAACGCACATTCGGCGTGAAGATCGAACGCACCCGCGCATCATCGGTTTCTTCAATGGCAATGACATCCGCGGTGACCTTCTCCATGGTTTGGAAGAAGGGCTGAGTGAACATGTTGCCGTCCTTGGCGACGACGGCCAGCAACACGCGGTTGGCACCGCCGAAATCCTGCTCGTACTGCAGGAAGGTCTGCATGTATTCGTGGTCGCGCGGAATCTGCTTCTTGAAGCCCGCGTCCACCTTCAACTGGGTGGCGAAATACAGCATCACCGCGGTGACCACGGCGAACAGCGCGAGCACGACGGGGCGCGAGCCGAATACCAGCGATTCAGCAAGGCGATGGAAGGCAGTTGGCTTGAAGTTGGAGCTGATGGCCATGGTCTATGTCGTCCCTGATCAGTTCAGTTGGAATCGGCCGAGGCCTTTTTCACCCGCCACAATGACCGCGCGGTTTTCCAGTGCCAACGCATTCGACAGCACCGGGGATTCCTGCTCCGTGTCACTGTAGGTCTGCAGGGCAAATTGGCCGCTGCCCGCCGCGCGATACAGCACGGTTCCGTTGTTTCCCACCAGGAAGATGCTTCCGTCGGGCGTCATTGCCCCGCCCTGCAAGGTCGCCTCGGTGGCGGTGTCGAGCTCAACCCAGGTTTCACCAAAATCCATGGTCTCCTGCACGTGACCGCGCAGACCGTAGGCCAGGAAGTGCCCTTCGCCAAGCGCCAGCACACCGAACATGGAACCATCGTAGGGCAGGCTCA
>DEHW01000012.1 GCA_002352135.1 Lysobacterales bacterium UBA2790
GCCGAAGGGGTTGCCGATGGCGAACACCTTTTGTCCCACCTTCAGGTCGCTACTCGTGCCCACCGGCACCGGCGGCGGGCGTTTGAAACCCACGCCTATCCTGAGCACCGCAATGTCGTACGCAGGTGATGCACCCACCAGCGCAGCCTGGTAGTCGCGACCATCGGCCAGCTTCACCGTCGCCTGTGAAGCACCCTCGATGACATGCAGGTTGGTGACCACGTGGCCGGCGTCGTCCCAGATNNCAGATGAAGCCCGAACCGGTGCCCCGCGGCACGGTGTAGGCGTTGCGCGTCCAGACGTCGCGCACCACTCGCGCGGTAGAGATGAACACCACCGAATCACGCGACTTCTCGAACAGCTCGATCGTGGCCTTTTCGTCGGCGGCCAGGTCACCGCGTGCGGTGACGGTGCGCGGTGTGCCCTCGTTTGGTGAGAACCAGGACTCGATCGTCGGCAGGAAGTGCCACAGCAGCATCAGCCCGATCAGCCACAGGCCGAGCGCGGTCAGGCGAGGCAGGAAGCGGTCGGATTCGGGCACAGGGCGTTGGGAAGGATCGGGATAGTGCAATACGTTCACCTTGGTGGTAATGGATCAGCGCCAGTACCCACCCGGGTACCAACGCGGGGCGTGGGGCGGGCATGGCCAGCCATCATGCACATGGATCGCCGGTGTCGGCAGATCGCTCCAACCCGGCGTGCTTAGCGCGTGCAGGCGTTTAATGCGTGCTGCAGTCGCCGGATGGGTGCGCAGCCAGGATGGCTCCGGATTCCCCCAGCCGGGCAGCAGCCAGTGCCGCCACGAGCGCGAAACCTGCTCGATGCGCGCCAGTGCCGAAGCCAGCCCCTGCGGGTCGCCGGTCAGGCGTGCTGCCATCAGGTCGGCATCGAACTCGCGCACCCGTGACAGGCCCAGTTGCGCCAACAGCGTCAAGTGCGGCGCCAAAGCCAGCAGCAGCCATGCCGGCCAGGACACGGAGAGCTCGCCCAGTAGAAACCACGGCAGGGACAGAATCAATATGAGTTGCCCCAGAAGTGCAAGCAGGCTGGTCAGCCGGCTGACCGAATCGGCCAGCCCCATCACCCGCAAATCGTCATGTACGATGTGCGCCACTTCATGCGCCAGCACCCCGGTCAGTTCCCGAGGGGTCAGGGTGCGCAGCAACCCGTCGGTGACCACGATGGCCGCACGCTGCCGCGAGCAAGTGGCGAAAGCATTGATCATCTGACTCGGCACGTAATGCGGCACCGGCACGGCCGGCAGTCCGGTAAGCTTGGCCAACTGGCGCAGCAACGCCCACAACCCGGGTGCTTCGGCCGGATGGAGCGGTCGGGCGCGATACAGGCGCAGGGTCAGCGCCGAGGAGGTCGTCGGTTCGATCAACAACGCCATCAGGGCCACGCCGGCGGCCAGCCAGGCGCCCGTTTCTCCCAGCAGCAGGGAGCCCGCCATGGCCGCGATGCCCAGCATCGACAGGATCAGCAGGGCGCTCTGCAGCCTGTTGAGCCGGCGGTGCGAATGCCAGATAGGATTCACTCTAGGCCTTCTTGTCGTTGTGCCGGGCCACTTTTCGCCAACACTTCCGAACGGTCATCGCGCTCGCGCAGCAACCAGTAGGTTGCGCCCAGCGCCAGGGTTGCCCCTGCGAGGGCGGCTACCTCGGATGGACTCACGTCCGGGTCGAGGATCACGAACTTGCGTGCCAGCGCGATGAGCGTGATCAGCAGCACCATCTTCACCTGAATGATGCTTTCATGACGGAACGCCACCTTGATGATCGAGTGCTTGCATCGGGGACCTCACCAGTGTGTTCTTGTCTGTTACCCAGCCTGCCATGCCGCCGTGGGCTGCCGTGCCATTTGCGGCAGCCTCTGCACAGCCAGCCGGCGTCGCTGGCGCCAACTTCTTACGGTCAAGTGAGCTTGATGTTGATTGACTTCGGTTTGCCGGGCGCAACCTTGGGCAGATCGATCCTAAGCACGCCGTTCCTGTAGCTCGCCCTGGTCTGGTCAGCGTCCACCGGCGCGGCGAGTGGCACAACGCGGCGGAAACTGCCGTAGGCGCACTGCATGACGCGCCAGCGACCCTCGGTACTCTCGCGTTCAAAGCGCTTCTCGCCGCTCACCACCAGCGCGTCGTCGCGCACGTCGATGGCTATGTTCTGCTTGTCCATGCCTGGCATTTCGAGACGAACGACGAGGCGCGTGTCATCTTCAAATACTTCGCCGCCAAGCATGGACCAGCCGCGCGCCGGCAGGTAGAGTGGATCGTCGATCTCCTCGCGCGCAGGCAGTTGCGTCTGCTGGCCGGGCTTGAAGCGCGTCAGCGCGTTGGCCGCTGATTCTCGCAGGTGGTGCCAGCCCTCGGCGACGGAGTCGAGCAGGTTCCCGAAACCTTCCTTGATCTCTTGAATTTTCATGGCAATTCCCCTCGGACGATGGCGGGCGAACCCGCACGGGTTACAGGATTCATTCGACGCATATCTCAAATATCTCCATCTCGCGCGGCCGTGCATGCGCCGCCTTGGGGATGCACAGCTTGAGCACGCCATGGTCGAACACGGCAGCCACCTGTTCGGTGTCTGCTGCCTTCGAAAGGTTGAACACGCGGCGATAGCGCGGCAGGTAGTCCGTCGGCACGCCCTTTTCGAGCTGGACGTCGTGGACGGGCAGATGTCCGGAGCACACAGGCGTAGATCTCGACAGACCGCGGCGTGCCGCCCGCGTTCAGGGCTGGAAAGGCACCGCTGCCGTCGAT
>DEHW01000192.1 GCA_002352135.1 Lysobacterales bacterium UBA2790
GGCATGAAGGGCATCACCTACACACAGGTCGCGCAATACTGCGTGCTGATCTTCGCCTACATGGTGCCTGCCATCTTCATCTCGCTGATGCTGACCGGCAATGCGATTCCGCAGCTGGGCTTCGGCAGCACCTTGGCGGATGGCTCTGGCACGTATCTGCTCGACAAACTGGATGGACTCAGCACCCAGCTCGGGTTCGGAGCCTATACCGATGGCACCAAACCGATGGCGGATGTCTTCGCCATCACCTTGGCATTGATGGTCGGCACCGCCGGTCTGCCTCACGTGATCGTGCGTTTCTTCACGGTGCCGAAGGTCCGTGATGCACGCAAATCAGCCGGTTGGGCGCTGCTGTTCATCGCCATCCTGTACACCACGGCACCGGCAGTCGCCTCGTTTGCGCGCGTCAACATGATCGAGACCATCAACGGTGTGGACGGTCAGGGCACCTTGCGTACCGAGGCACCCTCCTGGATTGGCAACTGGGAGAAAACCGGTCTGATCAAGTGGGAAGACAAGAATGGCGATGGCCGCATGTTCTATGCCAAGGACGAGCGCAACGAAATGACCATCGACAAGGACATCATGGTGCTGGCCAATCCGGAAATCGCCAAACTTCCGGCCTGGGTTATTGCCTTGGTGGCGGCCGGTGGACTGGCTGCAGCGCTGTCCACGGCGGCAGGTCTGTTGTTGGTGATCAGTTCGGCGATTTCGCATGACCTGTTGAAGAAAGTCGTCATGCCCAACATCACCGAAAAGCAGGAGCTGTTGTTCGCCCGAATCGCGGCTGCGGGTGCCATCGTGGTTGCCGGTCTGCTGGGTATCTATCCACCCGGTTTCGTGGCGGAAGTGGTGGCCTTCGCCTTCGGCTTGGCGGCAGCCTCGTTCTTCCCGGCGATCATGCTCGGTATCTTCGACAAGCGCACCAACATGCAGGGTGCCATTGCCGGCATGTTGACTGGTCTGGTGTTCACCATCGGCTACATCCTCTACTTCAAGGGCATCTTCATCACCCCGATGGCAGAGAACATTCCGGCCAATTGGCTGTTCGGCATCTCGCCGGAAGGCATCGGCTCGGTGGGCATGTTGTTGAACTTCGTGGTTGCCCTGGTTGTGTCGCGGATCACGCCGCCACCGCCCGCTGCCGTGCAGGCGATGGTCGACAGCATCCGCATTCCACGCGGTGCGGGTTCCGCCACACACCACTGATCGGTGTGCGGTAAATGCAAAGAAAGAGGGCGACCCACCGGGTCGCCCTTTTTTCATGTCCTTGTGCTGGCAATGCTCGGGAGCTCTCGCTCGCCAAGCATGCGGCGACGAAGCTCACTGGTCGCCAGCGGGCTCGCTCTCGGCAACTTTGCGCTGCGCCTGCGCGCGAAGGCGCGCAATCTCGTCCGGCCCCAACAGTTGGGACGCATCGCGCGATTGCCCGGCAATACGCGAAGACACCAGCAACAAGGTGCCATAGATCATCGCGATCAACGAAATCAGCAAACACAGCGCGGCCAAGCCCATGGACTGGGTCTTGAAGACGACCGCAAAGGCAAACAATGCCACGGCATAACTGGCCCACGGCTTCCAGGACATGGCGAACTCCTCGAATCAATTTGTGCGGAAGTGTAGCGACAGCGCGTGGGACGCGCCCGGCTCTCATCGCGTCCGATTCCCCGTTCGTCGGGAAAGTTCCGTAGCGTGGCCGAGGCTGAGGCGTTTTTACGTTTGAGCTGAACCATGCCATGCATCATGGCGCCCGGTCCTGACGAGCTTGCGCTCATGCGACGGATGGCTGGGCCATGCGACAGGGTGGAAAGTTGAGAGACTGGCTGCTTGGGTCTCCCGTATTCGAAGTGAGTCTTGCTGGAGGGCGTATGCGAATGCTGGGCAAGTTTGGAACGTTGGCGGTGGGGCTCACCGTGAGCGGCATGGCGGCGGCGGCGGCAGGCTATTGGAGTGGCTCCGGGCCGTTCGGTGGCGTCATCTACGATGTGCAGGTCGACCCGGTTTCGACGAGTGTGGTTTATGCCAGCACTCGTGGTGGCGTGTACCGGTCCGATGACGCAGGCAGCAACTGGCAACGAAAGGATGACGGCATCGCCGCCGGGACATCGCTGGGAGTAATGTTCGCCACCGACCCGGATTCGAGCGGGCGCTTGCTGGCGATTGACTGGGCATTCCGCGTGTACCGCACATCCGACCGCGGTGATAACTGGGTTCGGACAGCGTATGTCGCACCGTCAGGCCTGAGCGTGGTCGGTGTCGCCGATGTGGCAGGTGTGGCGGGAACGTTCTATGTGCTGACCTCGCCGGTTGGGGTCTACAAGACCACCGACAACGGAGAAACCTTCATTGAATTGCCGACCGGCATTCCTTCCGGTGCGACCGCCAGCGTGATCCGTACCGACCCGGACGCGCCCAACAGTGTGTTCGTTGGCATCTCTGATTTCTACAGCGCCATTGATCCGACAGCGACCACATGGATTTGGCGCAGCCTAGATGGCGGCGCGAGCTGGTCCGCGAGTTACGACACGGCAAGCCAACCCACGTATCCGGGTTTTGTCGAAGACATCTCCTTCGGGGCGGGAAGTACTGTCTATGCCACCGCTAGCAGCCAGGTGCTGCAGTCGACCGACAACGGGGCAAGCTGGACGCCCCGTGCCGTGGCAGGCAATGTCATCAAAGCGCATCCCACTCTCGCCGACACGGTCTTTGTGGCCAAGGGTTACGCCGGCGGTGTGGCAGGGGAAACGTTCTACGTCAGCAACGATGGCGGTGCGACGTTCTCGACAGGTGCGACGGGCCTGCAGCCGAATACGACCTATGGCGGAGAGGCGGCGTTCAATCGCATTGCGCTGCATCCCAACTTTCCTGTGACGCCGAGAATCTACCTCGCCAGTGGCGCAGCAGGCATTTTCTACAGCAACAATGGTGGCAGCAGCTTTGTTCAGGCCAATGCCGGCATCGCCGCCGTCAATGTGCGTGCGCTGGTCGCGCTGCGCGACCCGGGAAGACTCCTCGCGGGCAACGGCGATGCGTTCACGCCTTCGCCTGGCATCTTCAGCAGTGCCAACGCGGGATTGACCTGGGGTACCGCCAATGACGGCTTGCGTGCGTTCAATATCCGCGCCATCACGGTGGACCCGACCACGGGACCCAGCATCGGCTCGACAACACTTTATGCGGGTGGACAGAGCGCAACGACCAGCGTGGGCGGATTGCGAAATGGTGGCTTGTACAAGAGCACCGACGGCGGCTCGACTTGGTCGGTGATCGATGCGGGCTTGCCAACCAGCGGCTCACCGCCCTCGGCCTACCTTCGCACGGTCCGCTCGATTGCGCTGGATCCACGCTCGTGTGTCGCGCCTCCGCCTTCCGGTTCGTGCACAACCGGACCCTTGCAGACCGTCTTGGCGACTGCCACGGGCACGTTCAGTATTGTTGACGGACCCGATGAAATCAGCCGGGAAACGATCACCCATCGCATAATCAAGAGCAGCAATGCGGGAGCGAGCTGGGCAGCGTCGGATACCGGACTTCCCGCGCCGGTCTACGGTGCTCCCGTTGGCGTCTTTCCCAATCAGTCCGCCCCGCTGGAGGAGCAGATCACGCCGGTTCCGTTGGTTTTGAACGCGACCAACCCGCAGACAGCCTATATCGGCACGTTTCTGTCTTATCGACGCGACGCGGACATCACGCTGGTGCCGCCGAGTATCACCAGTGGCGTGTTCAAGACCGTCGATGGTGGTGCGAGCTGGACGCCAGTGAACACCGGCTTGCCGCGTTACACCGGAAGCACGACCACGGCACTGGACGTGCTGGCTCTGGCGATTCATCCGACCAATCCCGACATCGTCTGGGCGACGCTGGTTGATCTCGTCTCGCCGACGCGGGTCGGCTACATCTACAAGACGACCAATGGCGGTGCGAGCTGGACCAATGTGTCGACGGGATTGAACACGGATGCAGATATCCGCGCATTGATCGTGGACCAGAGTGATCCGAACATCCTCTATGCCGCAGGCGCAGGCACGGTGGCCAATCCTGGCGCAGTGTACAAGAGCAGCGATGGCGGCCTGACCTGGTTGTCGCTGAGTGTCGGATTGCCTGCGGATGCAGCGCTCTCGTTGGCGCTGGATCCGGGCGATCCGGAGATTCTCTACGCTGGGACCAATGCAGCCGTCTGGCAGATCGAGCAGGTGCTCGATACAGACGGCGATGGTGCGCCAGACCTGACCGAGGCAGCCGCACCCGGCGGTGATGGCAATGGCGATGGCGACCCGGACTCGATACAGAGCAATGTGGGTTCCAGCATCGTGCAACTGACCCGCGCAGGACAAAGTCTCATGGTGGCGGGCTCTTTTACTGCCGAAGTAGTCAGCGGCATCGGCGCCAACTGCAGCCAGATGGTAGACGTGCAGGGTCAGATCGCCGCGCGTTCAGGACGCGATTATCTGCCGGGCGGCGAGGGGCAAGGTCTGTACTACGCCTATCCTCAGGATCTGGTGCGATTCGAGTTGCCGCGTTGTGAGCAGGTCGTCGTCGACTTCACGTTCCACGCACCGGGCGTCGACTTCACCGCGCCGGGCTGGACCATGCGGATGTATGGCCCGAGTGTGCCGGGTGACGAATCCAGCATGGGATGGCATGCGTTGGGGAATCTCGCCCAGGTGATGGACGCCCGTACTTGGCGGGTTACCCTCAACGCAGGCAGCTTTGGCAGCTATCGCCCAGACGGCGACTCGATTCTGTTCGTCGGTGGCCCGGCATTCTTCGATACCAGCCTATTCGCTGACGGCTTCGAGAACTGAGACATCGCAGGGGCTGATCCAGAGCGGTCAGCCCCTCACAGCAGTGGCGCAAACAAGCGTGCGGTGGCTTCTGCCAAACGTCGCCACAGCGGCAGGACCCTGGGACGGAGGACTTCGCGCGAGTGAGTCAGATCGGTCTCGATAATCTGCCGCAAGGTCGACGCAGGTGCCTGCCCGTGCAGGCACACGCACAGCTCGAAGTTGAGCCGGAAACTGCGCTCGTCGAAATTGGCGCTACCGAGAATGCTCAACTGATCATCCACCAACATCGCTTTGGTATGCAGCATGCGCGGGAGGTATTCAAACACCCGCACGCCGGCTCGCAGCAGTTCGTCGAAGAAGGATCGGCTGGCCAGCGTGACCAGCAAGGTGTCGGCACGGCGCGGCACCAGCAAACGAACATCCACGCCGCGCAGGGCGGCTGATGTCAGCGCGAAGCGTGCGGCGTCCGTTGGCACGAAGTAGGGTGTCACCAGCCAAAGCCGCTGACGGGCATCGTTGATCGCCTGCATCATCACGCGGTGAATGGGTTCCCAGCGATTGTCGGGCCCGGAGGGCAGCCACTGGGCCGCCAACTCGCCGGGCGGCAGAGTGGGAAACAGGCCGTGCTGAATCAGCGGCCGACGCGTCGCATACATCCAGTCTTCGATGAACACCGCCTGCAAGCCATGCACCGCTTCGCCCTCGATGCGCAGGTGCAGATCCCGGAAGGCATCGGGGCGTTGGCGTTCGTCCTGCTGGTCGGTCAGGTTCACACCGCCAGCGAAGCCAACGCGACCATCGATCACCACGATCTTGCGGTGCGTGCGCAGATTGAGCAGTGGCTTCAGGGTGGCCAGCCGGAACGGGTGAAAGAACACTACTTCGCCGCCTGCATCGCGCAAGGGCTTCAGAAAACGCCAGTTCAAGCCCGCCGAACCGACGGCATCGGCGAGCAGCCGAACGCGGACGCCCCGCGTCGCGACCTTGATCAAGGCATCCCGAATGCGCGTGCCGGTGTGATCCGGCTCGACGATGTAGTACTCCAGATGGACGTGCTGCTGCGCTTCTGCAATGGCGCGCAACAGCGCGTCGAATGTCGTGGCTCCATCGCTCAGCATGTCGATTCGCTGTGCCGTGGAAATGGGCTGAGAAGTGATCCGTTGGATCAGCGTGATCGCCCGGGCGGCAGTGGGCTGTTGGGCCAGTGCAGCCAGTGTGGCGTGTTCTGTCCACTCATCAACCGAACCAACGCGTTGACGATTGCGACGGCGCCGCACGGCTTGCCGCTTGATGCGCATCGGCCCAAACCAGTGGTACAGCGCGAAGCCGACCACAGGCAGCAAGGAAAGCCCGAGAATCCAGGCCAGAGCGGAGGCCGGGGAGCGCTTCTGCAGAATGATCCATGCTGACAGCACCACCAGATAGGCAGCCCATCCCACAGACAAGGCGAGACTCAGTTCGGCAAGCATGCGCGGCTTATAGCACGCGCATGCCGACGTGACTTTACTGAGTGAGGAAGTACCAGCTCAGGACACTCACACCTAAGGCCACCCGATAGATGACGAAGGGCATCACGCCGACACGTCGGATGATCTTGAGAAAGCCATGGATGACGATGACACCGGCGAGTGCCGAAATCAGCGCGCCCAGACCGAAGTCCTTCCAGATCACCCGCTCCTCGCTCAGCAGCAATTCCATCAGGCCATGTGCGGAGGCCAACACCATGACCGGAGCCGACATCAGAAACGAATAACGCGCAGCGGCGGCGCGAGTCAGCCCAAGAAACAGACCTGCGGTCATAGTCACACCAGAACGCGAGGTGCCGGGAATCAAGGCCAGAGCCTGCGCGCAACCGATCAGCACGGCCTGGCGCAGGCTCATTTTCGAGAAGACTGCGTTGGCGCCATCGACAAAGTCGGCATCTGCGGTCGCTAAGGGTGCTGCGGTGCCATGGCTACGCCGATCCGCAAATCCAAGCAGGACTCCGAAGAACACCAGGCACACTCCAATCGTCAACGGATGACGAAGCAGATTGGCTCCCGCCTCGCCCATCGCCAAGCCGACGATGGCGGCAGGCACCGTGGAAAGTGCCAAGCCGAGAGCCAGGCGCTGCATTGGATTGAAGGCGTGTCCGGGCCTCCAGCGCAGCAATTCGACCGACAGGGCGAGGAAGTCTGCTCTGAAGTAAATCAGCACCGCCATCAAGGTGCCGAAATGTAGAGCGAGATCGAAGGCCAGACCTTGATAGTCCCAGCCGAGAAACAGGCTGGCGAGGACCAGATGTCCCGAGCTCGACACCGGCAGGAACTCGGTCAAAGCCTGCACCAGCGCCAGAATCAGAATGTGAAGAAATTCCACGCAAACGTCCTTGTACGAAGTGGCCGATCAACGCAAACGAGGGTTAAGTGTGTAAGTGCCGTACAAGGCCGTTTCGGCAATGACGTGGCCCTGCATCGCGCGCAGCAATTCCGCCATACCAAAGCCGCGTGGTAGATCGAGCTGAGCGACATCCAGCGCAAACAGCCGGAAAAAGTAACGGTGAACCTTGGCATCATTGAAGGGCGGACAGGGGCCGTCGTAGCCGAGATACAAGCCGTCCATCTCGGGGTCACCCGCGAACCAGGCGGTGTAGTCGTTGCGTCCCTGCACACTACCCTTGGGTCCGGAAGGTGCCGCCTTGCCACGCGCCGTGATGCCATCGCTGCACGCGCCGACTTCAATGTGAGTGACATCGCTCGGAATGTTGGC
>DEHW01000223.1:0-17681 GCA_002352135.1 Lysobacterales bacterium UBA2790
GGTGTTGTTGCCAAGGTTGTGCAATAAGTAGTTTCGATTTGTTTGTCGGGGGGTGGGACATCGCGCTCCCACCCCCGTCGCTCTTTAACGAAAATCAAGGAATTGGCCAATGGCTGACCAAAAGATTCGGATTCGGCTCAAGGCATTCGATCATCGTCTGATTGATCGATCCGCCGGAGAAATTGTGGAGACTGCGAAGCGCACTGGCGCCCAGGTTCGTGGTCCAATCCCACTGCCAACGAAGACCGAGCGTTATACCGTGCTTGTGTCGCCGCACGTCGATAAAGATGCGCGTGACCAGTATGAGACCCGCACACACAAGCGTGTGTTGGATATCGTCGATCCCAACGACAAGACCGTGGACGCGCTCATGAAGCTTGAGCTTGCGGCCGGCGTCGACGTCCAGATCAAGCTGTACTGAGGTAAGACATGAGCATCGGAATTGTTGGCCGCAAATGCGGCATGAGCCGACTGTTCACCGAGAGCGGTGAGTCGGTTCCGGTGACGCTGATTGAAGCGACGCCAAATCGAGTGGTCCAGATCAAAACACCGGAAGTCGATGGATACGCTGCGGTCCAAGTCACCGCGGGCTCCAAGCGCGCTTCGCTGGTGTGCAAGCCCGAAGCTGGTCATTTTGCAAAGGCAAAGGTCGAGGCGGGTCGTGGATTGTGGGAGTTCCGTGTGGCGGACTCCGATCTTCCTTCCTACAGCGTGGGTGGCGAGATCAAGGCCGACATTTTTGCTGAAGGGCAAAAGGTCGACGTCGCTGGTGTGACGCGTGGTAAAGGCTTCGCTGGCACGATCAAACGGCACAATTTCACTATGGGTGATGCCACCCATGGTAACTCGCTGTCTCACCGTGCTCCGGGCTCCATCGGTCAGCGCCAGACGCCAGGCCGTGTGTTCCCGGGCAAGAAAATGTCCGGCCACATGGGTGCGGAAAATCAGACGATGCAGAATCTCGTTGTCGTCAAGATTGATCTTGAGCGCGGCCTGATTGCCGTCCGTGGTGCCGTTCCAGGTGCGCCCGGCGGGGACGTCATCGTTCGTCCTGCGACCAAGGCTTAAGGAGTTAAGACATGGAACTTTCAGTGATTGGCGGTTCAAGCACCGTCGCCGTGTCGGACGACGTTTTTGGACTCGAATTCCGCCAGGACTTGGTCCACCAGGTTGTCGTTGCTTATCGCAACGCTGGTCGCGCCGGGACCAAGGCGCAGAAGACGCGCTCAGAGGTCAGTGGTACGACCAAGAAGTTCAAGAAGCAGAAGGGCGGTGGAGCACGTCATGGTGACTACCGTGCACCGATCTTCATCGGCGGTGGCGTGTCCTTCGCCGCCAAGCCACGGAGCTTTGCGCAGAAAGTGAATCGCAAGATGTATCGCGGCGCACTGTGCTCGATTCTGTCCGAATTGGTTCGGCTGGGTCGGCTGAAGGTGGTCGAGTCCTTGGACGTCGATCAGCCAAAGACGTCGGCGCTGGTTGCGAAGCTCGCCGAATTGAACGCAGGCAAGCGTCCGCTCCTCGTTACCGAAAACGGTTCAGAGGCGTTGTTCCTCTCGGCGCGCAACATTCCTTATGTTGAGGTGCGTGATGTTCAGGGCTTGGACCCAGTTGCATTGGTGGGAGCTGATGACGTCATCGTGACCGTTGATGCGGTCAAGAAAATTGAGGAGTGGCTGGCATGAGCACGGAACATATCCTGAGCGTACTGCGCGCTCCGCTGATTTCCGAGAAGGCAGCGCGCTTGCAAGAGCGAACCAATCAGTACGTCTTTGAAGTCGCGCAGAACGCGACCAAGGCCGACGTCAAGGCAGCGGTCGAACACTTGTTTTCAGTGAATGTGTTGGCAGTCAACGTCGTGAACGTGAAGGGCAAAGCCAAGTCATTCCGGTCCCGCATCGGGCACCGTGGTGATTGGCGCAAAGCCTACGTCCGACTTGCCGATGGTCAGTCGATTGACGTCATGGCCAGGCCCTGAGGAGTAGACAATGGCAGTTATCAAATACAAGCCGACCTCGCCTGGTCGCCGTTCGAAAGTCAGCGTCAGCAAGGCTGATCTGTACAAGGGTTCTCCGGTCGCAGCCTTGGTTGAGTCGCAGGCGCGCACCGGCGGACGTAATAATGCAGGGCGAATTACCACCCGGCACAAGGGTGGTGGGCATAAGCAGCACTATCGTTTGGTCGACTTCAAGCGCGACAAGGAAGGTATTCCAGCGCGCGTTGAGCGGATCGAGTACGACCCTAATCGTACAGCACACATCGCGCTACTGTGTTATGCTGATGGTGAGCGCCGTTACATCATCGCTCCGAAGGGCGTTCAAGTGGGTGACCAGTTGATCGCCGGACGTGACGCCCCGATCAAGGTGGGAAACACACTCCCGCTGCGTAACATTCCGATCGGTACGACCGTGCATTGTGTCGAGATGAAGCCTGGCAAGAAGGCTCAGGTCGCGCGTAGTGCGGGCTCTTCTGTTCAGTTGATTGCTCGCGAACAGGGCTATGCGACCTTGCGTCTCCGCTCCGGTGAGATGCGCAAGGTTCCCGCAGACTGTCGCGCAACGATTGGTGAAGTCGGTAACAGCGAGCACAACCTTCGCAAGATCGGCAAGGCCGGTGCCAAGCGCTGGTTGGGCATTCGCCCAACGGTTCGCGGTGTGGTGATGAACCCGATCGATCACCCGCACGGTGGTGGTGAAGGTCGTACGTCAGGCGGTCGTCATCCTGTGACGCCGTGGGGTGTCCCGACCAAGGGATACAAGACCCGCAACAACAAGCGTACTGAGCAGTTCATCGTTCGGCATCGGAAGTAATTAGGAAACGGTCATGGCACGTTCACTCAAAAAAGGCCCGTTCATCGATTTGCACCTGCTAAAGAAGGTGGAAGTTGCTGCTGCTGCCAACAATAAGCGCCCGATCAAGACCTGGTCACGCCGCTCGATGATTTTGCCGGAAATGGTTGGCCTGACAATCGCCATCCACAACGGTCGCCAGCATGTTCCGTTGCTGGTCAATGAAAACATGGTCGGGCATAAGCTCGGTGAGTTCGCTGTCACGCGCACCTTCAAGGGGCATGGCGGTGACAAGAAGTCGGGTCGTTAAGGAGAGCAGCATGGAAACCAAAGCAATTCTCCGAGGCGTCCGAATTTCTGCGCAGAAGGCACGCTTGGTCGCTGATCAAGTGCGCGGTCTGCCGGTCGCGCGCGCACTCGATCTTCTGAAGTTCAGCGACAAGAAGGCCGCACACCTAATTTATAAGGTGCTGTGGTCGGCGACCTCCAACGCCGAGAACAACGATGGCGCCGACGTCGACGAGCTGAAAGTCGCGAGCGTTTTTGTTGATGAAGGTCCGGTCCTCAAGCGATTCCACGCCCGTGCAAAGGGTCGTGGCGCGCGCATCCTCAAGCGCACCAGCCACATCACTGTGGTTGTTGGCAACGGTCAATAAGCGGGAACTCACGATGGGACACAAAGTTCATCCAATTGGGATTCGCCTTGGTATCTCCAAGGATTGGAACTCGAAGTGGTACGCAAGCAAGCGTGAGTTCGCCGGCTACCTGGCGGCCGACCTCAAAGTTCGCGAAGTGCTTCGCAAGAAGCTCGCTGCAGCGGGCGTTTCCCGGATCCAGATCGAGCGCCCGGCCAAGACGGCGCGTGTAACGATTCATACCGCGCGGCCGGGAGTGGTGATCGGGAAGAAAGGCGAAGACATCGAAAAGCTTCGCAAGGATGTTTCGGCAATCATGGGTGTGCCCGTGCATATCAATGTCGCTGAAGTCCGCAAGCCTGAGCTCGACGCGCAGTTGGTGGCGGAATCCATCGCTCAACAGCTCGAGCGTCGCATCATGTTCCGCCGCGCAATGAAGCGTGCGGTGGGCAATGCCATGCGTCTCGGGGCGTTGGGTATCAAGATCAACGTGGCTGGCCGTTTGAACGGGGCAGAAATTGCCCGCTCAGAGTGGTACCGCGAAGGTCGCGTGCCTCTTCATACGCTCCGTGCGGACGTCGACTATGGTTTTGCCGAGGCGAGCACCACGTACGGAATCATTGGTATCAAGACCTGGGTCTACAAGGGTGAAGTGTTCGACTTCTCTCAAGTTGGGCAGGAAAAGCCGGAAGAGGCCGCTCGCCCTGAGCGCGCGTCTCGCCAGGCGGCTAAGTAAGGAATACAGCCATGTTGCAGCCGAAAAGAACCAAATACCGCAAGGTACACAAGGGGCGTAACGAAGGCCTGAGCTGGAATGGCGCGGCAGTTAGCTTTGGCGAGTATGGCTTGAAGGCCGTCTCCCATGGTCGCATCACCGCTCGTCAGATCGAGTCCGCACGCCGAACAATTAGCCGCTACGTGAAGCGTGGTGGCAAGCTTTGGATTCGCGTCTTCCCGGACAAACCCATCACTCAGAAGCCAATTGAGGTCCGCATGGGTGCCGGTAAAGGTAACGTCGAGTATTGGGTTGCGCTAATTCAGCCTGGCCGGGTGCTTTACGAAATCGAAGGCGTTCCGGAAGAAGCGGCACGTGAAGCGTTTCGATTGGCGGCTGCGAAGCTGTCTGTTCAAACTACGTTTGTTTCCCGTACGGTGCGCTAATGGACATCAAAGAAATTCGCCAGAAGTCGCCGGCCGAACTCAAAGGGCACTTGCTTGACCTGCGCCGTGAGCAATTCAACCTTCGTATGCAGAAGGGTACTGGCCAGTTGACCCAAACCCACCAGTTGAAGGCTGTGCGACGCGAAATCGCGCGCGTCAAGTCTGTACTGGAAGTAACCAAGTAAGGCTGCCGACATGAGTGATATGAACCCGAATGGCCGCACCGTCGAAGGGCGTGTAGTCAGTAACAAGATGGACAAGACCGTTACCGTGCTTGTCGAGCGTCAGGTCAAGCATGCCTTGTACGGCAAGTATCTGAAACGATCGACGAAACTGCATGCGCACGACGAGGCAAATGCCTGCAACGAAGGCGACTTGGTTCGCGTCGTTGAGTGCCGTCCAATGTCCAAAACCAAGACCTGGCGCGTGGTGGAAGTTCTCACCCGTGCAACAGTGTAATCGGAGGCCATCGCCATGATTCAGATGCAGTCGTTTCTCGACGCGGCAGACAACTCCGGTGCGAAAGAGCTCATGTGCATCAAGGTGCTCGGCGGTTCAAAGCGCCGCTATGCGCACATTGGAGACGTGATCAAGGTGTCTGTCAAGGACGCCATTCCGCGCGGCAAGGTCAAGAAAGGCGAAGTGTACAGCGCTGTTGTCGTGCGCACCCGTAAAGGTGTTCGACGCGCAGATGGCTCGCTCATCCGTTTTGACGGTAACGCCGCAGTTCTGTTGAATAACAAGCAAGAGCCGATTGGCACGCGAATTTTTGGACCTGTCACGCGCGAATTGCGCGGTGAGAAGTTTATGAAGATCGTGTCGCTGGCACCTGAAGTGCTCTGAGGACTCAGTCATGAACCGTATCCGTAAAGGCGACCAGGTGCTGGTCATTACCGGCAAGAACAAGGGCCAAAAGGGCGACGTTGTTCGGGTCGCCGGTGATCACATCGTGGTTTCCAACATCAATCTGATCAAGCGACACACCAAGCCCAATCCTCAGGCAAACCAGCCTGGCGGTGTGATTGAGCGTGAAGCGCCGATTCATATCTCCAACGTTATGCTGTTCAACCCCGCCATCAACAAGGGGGATCGCGTTGGTTTCAAGGTGCTCGAGGATGGACGCAAAGTGCGTGTGTTCCGCTCGAGCGGTGAGGCGATTGACGCCTGAGGAATGCAGTAATGACTACTCGTTTGGAACAGATCTACAAAACCGACGTCGTGCCGAAGCTGATGCAGCGTTTTGGGTACAAGAACGTCATGCAGGTGCCGCGCCTTACCAAGATCACGCTGAATATGGGCGTTGGTGAAGCGGTCGGTAACAAGAAGATCTTGGAAAACGCCGTGGCAGACATGGCGAAGATCAGCGGTCAAAAGCCGGTGACGACCAAGGCGCGCGTTTCGGTTGCTAGTTTTAAGATTCGTGATGGCTGGCCGATTGGCTGCAAAGTCACCTTGCGACGGGCGCACATGTTTGAATTCTTGGATCGTCTCATCAGTATCTCGCTGCCACGCGTTCGCGATTTTCGCGGTGTAAGCGGTCGATCGTTCGACGGTCGCGGGAATTACAATATGGGCGTGAAAGAGCAGATCATTTTTCCCGAAATCGACTTTGATCAGATCGACGCTATTCGCGGCATGGACATCTCCATCGCCACGACGGCGAAGACCGACGAAGAAGCCAAGGCATTGCTCGAAGCCTTCCGTTTTCCCTTCCGTAACTGAGTCCGAGAGATCGAATAGATGGCAAAGACCTCAATGATCAACCGCGATATCAAGCGGAAGAAGATGGTGCAGAAGTACGCGGCGAAGCGCGCCGAACTCAAAGCCATCGTGGCGAACCCGAAGTCCTCCTATGAGGACAAGATGGAAGCCCAGACCAAGCTGCAGAAGCTCCCGCGTGACGCGTCTCCGGTGCGGCAGCGCAATCGCTGTGAGCTCACGGGTCGTCCGCGTGGCGTCTACCGTAAGTTTGGACTTGGTCGCAACAAACTTCGTGAAGCCACCATGCGTGGCGACGTTCCTGGATTACGCAAGGCGAGCTGGTAACTGCCTGCGGATATCGATGCTTTCAAATTAGAGGTTGTCCCATGAGCATGACTGATCCGATCGCTGACATGTTTGTCCGCATCAAGAATGCGGCTGCGGTTGGTAAACAAAGTGTTTCAATGCCTTCGTCCAAACTTAAGGTTGCGATCGCAACGCTTCTGAAGTCCGAGGGTTACATCGGCGACTTCCAAGTGGTCTCTGCCGGCGCCAAGCCGGTGCTGCAGATCGCTCTGAAGTATTTTCAAGGAAAGCCTGTGATCGACAAGCTTTCTCGCGCGAGCCGCTCTGGTTTGCGTATGTATCGCGGCAAAGATGAGCTTCCCAAGGTATTGGGCGGGCTCGGAATTGCAATTGTATCCACGTCAAAGGGCATCATGACTGACGCTCAAGCTCGCGCAGCGGGTTTGGGTGGCGAAGTCCTGGGTCTGGTTGCCTGATAGGAGCTGCCCATGTCTCGTGTTGCCAAGAAGCCAATTCAGCTTGCCAAGGGCGTTGAGTTGTTGCGTGACGGTTCCTCTTTGACCATTAAGGGACCGAAGGGAAGTCTTTCGACCGCTGCGCCCGCTGGCGTGTCGGTCGCTGCGGAAAATGGCGTTATCGCTATTAGTGCGGATTCATCGGATAGGATCGCCATGGCGGGCACATTGCGCGCGCTGCTGGCGAACATGGTCCAGGGTGTGTCTGAAGGGTATGCTCGGAAGTTGGAGTTGGTTGGCGTGGGCTACCGCGCTTCGGTTGCTGGCCGCGATCTGAATCTGTCGCTTGGCTTTTCGCATCCAGTCGTCTTCAACGCTCCGGATGGCATTACTTTGGAGACTCCGTCACAGACGGAAATCCTGGTCAAGGGTTCGGACAAGCAGATGGTGGGGCAGGTTGCTGCGAAGATTCGTGCGTTCCGTCCACCGGAGCCCTATAAGGGCAAGGGCGTTCGATATGCGGGCGAGAAGATCATCATGAAGGAAGCGAAGAAGGCCTAACGGCCTCCGCTTTCGGAGAATTGTCATGGAAAAGAAAATTGCTCGACTGCGTCGCGCTAAAACAACTCGGTCACACATTCGCGAACTGGGCGTAAATCGTCTGTCTGTTATTCGTAGCGGGCAGCACATGTACGCACAAGTCTTTACTGCTGATGGCTCGCGGGTTCTGGCATCTGCCTCGACCCTTGAGGCTGACATCAAGGCCGGCCTTTCCGGTTGCAAAAACAAAGAGGCCGCCGCGAAGGTTGGTCGTGTCGTAGCCGAGCGCGCTTTGGCTGCTGGTGTTGAGACTGTCGCGTTCGATCGTTCTGGTTTCCGTTACCACGGTCGAATTCAGTCGCTAGCTGACGCTGCTCGTGAAGCCGGCCTGAAGTTCTAATCGTTGCTACTAACAACTACAAGCGGCTCTGTGCCGTAAGCATTTTGAGAGTCTGAACAATGAGCACAAATGATCGCGATAACAGCGATGGCATGCTGGAAAAGTTGGTTGCCGTCAATCGTGTGTCCAAGACCGTCAAGGGTGGCCGACAGTTCACCTTTACCGCGCTGACTGTGGTTGGTGACGGTGCCGGTCGGGTTGGATTCGGTTACGGCAAAGCGCGCGAAGTCCCCGTGGCGATTTCGAAGTCAATGGAATACGCCCGCAAGGCGATGGTCAGCGTTGATCTGAACGGCGGTACGCTCTGGTATGCCATCAAGGCAAACCACGGCGCGGCGCGTGTCTACATGCAGCCTGCCTCNNAAGGGGTTGCAGGCGATGCAGTCGCCGTCGCGAATCGCGGCGAAGCGCGGTAAGGCCTTGGAGGAGATTGCAAATGGCTAACTCGAATGCTGGCGGTACCGTCAAGGTTCGCTTGGTCAAGGGTCTTCGCGGTACGCAGAGTCGCCATCGGCTCTCGGTTAAAGCGCTTGGTCTGCGCAAGATCAACGACGTGCGTGAGTTGAAGGATAGCCCGAGCGTGCGAGGCTTGATCAATCAAGTTTCCTACCTGGTTCGCGTTGAGAACTGATCGAGATCGGAGAACATTATGCGTCTGAATACACTTGCGCCGGCTGAAGGCGCACGAAAAGAGCGCGTGCGCGTAGGTCGCGGGATCGGGTCCGGTCTGGGCAAAACTTGCGGTCGCGGTCACAAAGGACAGTTCGCTCGCGCCGGTAAGGGCAAGGTCAAGGCGGGATTTGAGGGCGGGCAGATGCCGCTCCAGCGTCGCCTTCCCAAAGTCGGGTTCCGTTCCCGGTCTGCGGGCGACTGCGGTCAGGTTTTTCTGTATCAGCTGGCTACGCTCCAATCTGATGTTGTCGACTTTGCAGCCTTGGTTGAGGCGGGACTCGTTGACTCGCGGGCTGTGACCGCTAAGGTCGTCAAGAAAGGCGAGCTCTCGCGTAAGTTGACGATTCGCGGTCTTGCTGTCACTGCCGGGGCACGTGACGCGATTTTGGCCGTCGGTGGAGCGGTGGAGTAAACGTGGCCGCATCCAACGCCCTGTCAGGTAGCGGCATCGCTGGTCTGGGAAAGCTCACTGAGCTTCGCCAGCGACTGCTCTTTGTGCTTGGTGCCTTGATCGTCTATCGCTTCGGTACATTTGTGCCCGTGCCCGGTGTCGACCCCGCCGCGATGAAATCGCTGATGGATCAACAGTTGGGCGTTGTGCAGATGTTCAATATGTTTTCGGGCGGTGCGCTTGAGCGTTTGAGTGTCTTTGCGCTGAACGTTATGCCGTATATATCGGCTTCGATTATCGTTCAGCTTGCGGGACAGATTTTCCCGAGTCTGCAGTCGCTGCGTAAGGAGGGCGAATCCGGTCGGCGGAAGCTGACGCAGTACACCCGATACGGAACTGTGTTCCTTGCCATCTTTCAGGCAATCGGAATTTCCGTTGCCTTGCAGGACCAGGTTGGTCCAGCGGGGCCTGTCGTCTATAACGCTGGCGTCGGCTTCATCTTTTCTGCGGTCGTGTCGTTGACCGCCGGAACGCTCTTTCTGATGTGGCTTGGTGAACAGATTACTGAGCGAGGGGTTGGAAACGGTATCTCGTTGATTATTTTTGCAGGTATCGTTGCTGGGCTGCCTGGTGCCATCATTGCTACTCTCGAGTTGGTGAGAAATGATCAACTTGGTGCGTTGACGGTCATCGTGCTCTTTGCCCTCGTCCTTGTCGTTATCGCCTTCGTGGTGTTCATGGAGCGCGGTCAGCGCCGAATCACTGTGAACTACGCGCGGCGGCAGGGTGGACGTCAGGCCTACATGAACCAGACGTCCCACTTGCCGCTGAAATTGAACATGTCCGGTGTGATTCCGGCGATTTTTGCGTCCAGCATCATTTTGTTTCCTGGTACTGCGGCGACGTGGTTTGGAGATGCTGGCGAGATTCGTTGGTTGCAGAGTGTGGCGAACGCATTGTCTCCGGGGCAGCCGTTGCATATGGTGTTGTACGGTGCCTTGATCGTGGGATTTGCCTTTTTCTACACCGCTTTGGTATTCAATTCGCAGGAAACGGCGGACAACCTCAAGAAGTCTGGGGCGTTGATCCCGGGCATTCGCCCAGGGAAAGCCACGGCAGACTATATTGACGGCGTGCTTACACGACTTACGTTGATTGGCTCTTTGTATCTTGTCGTGGTCTGCCTCCTGCCGGAGATTCTTCGGGCAGGTTGGGCGGTGCCGTTCTTCTTCGGAGGCACCTCTTTGTTGATTGTCGTGGTCGTGGTGATGGATTTCATGGCGCAAATCCAAGCGCACCTGATGTCGCATCAGTACGACAGCCTTCTCAAGAAGGCGAATTTGAAGGGCGTTTCACGCGGCGGCTTCTCGCGTTGATAGCAGAGGTGGGTTGGCCGGCCTATGCCGTCCGACCTGCTTAGCATCGCCGGAGCACGGGCACCATCTCCCCGTGCCGTTTCAAGGGCGTGTTTCTGCGCCTTGGGGCTTTATTTGTCCTCGAAGCCATACTATACTTTCCGATTCACTGCGCTACAGTTGGAGAACGCCTCATGGCGCGCATCGCGGGTGTCAACCTTCCGGTCCAGAAACATGTCTGGGTCGGTCTACAGAGTATTTTCGGCATTGGACGTACTAGGTCCAAGTTTGTTTGCGGCGCTGCGGGTGTTCGCCCCAGTACAAAGATTCGCGACTTGACCGAGGTTGAAGTTGATCGGCTTCGTGCCGAAGTGGCCAAGTTCACCGTTGAGGGTGACTTGCGTCGCGAGATCGGTATCAGCATCAAGCGTTTGATGGATCTGGGCTGCTATCGCGGTCTGCGCCATCGCCGTGGGTTGCCGCTGCGTGGTCAGCGCACTCGAACCAACGCTCGCACCCGCAAGGGTCCGCGTAAGCAGATCAAGAAGTAAGGATCAGCCATGAGCAAGCCGAGTGCTGCNNACCATCACGGACCGTCAAGGTAACGCGCTTTCGTGGGCGACATCGGGCGGTGCGGGGTTCCGTGGTTCCCGTAAGTCGACACCGTTCGCTGCCCAGGTTGCCGCTGAGCGTGCCGGGCGGGCCGCACTGGACTATGGTTTGAAGACGCTTGAAGTTCACATCAAGGGCCCAGGCCCAGGACGTGAGTCCGCAGTGCGTTCTTTGAATGCCGTGGGTTACAAGGTCATCAATATCATCGACGTCACGCCGATCCCCCACAACGGCTGCCGGCCGCCCAAAAAGCGCCGCGTCTAAGGCGGGTCCAGGAGTTCAATCATGGCACGTTATATCGGCCCCACCTGCAAGCTCGCTCGCCGCGAGGGCGCAGACCTCAGTTTGAAGAGCCCGGCACGCGCACTTGATTCGAAGTGCAAGCTGGAACAGAAACCTGGCCAGCATGGCGCCGCCCGTAAGGGTCGCCTGTCCGACTACGCAGTTCAGCTGCGCGAGAAGCAGAAGGTAAAGCGTATCTACGGTCTGCTGGAGCGTCAGTTCCGCAACGTTTATACGAAGGCGTCCAACAAGCGCGGCAATACAGGTGAGAACCTGCTGCAGATTTTGGAATCCCGCTTGGACAACGTTGTTTATCGAATGGGTTTTGCAGTGACCCGCCCCCAGGCGCGGCAAATTGTCTCCCATTGCGGCGTATTGGTGAATGGGAATGCCGTCAACTTGGCCTCCTTTCAGGTGAAGCCAGGCGACAGCATTGCGTTGACTGAGCGGGCGCAACGTCAATTGCGTGTTCAGGAAGCTTCTGCTTTGGCCTCACAGATGGATCTCGTTCCGTCGTGGATTGAAGTGGATGGCAAGAAGTTCGCGGGCACGTTCAAGGCGCTCCCAGAGCGTTCCGATCTTCCCTCCGACATCAACGAAAGTTTGATCGTCGAGTTGTACTCCAAGTAATCCCAGGAGATTTGCCGAATGTCCGTTTCCGCCACTCAGGTGCTGCGTCCGCGCGGCATCGGCATCGAGCGTATCACTGAAAATCACGCGAAGGTCATCGTCGAGCCGCTTGAGCGTGGCTATGGTCATACGCTTGGCAACGCGTTGCGTCGCGTGCTGTTGTCTTCCATTCCTGGCTTCGCGATTACCGAAGTCGAGATCGACGGCGTGTTGCACGAGTACACGACGCTTGAAGGTTTGCAGGAGGACGTGCTCGAGGTGCTTTTGAACCTTAAGGATGTTGCTATCCGCATGCATACCGTTGATAGCGCCATGCTCACGCTGGTCAAGAGTGGGTCGGGCGTGGTGACGGCGGGTGATATCAAGACCGATCACAATGTCGATATCGTGAATCCTGATCACGTGATTTGCCACTTGACCAAGGATGCCTCGATCAACATGCGAATGAAGGTTGAGCGCGGGCTCGGATATCAGCCAGCGAAGGATCGTCGTCGCCCCGACGAGGAATCACGTGCAATTGGTCGTTTGGTGCTGGATGCATCGTTTTCACCGGTTCGCCGCGTGGCTTTCTCCGTGGAGAGTGCACGCGTTGAGCAGCGCACGAACCTCGACAAGCTGGTGTTGGATATCGAAACCAACGGAACAATTGATGCGGAAGACGCCGTCCGTACGGCGGCTGATATTCTTGCGGATCAGTTGTCCGTGTTTGGCGATTTCACGCAGCGCGACCGCGGCATGGCGAAGCCCGTGGCTTCGGGTGTTGATCCGGTTCTTTTGCGCCCGATCGACGATCTTGAGCTGACCGTCCGTTCGGCCAACTGCTTGAAGGCCGAAAACATCTACTACATCGGCGACTTGATTCAGCGCACCGAAGTGGAGTTGTTGAAGACGCCGAATCTTGGCAAGAAGTCGCTTACCGAAATCAAGGAAGTCCTCGCTCAGCGGGGTCTGTCCTTGGGCATGAAGCTGGAGAACTGGCCGCCGGTCGGTCTGCAGCAGGGCATGTTGGGTTGATATTTCGCTGACGGGCCAAGCCCGTAGCGTTGCCGGCCAAGGATGGCCGGCTTGGGCCACACGCAGTCCGCCGTTGTAGCGCCAGGATGGCGACAGTGCATTCCATAGCAACATTCTTTAGAGGATCAAGTCCATGCGTCATCAGAAGACCGGGCGTAAGCTCAATCGTGACAGCGCGCATCGCGCTGCCATGTTCCGCAACATGGTTGCGTCGTTGATCAAGAGCGAGTTGATCAAGACCACGCTGCCCAAGGCCAAGGAACTGCGCCGCTTTGCGGAGCCCTTGATCACCTTGGCTAAGACGGACAGTGTCGCGAATCGTCGTCTGGCGTTTTCGCGTCTGCGCGACAAAGTGGCGGTTGGCAAGCTGTTTGTCGACATCGCCCCGCGCTACCAGCAGCGTCCCGGTGGTTATCTGCGAATCTTGAAGTGTGGTTTCCGCGCCGGTGATAGCGCTCCCATGGCGTACGTGGAACTGGTGGATCGGCCGACCGTGGCCGCCGCTGAGCCCGCCGCAGAATAAGTTGGCTTTACAAGGCCCCGGGAGGCGACTTCCGGGGCCTTGTTGTGTCTGCTCCTTGCGACGGGTGCCGATGGTGCCGTTGCCATCAGGAACTACCGGCGGTGCAGTGCGGTCCGCTGTGCACCATTTCGTGTTTTGAGGTCGCCATGAATCCTCTAGCCTGGTCATTCCGTGCGCAGTTCGCGTTGGGCGTCGTCCTCTGCGCGTCGTTGTTGGGCTACGCGCTGTTTGTTCAGTACGGCCTGTTCCTCGACCCTTGTCCGCTGTGCATTCTTCAGCGCGTCGCCTTCTTTGCGCTGGGCGTGATCTTCCTGATCGGAGCGCTGCATTCGCCTGGCGCTCTGGGCCGCAAGGTATACGGTGTACTGGCGTCTCTGGCGGCTGCCGTTGGGATCGGCATCGCCGGTCGTCATGTGTGGCTGCAGTCACTGCCGCCGGATCAGGTTCCAGATTGCGGCCCCGGTTTGAACTACATGCTCGAAACCATGCCGTTTGCCTCGGCACTCAACAAAGTGTTGCAAGGCTCCGGTGAGTGCGCAGCGATCGACTGGACGTTTCTTGGATTCAGTATGCCGTTCTGGTCGCTGGTGTGGTTCGTCGGCTTTTTCGTCGGTGTGCTGTACGCGGGTTTTCGTTCGCGCTGATCTCGATCGGACCAGTGGCGATTCGCCATAAGTCTCAGTCCTATTCGTCGTTGGTGGCTCCGCCTGCTGTGGCATGATGCAGCGCCGCAACCTGCGATTTGGAGACTGTGTGATGAGCGCATTGGAACGACCCATCGAAGCCGTGCAAAACCCGGAAAACTGGGCGCCGGGTTCGTGGCGGTCCTATCCGGCCATGCAACAGCCCAACTATCCGGATGCAGAGGAACTCAAGGGCGCAAGGCAGGAGTTGTCCTCGCTGCCGCCGCTGGTTACTTCGTTCGAGATTCTGGCGCTCAAGAAGCAGATTGCCGAAGCCCAGGAGGGCAAGCGTTTTCTGTTGCAGGGCGGTGACTGTGCCGAGAGCTTTTCGGATTGCGAATCGGGTCTGATCTCGAATCGACTGAAAGTCCTGCTGCAGATGAGCGTGGTTCTGGTGTACGGCCTGCGCATGCCGGTGGTGCGCGTCGGACGTTTTGCCGGGCAGTATGCGAAACCGCGCTCCGCAGACACGGAAGTCAAGAACGGCGTCGAGTTGCCCAGCTATCGGGGCGACATCGTGAACTCCCCCGAATTCACCGAGGCGGCGCGTCGCCCCGATCCGCAAAGACTGATTTCTGCGCATTCGCGTTCAGCGATGACCATGAACTTCGTGCGGTCGCTGATTGACGGCGGTTTTGCGGACCTGCATCACCCGGAGTACTGGGACCTTGGTTGGGTGGGCCACTCGCCGCTGGCGGAGGAATACCACCGCATGGTTCGCGCGATCGGTGATGGGGTGCGTTTCATGGAAACCCTGTCTGGCGAGGCAGTTCACAATGTCCGTCGCGTGGATTTCTACACCTCACATGAAGCCCTGTTGCTTGACTACGAGGAAGGGCTGACTCGTCAGGTGCCGCGGCACTGGGGTTGGTTCAATCTGTCCACACACTACCCGTGGATCGGCATGCGCACGGCAGCATTGGAAGGCGCGCACGCCGAGTACATGCGCGGTATCCGCAATCCCATTGCTGTCAAAGTGGGACCGGGCGTCAAGCCCGACGACTTGCTGCGCCTGACGGATCATCTCAATCCGGAAAACGAGCCCGGTCGATTGACATTGATTCACCGTATGGGCGCGACCAAGATCGCCGCTGAACTGCCACAGCATCTGGATGCGATTCGTCGCGAAGGCAAGCGCGTGCTGTGGGTGGCTGACCCGATGCACGGCAACACCGAATCGACCAGCAACGGATTCAAGACGCGCCGTTTCGACAACATTCGCTCGGAGCTCGATCAATCTTTCGACTTGCATGCCGCCGCCGGGACACGATTGGGCGGCGTCCATCTTGAGCTAACCGGCGAAAACGTCACCGAGTGCTTGGGTGGCGCGCGCGAATTGACCGAGGCGGATCTTGAGCGCGCGTATCGGTCGACGGTGGATCCGCGGATGAACTACGAGCAATCGCTGGAAATCGCCATGCTTATCGTCCGCAAGCGTGGCGTGCAGTCGCTGCCAGTCTGATCTGGTACGACAGGTTGACTAGAGCGCGCCCTGAGAATGGGCGCGTTTTCGTTTTGCCGTGCCTCGGTCATCCGCGTGAGCGGCGGGGTGAGCTTTGTGGGACCGTGACTTATGGGGCATAGCGGGTGCGTCGTTCTGGGCGACCATCCGTCACGGTCGCCAGCGTGCTGCAGGCGCGCCCAATCGGGGAAATCAATGAAGAAGTCAGTTCACGTCAGCCTGGGGTTGCTGGCGTTGTGGGGTGTCTGTCTGCATGCTGCCGAGTCTCGCCTGCCGAGCGCGGGGATTGCAGATCGCCCCAACGCCGCCATCGCATTGACCAATGCGCGCGTTGTCACCGAGCCGGGAAAAGTTCTGGAGCGGGCGACGATTCTGCTGCGCGACGGCAAGATCGAGGCGGTTGGTACATCACTGCGCGTACCGAGTGATGCCGCACCGCTGGATCTGCAAGGCAAGACCGTATTTGCGGGCTTCATCGATGCGGGCACGTCACTGGGCGTTCCCGGTGGCCTGCGACGTGGTGGCATCGCCAGTGCGGATCGCAACGCACCGCCGCCGCACGATCAGACTGCAGCGCAACCGGGATTCCCGCACTGGAATCGTCGAGTGCGTCCGGAGCAGCAGGTTTCGGCGGTGTTCGAGGCAAGCACGGAGTCGATTCGTGCGCTTCGATCAGTGGGCCTGACTGCGGTGCAAAGCGTCCCCGAGGCAGGCGTGTTTGCGGGTCAGTCCGCGTTGATCAGCTTGCTGGACAGCCCGGACAAGCGCGACCTGATGCTGAAGGATGCGGTGGCGCAGGTCGTTGCGCTGGATTTCCAGTTTGGGCAGGAATATCCCGGTTCACTGATGGGGGTGATCGCACTGATTCGCCAAACTTGGCTGGATGCGAGCGCGTATTCCGCCGAGTTCACGCCACGAGGGCAGGTCAGTGAGTCGCTGGCCGCGTTGCAGGCCGCAACGCGTGGCAAACAGACCACCCTGTTCGTACTGGATGATGAACTCGACATGGCGCGGATGCAGGCGCTGGCAAACGAGTATTCGCTCGCGCCGGTGTATCTCGGCACCGGTTACGAGTATCGGATTCTGTCGCAGGTGAAGCAGGCTGCCGCGCCGATCATCGTGCCGCTGAAAACGCCGGACGCGCCGCTGATTGACTCCGCCGAAGCGATCGCCTCGGTATCGCTGGCCGAGTTGCAGCATTGGGAGCAGGCTCCAGCCAACCCCGCCCGGTTGGCGCGAGAAGGTGTCCCGTTTGCGCTGAGCACGCGCGGCATGGACAGCGTCGAAAAGTCCTTCTACCCGGCATTGCGTCGGGCCGTTGCAGCAGGCTTGAGCGAGCAGGACGCCTTGCGCGCGCTCACCATCACACCGGCCAGCATCGTGGGCGAGTCAAAACGCCTGGGACGGATCGCGCCGGGCTACCTCGCCAATCTGGTGATTGCCGACGCCGACCTGTTCACGGCATCGTCGGCGAAGGTCTACGCGGTNNTGGCAGATTCGCACCAAGGGCGACACGTTGGAGGTGCAGGGCGACGCGACGACGTGGAGTCTCAAGGAGCAGGGTGGCGTCTATCTTGGCTTGCCAGAGGCCTATCGCGACGCGGTTCGCCTGCAGTTGACGGAAGTAGCCGGACGCCTGATTGGGCATGTTGAACAGGCCGATGGCCGTCGGATCGAGTTTGTTGCGCAGCGCGCGGCGTCTGCGGCCGCCGAACCGAAGCCAGTCGGCGAGGCGGATTTGCCGCCCGCCATACCGCCATTCCAAGGCTATCCCGCAGGCGAGTTCGGTCTGTCCGGGCCACCTGAACAGGCAGCGTCGGTGTTGTTCCGCAACGCCACGGTGTGGACCAACAGCGAGCTTGGCGTGGCCACCGAGACCGACGTGCTGGTCAAGCAGGGACGGATCGCGCAAGTCGGTAAGGCACTCAATGCACCGCGTGACGCCGTTGTCATCGACGCTCGTGGCATGCATCTGACCTCCGGGATCATCGATGCCCATTCGCATACTGCCGTGGCGCGCAACATCAACGAGCCCTCGCATGCGGTGACGTCCGAAGTGCGGATCGGCGA
>DEHW01000223.1:17824-19438 GCA_002352135.1 Lysobacterales bacterium UBA2790
AAGCCGCGTCGCGACCTGCGGATCGAGGCCTTGGCGGAGATTCTGCGCGGCGAGCGATTGATCCATATCCACTCGTATCGACAGGACGAGATCCTGATGTTCGTGCGGCTCTCCCAGGAGTACGGCTTCAAGGTNNGCCATTCCCTACAACGGCGCCTTGCTGACCCGCGCGGGCGTGGTCACCTCGTTCAACTCCGACAGCAACGAGATGGCGCGTCGCCTCAACATGGAGGCCGCCAAGGCCATCCGTTATGGTGGCCTCAGCGAACAGGAAGCCTGGAAGCTGGTCACGCTGAATCCGGCCATCCAGTTGGGCATTGCGGATCGGGTCGGGTCGATCCAGCCCGGCATGGATGCGGATCTGGTGCTGTGGAACGCCTCGCCGCTGTCCAACTATGCACGCGCTGAGCAGACCTGGATCGATGGACGCCGCTATTTTGATCGCGAACAGGATCGCGCCCTGCAAGCCACTGCGCTGGCCGAACGCGAACGCCTGTTGAATCTTGCCGCCGACGCGCGGCGCAAGGCACTCGCCTTGACGCCGTCCACGCCCGAACCCGCCAAGCCCGGCAAACCGGTGTCGCCGGAAGTTCGCTACTGGATGCAAACCGAAACCCTCTGGTGGCAACACCTTGCCGCCGCGCGCGGCCTCTACCACAACGGTGCCGACCTGATGAGCTGCGGAGTGAACGATCATGTCCATTGAGCGCATGCTTCGCCTTGCCGGATTCGCGCTACTGCTGCCATTGACGGCGTTTGCTCACGATTCGCGGGTGGCACCGGCAGCCACGACCGTGGTGATCGATGGCGCAACGCTNNATCGAAAACGGCCGAATTCGCATCGAGGCGGGCAAGATCGTTGCCATCGGTGGTGACGAAGTCAGCTTGGCGGAGGCGCGCGTGATCGATGCGCATGGCAAGCAGGTCTATCCCGGATTCATCGCCGCGCACAGCGTATTGGGTCTGGTCGAAGTGGAAGCCGTGCGCGCCACCGTCGATCAAGCGGANNGCCAGTCCGCAAAGTGTGATCACCGGGCGCAGCGCCTTGTTGCGCCTCGACGGTTGGACCTGGGAAGAGATGACCGTACGTGCGCCGGTCGGCCTGCATGTCGTGTGGCCGACGCTGGATCTGCCGCCGTGGTTGCCGAAAGAAGTCGCCGACACGGCGCGCAAGGGCATCGCGGAAAAGCGTCGCGCGCTGGATCTCGCCTTCGAACAGGCGCGTGCCTACGGCGTCGCCGAGCGTGCGGGCAAGATCGACGTACCGGACCTCAAACTGGCCGCCATGCAGGACGCACTGCAAGGCCGCAGTGCCGTGTTCATCCATGCCAATGATGTGGTGTCGATTGGCGAAGCGCTGGACTTTGCCGAACGCGAGTCGCTGCAGGTGGTCATCGTCGGCGGGCAGGAGGCGTGGCGCGTTGCGGACCGCCTGCATCGTCTGCAGGTCGGGGTGATCGTGACCGGTACGCATCGCTTGCCACTGCGGCGCTATGACGCGCTGGATTCCAGCTACACGGCTGCCGTCAAACTGGCTGAAGCTGGCGTGCCCTTCATGTTGTCGACGCCCGGTGACTCGTTCGACACCACCAACCTGCGCAATCTGCCCTACCA
>DEHW01000223.1:19448-22420 GCA_002352135.1 Lysobacterales bacterium UBA2790
CGCGAGATCGATCTGAGCAATCGGCAGACCCGTCTGTACGAGAAATATCGCGCCAAATACGCGCAGTGACCCGCATCCATGGAGTCGCTCGGCCTGCCAGAACGCGGGCAGGCCGGGCGCTCAGAAATGGGTCCACAGTCCTTCGTCAACCGGCAGGTGCGGCAGACTGTTCCAGCTTCCCAGCCGCAGCCGCTCGCCCAGCGGGTGAAACTCGCAGACCGCACTGTTGCGGATCGACAGGTTGAGTTCCACGCTGCGCAGGCTCGGTACATCCAGCGCTTGCTGTGCCCACTGCGACAGCACCCCGCCCGAGGTGATCACCCAGGCATCGTTGCCGACATCGCGGGCCAATTCGTTCGCTACTTCGTGGGTTCGCGCGGCAAATTCCTGCCAGGTTTCCGGAGTGTCCGACAAGGCATCGCTCGCCCACGCCTGCAAGGCGGCCAACAACAGTTGAAACACCGCGCGCGGCTGGATCGGCGCACCGGGCAGCATCGCGTCGGCGTGTGGATGTTCGGGGTGCTTGCGAACAAACGACTCGACGACGGCGCGGTGATCAAACTCGTTCAGACGACGATCGACTTCCACCGGTGCCATCACATCGACGTTCAGCCCGCTCAGGATGCCGTCCAGCGTTTGCCGATGCCGTTGCATGGCACCGATCAGGATGCGCTGTGGTCGCGGCATTCGATGCGCCAGCCACGATCCCAAGCGCTGTGACTGCAGCGCACCGCGCTCGGAAAGCTGGTCGTAGTTGACCGATCCAAACGACGCCTGACCGTGCCGAATCGCCAATACCGTCATCGCAGCTCACCGAACAAAGACTGCGCAAAATGCAACGTGATCGTGCGCGATTCCCCGGCGGGCGTCACGTCCACTTCAAACTGATAGCGCTCGCCTTCGTCGATGCGCAATTCGCCGATGGCGTAGATCGCCTCCTGCTCGCGCACCTCACGCATGCGCAGGTTCTGGCGTTGTCCGGCCGANNCCGTAGCTGCGCGCGACTTCCGGCGTGAGCATCACGCTCGGTATCGCGTTGTAGTGCACGGTGTAGCCATGCTGGGTAAAACTGGATTGGGCTTGTGCCCAGGTCGTGGCCGAAAACAACAGCCACACAGCCAGCGATGCAACGCGCAGCAAGCTCATGTCGTACTCCCGAAAATCGCCAGACAAGGGCAGGGCACCAAGGCCCGACACGATCCGCATCACGTCCGCGTCAACAACAGACCCAGATCCAGCAAAGGCGCGATCACCAGAATGCGGATCAGCAACAGGAACACGGTCGCCACCAGTGGTGACAGATCGAATCCGCCCAAGGGAGGCAGGCGTTGCCGCAAGGGACGCAGCACCGGCTCGGTGAGTTGATGCAACAACGGCAGCGCATGATGCGATCCACCCGCCTGCGCAAGACTCAGGATGGCACGCGCCAGGATCATCCAGAAATACGTCGACACCAGCAGCGACAGTGATTCGGCCAAGGCCAGCACACCCAAGCCACCCGCACTGATCGACTGCCCGCGCAGCGCGAACAACAGTCCCAACTTGAGCATTTGCAACAGGAACACGATCAGCACGGCTGAGGTTTCCACCTTGCCCAGCGGCCGCAGCACCTTTCGCAGCGGCGCGAGAACCCGTTGCGTGCTGCGGTAGATCGTCTGACTGATCGGATTGTAGAAATTGGCATGCACCAGCGGCAGCAGCACACGCAGCAGAAACAACAGGCTGGCCAGACTGAATGCCAGTTCGATCAGCAGGGATAGCGCTTCGATGAGATAACGCATGGCAAACCGCGCAAGGGACAAGACGCGTATTGAACACCACTCGCGCCCGCCATGGGTTGATCAACCGACAGCAGGTACGCCCACGCTGACCGCCGACAACCACTGGTGGAAGGGCGATCGTGTTCGCCGCAGTCACCAGCCAAACGCGAACGCATGCGCGTGCCGTCTAACATCCGCGCCATCAATCCATGAACCCCGGACATTCCGTCCAACAGCAAAGCCACTCCGCGCATCAGCACCCCAGGCAAGCGCGCCGGACGCTTGGTCCGAATCAATTCGCTCATCCAGGGTGAGTCAATGCCCAATACATCCCGATACAGAAACAACAAAGCCGACAGGGCCTGATTCTGGGTGGACGCGGAAACACCGCCCTCAACCGCCAGCGCGGTCAGGAATGCCTTTATCCCACTCGCCCCAAGTCCCACGGGTGCTGCTTGTCGTGAAAGCAGATGAAACGTCTTGTCTAGAGGATGTAAGCTTGTTCGGTGCGCAGGCTGTAATGTCGAACGCGCAGCGTTTCACGCATCTGATCGAGCAGCCGAGGCGGTCGTACTATGGATGTGCGCAGGGTGAAAGGAGACGTCATGTTACACGGCAAGATCACCTGTTACGCTGCACCGACGGTGCAGTCGAATTTGCGTTAGACTCAGTTCGGACGATAGTCGCCGCCCGTTCTTCTTTACAGCGCATGGGAGCCAGAAATGTCGACGATCAAGGTAGTAGCAGGTGATCTAAAGAAAGGAGACTGGGCGTTTGAAGGATCATTCAACACCCTCGCAATGCGCAATCCAACAACACGTGACAGAGAGCCCCTGGGAAAGGTGTTCGTTGATCGTGTAGAAATGATGGATGAAGAGAAGGTCAAAAGTATTGGAGGCACCGCGGCCTGGGGAATTGCTGGCGCGGTACTGTTAGGGCCTCTTGGCGCGATAGGCGGAATGCTCGTCGGCGGTAACAAGAAGACCGTTACGTTTGCTTGTTATTTTGAGGACGGCCGAAAGTTTATGGGAGTTACCGACAGTGCAACGTGGACAAAGATTTCAGCAGCTCACTTTTAGTTGCGTCTTTGGTTTCGGCAGTGAGTGAGTCTAACTATGCGTTCAAGCCGACCGCCTTACCCGCTCTTCGTTTCAACCAACCGCTGCCGCGCGGCGGCGGCTTAACGCGGCTACAAGGACCTTCCCCACAGTC
>DEHW01000185.1 GCA_002352135.1 Lysobacterales bacterium UBA2790
GTTAGGTGTAACAGGCTCGATCATGCGAACTTCGCTTGCCATCGCATTCCCTATTCTTCTATTGGCAAGTGCCAATGGCGTTCTTGCTACGGCGATGATTGAACCTCAGCGCGTCAAGACGACCGTTGAGTTCGACAATGGCGACCGCGTAGTTCTGAAGTGCCCAGCGGAGGAGAAATCCTGTCGAATTGATCTTCTCGTGAATCTCCGGCAGTTCAGTTTTGGTCAAGCTGAGATTGGCGCAGTCATCCTCCCATTCAACGTTTCCTTGTACTCAGGCCCATTCAGCGAACGCGATGAGTACTTCTCTTTTGAGGTTGAGGTGGAGTGCCCGGAAGACTCGAATAGTGTTTGCGCGGCGAACGTTCTAATTGAGACTGGAAAGCCCTCGTTGGTCGAAATTGGAGCACCCGAGAGTGACACCTAACAAATCATTCAAGCCGACGCCTTCGGCGCGGCTTAACCCAAGGCTACAAGGACCTTCCTACAAGGACCTTCCCCACAGTCAAGCAAAGCGTTGCCGTCCGCAGCCTGCGTTT
Source organism: Lysobacterales bacterium UBA2790 (assembly GCA_002352135.1). Lineage (GTDB taxonomy): Bacteria > Pseudomonadota > Gammaproteobacteria > Xanthomonadales > Xanthomonadaceae > Aquimonas. The sequence continues at coordinate 540 of DEHW01000185.1, forward strand.
GTTTATCTGATGGCGCTTCAGGCTTTGCTTTGATACTTCGCGTCGACTTCAGCCAGAGGGAAGGATTGGCTAAATTCAGGGACAAGAAATGCGAATATTTTGCTATGGTCTGGCGTTTATGGCGAGTGCAGCGGGTGCTTGCGATTGTCCGATGCCGCTAAACCCCAGCGAAGAATATCTGGCTGAAGAATTTGAAAATGCGAGTGTTGTTTTTGTCGGGCTTCCAATCAGCTTGGAAAAGCACGATGGTATGGATGTGCTGGTCTTTGAAGTGCGTGAGGCACTCAAGGGGGTAGAATCAAATTTCATCACGGTTACCACGCAGGATACGAATGAAGTTGGTTCCTGTGGGTTCAACTTTGAGCTCAATCACCCGTACTTTGTCTACGGCTATCAACCGCCACATGGAGACATTTTCACTACTCACTGCTCCTATACCCAGTCGAGCATTCCAGAGCCATCAGTCCTTACGGTCACTCGAAAAATGGCGCTAGGCGAGAAGTGAGTCCATCGTGCGTTGCAATCACACTCGCAAGCGCCCCCGTCAAGCCGCCAAAATATTCCTGTAGCCATTGCTTGGTCGTGTTTTGCGCTCGGCGTGCATCATCCAGATTGACAGTGCCTTGTTGCTTTTGGGTTCCGCAGGACCGAGTCGAACGCGCTCCTCAGCGCAGACCTCAGGTGCCATACTCGTCACTCCATCCAATTCACAACGGAATTCATCACCATGACAGCGCCCCGCGATATCAAGCAGATACTCACGGATTTCATTCGTGAGGTGTGGAGCGAGGGCGATGTCGAGGCCGCTGACAAGTACATCGCGCCGGGGTACACGATTCGCCATGATCCAGGCGATCCGTGGGAAGGTAAGGAGCTGGATGTCGCGACGTACAAAGAGCGGGTGCGGACCTTGCGTGCCGCATTTCCCGACCAGTTCTTCGATATTCAAGGACTGTTCGCCGATGGCGATGCCGTCGTCATGACGTGGCTATGGTCGGCGACACATCAAGGCGATATTCCCGGTTTCCCGGCGACAGGGAAGCGGATCACCATGTCGGGCGCCACGGCCTACTTTTTCCAAGGCGACCAGTTTGTCGGCCATTGGCAGATCACCGATCGGCTTGGCGTGTTTCAGCAACTTCAAATGGCAAAGGCCGGCGCGTAGCGGTGTGACGCTCATGCCAAGGGACAAGTGGATGGGGTGGTGGAGCGCCGGTTGTATGGAACGACTAGCACCGTCCTCGCCGTCATGCGCATGTCCCACTGCAGCCGAAGTCGGCATGGTTTTGTCTGGTAGCGCTTCGTTCCTTGCTTTGATGTCTCGCGTCAACGTGGGCCAGAGGGAAGGATTGGCGAGACGACAGACGACGCTCATGTTGTCGGGTGAGACGACGGACTCCGAGGAAGGACGTGCGCGGGTCTTCGGTTCAATCGTCGAGTTGCGCGTTGAACGCGCAGTTCACTGCCCGTGGTCTCGCCTTGGCAGGAATCACCCCAGCGCCCACAATCGCCTTGATCGCCCCCGGAATCAGTGGGGACGAAGCACTTCCCATCGCTACGCATGATGCCTTGGCAAGGCGCACTACCGCCGCGTCAAGTCCTCGGTGGGCAAGGTCCTTCCGTTCGTCAGGCATCCAGCGATGCATCTTTGAAAATGGTGAGAACGTATGCGGCATATTGAGCGGCATAGAACGCATCGAACTGGCTGGCTGCGTGCCGCAGTACTTGGCGCAAACGATGGATTGGTTTCGACGGCCAGCCTTGTCGTGGGTGTCGTTGCTGCGGGTGCCAGCACCCAATCCATTCTTGTTGCAGGGGTGGCAAGCCTGGTGGCAGGGGCGATGTCCATGGCGGCGGGCGAGTATGTCTCGGTAAGTTCGCAGGCCGATACCGAACGCGCGGACCTCGACCGCGAGCGGAAGGAGTTGGCTGAAGATCCCGAACAAGAACTGGAAGAGCTGACATCCATCTATGTTCGTCGTGGTCTGGACAGGTCGTTGGCGAAAAGTGTTGCTGTGCAGCTGATGAACCACGACGCGCTCGGCGCGCACGGAAGGGATGAGTTGGGCATTTCTGAAACGCTCGCAGCCAGGCCCGTGCAAGCGGCACTGGCCTCGGCAGGGACATTTGCAGCCGGTGCGGCCTTGCCACTGCTGATGGTGCTGATCTTGCCGAAGGTGGGTCTGTTGTGGGGCATCGCGGGAAGCTCGTTGATCTTCCTGGCGCTGTTGGGCTGGGTGTCGGCGCGCACAGGCGGTGCCCCCGTTTGGGTGTCCGTCTTCCGCGTTGCGTTCTGGGGTGCGTTGGCCATGGGGGTAACGGCCGGCGTGGGCTCGATGTTTGGCGTGACCGCATGAAGGATTTCAAGGTCGCGCGGTGATGATCGTCACCCGTTTTTCAGTGGGAACTCGCCTCAGCCATGATGGCGTCGACCCGTTCGGGTGTATTTCCATCGATCCATTCAAGGGCAAAATCATGGGCCGTCGATTGTTTGCAACGCTGTTCGCTTGGTCTGGTGTGCTGGCGGTTGGGCTGGGCTTTGCCTTGACCTTCGCGGCGCCGCGCGCTGTCGCTCAAACGCTGGCGCTGAGTTTTGATGATGGTCCGCATCTGCATGAGACACCGCTACTGTCGGCAGCGGAGCGCAATGCGGCTTTGCTCGCGGCCTTGGCGCGACATCATGCCAAGGCCTTTCTGTTTGTGACCGCCAACAACGGCGCGAACCAGCCTGCGGGCTTGGCCTTGGCGCGCGCTTGGGGCGACGCGGGGCATGTCATCGGCAACCACACCATGAGTCATCTGGATCTGAATGGTGCGGAGACCACGCTTGCCGCGTATCAGCAGGAGTTGCTGGATTGCGATGCGGTGATCCGCGATTTGCCTGGGTATCGCCGCTGGTTCCGCTTCACCTATTTGCGCGAAGGCAACACGCCGGAAAAGCGCGATGGCATGCGTGCCTTTCTGCAGGCTCAGGGGTATCGCAATGCCTACGTGACGCTGGATACCAGCGACTGGCGCTTCAACGAGTTGCTGCTGAAGACGCTGCTTTCGCGTCCCGATGCCGATGTGCAGCCGATCAAGGCGCAGTACATCGCCCATGTGCTGCAACGGGCGACCGCCTACCGCGCGCTGGCGCAGCAACTGCAAGGACGCGACATTCCGCAGATGCTGCTGTTGCATCACAACCTGATCAACGCGCTGTGGCTGGACGAGGTGCTGTCGGCNNCCGGATCGCCCGGTGGCAGGCCAGAGCCTGCTGCTGTCCATGGCCCGCGTGCTGGGGCTTGGACGGTTTCCCGGCTGGGAGCGGCTGGTGGACGACGGCGATTACGAAATGGCCCTGCTGAAAGCGCGGGGCTTTTGAGCTTGCTGCCGGAAGCGGCGGCGAAGTGCGTGGGTTTGGATGGAATGGCTTGGATGCCGATGGTGCGGCGACACGCTCATCCGTCCGTTGCGGTGCAATGGTGGTCGCGGGTGCGCGAACGGGTCAACGCATACGCCATCGTATGTTCACGCTATGATGCCGCTCCGCTTTCCCACTGACGGTGTTTCCGATGCTTCAGCACATCCGCCACGACCGCATTCTCGAACTCAAGCTGGCGCGGCCACCGGCCAATGCCTTCAATCTGGAGCTGCTGACGGCGCTGAACTCCGCGCTGGAAAGTGCGCAGGACGAGGGGTGTGAGGCGGTGATTCTGTCGGGTGCGCCGGGTTTGTTTTCCGGTGGCCTGGATGTGCCGACCTTGTTGACGCTGGATCGCGAGGGTGTGATCGCGACCTGGGGCATGTTCATGCGGGTGTGCTCGACCTTGGCAGGTTTGCCGGTTCCGGTGGTGGCGGCCTTGACCGGTCACAGTCCGGCAGGTGGCGCGGTGATCAGTCTGTTCTGCGATTACCGGGTGATGGCGCGTGGCAATGAAAAAGGCGAATTCAAAATCGGTCTCAACGAGACGCAGGTGGGCCTGGTGGTGCCCGAGGCGATCCAGTACGCCTTGAAGCGTCTGGTGGGTGAGCGGATTGGCGAACGTCTGCTTGTGGCGGGCGAGATGATCGAATCCAGCCGTGCCTTGCAGATCGGTATGGTCGATGCGCTGTGTGAGATCGATGCGGTGGTGCCGCAGGCGTTGGCGTGGTTGCAGGCGCATCTGGCGTTGCCGCATCAGGCGATGCTGACGACGCGGCGGATGTCCCGCCGTGGTTTGCTCGATGCCATCAGCGCGCCCGCCGCGCAGGACATCGGCGCGTTTATCGACGGCTGGTATCACCCGGAAACGCAGGCCGTGTTGAAGGCATTGGTTGCGAAGCTCGGCAAGGGGTGAGTGGGTGCTGCCTCAGATGACGGCAGCTTTGAAATGTCGAATGGTCGTCGTTTGGGCGAAAACGGGCGCCTACGAATTCCATGGTGTGGATACCCGCTTTCGCGGGTATGACGCCATTTTGGGTGACTTCGCCAAGGCAGTACGGAACCGCTGACCTAGCAATTCCGTAGGTCGTTCAATTGGAGTCTGCGGTCGGCAAAGGCGCTTGGCGTGCAGCTCAGACGTTCGTCAGCACGCCGCGCACGAAGGGCACGGTGATGCGGCGTTGTTCGGCCAGACTGGTGCGGTCGAGGCGATCCAGCAGGCGCTGCAGGCTATCCAGATCGCGCGGATAGTGGCGGAACAGGTAGTCCAGCACGACATCATCCATGCTCATTCCGCGTGCGCTCGCCGCTTGGCGAAGCCAGTCACGACGACCCTGATCATCCAGCGGCATCAACGAAAAACGCAGGCCATGCTGCAGACGCGAGCGCAGGTCGGGCAGGCTCAGCGGCAGCGCCTGTGGTGCGACGTTGGCGCTGTAGAGGACGGTGCTGCCGAGATCGTGGACGCGATTGTGCAGGCGGAACAGGGCTTCTTCGGCGGCGCGGTGTCCCGCGATGGCATCCACATCATCGACGCACAGCAGCGCGTGGCCGTCGGCAGCGTCGAGCGTGTCTTCCGCCGCCCGCCCGAGTACGCGCAAGGGCAGGTAATTCACGTCGCGCTGACCGGTGCGAGCCAGGCTCAGGGTTGCGAACAGCAAGTGAGTCTTGCCGCTGTCCGTCGGACCGTGCAGAAACAGGCTGTCCCGACTGTCGCCTCGCGCGGTGGCGGCCAGCAGGGCGCAAAGGTCGGCATTGCCGATGAAATCATCCAGCCTGAACGCCTTCTGCGAGCGCAAGGCTAGCGGAAGTTGCGGTGTGTTCATGCGCCGGTGGTGGCTGGCGGGGTCGGGCCGTTCTGCGTGGTCACGATGGACTCGACCTCTGCAGGCGCGCTGTCGACGGGAGCGGCCTGGGCGACTTCATGGATTACCGCGTCTTCGACGGCGCGCTCGGCGGCACCATACAGACTGCTTTCGGTGTAACGCTCGTGCAGCCAGCGCAGCACCACCATGATGACGGCGGCGACCGGCAAGGCCAGCAAGACGCCGAGAAACCCGAACAACTGCCCGCCCGCCATGATGGCGAAGATCACCGCGACCGGGTGCATGCCGATCTTGTCGCCGACCAGCCAGGGCGTCAGCACGAAGCCTTCGATGATCTGGCCGAAGCCGAACACGCCGGCGACCAGCAGCACATGCAGCAAATCACCATGCTGGACCAGAGCAGCGATCAGGCCGGCCCCAAAACCGACGATGACGCCGAGGTAGGGCACGAAGCTGACCAGCCCTGCGATCATGCCGATCAACAGTGCCAGATCGATGCCGATGAGGCTGAGGCCAAGCGTGTAGATCGCACCCAGCGCCAGCATCACGCTGACCTGTCCGCGCAGGAAACTGCCGAGCACGGCATCGGATTCGTTGGCCAAGCGCACGACGGTGGGTTCGATGGCGCGCGGCAACAGTTCGCGAATGCGCGCCACCATGCCGTCCCAATCGCGCAGCAGATAGAAAGTGACGACGGGAATCAGGGTGAGGTTGGCGATGAACTCCAGCACCGCCATGCCCGAGCGCGACAGGCCACCAAACACGGTCGCCGCTGCTGACCCGGCCTGCTGCCAGTATTGCTTGGCCATGCCAAGCAAATTGCCGACCTGCAAACGATCCAGGTCGAAGCCGGTTTGTTGCTCCAGCCACGGCAGCGCCACGGTTTCGAACCAGGCCAGGTAAACCGGGAAACGTTCGCCGAAATGCACGATCTGTTTCTGCAGCATCGGAATCAGTAGCAGGACGATGCCAACCACCGCCAGGGTCATCAAACCGAACACCACGGCCACTGCCGCCGTGCGCGACAGGCGCCAAGTTTCCAGGCGATCCACCAGTGGGTCACCCAGATAGGCGAACAGCGCAGCGGCGGCAAATGGCGTGAGCACCGGTGCCAGCAAATACAGCAGGGCCGACAGCACGACGGTCAGCGCCAGCAATTGCCATTTCTGTGTGTCTGTCATGGAGGTTTCCTAGAACTTGCGGGCGAGCATCGCGGCGCTCGGACCAGCTACCGTATCCGTGAAGATGCCAGCGACGGAGGCTATCGACGCACTGTGACCGTTGAGCGCTGCTCAAGGCTGCCAGCGATAGACCGGTACGTCGTCGAGGCGCTGTCCAACGGGAATCAGTTGGCGCGAAACCGCCAACGACGCATCCAGCGATTCCAGGCCCGCCGCCAGATCCAGTGTGATCCACAGCATGCCGTCGCGCGTGGCATCAATCTGCAGGTCGCGCACCAGAGCCAAGCTGCGCAAGTACGTGCTCAGCTGGGCGTAGTCGACGCCCGAGCTCAAGTCACTGACGGCAATGCGATAGCGTCCCGGCGTGCCGATCAATGCGGCGCGGGCATAGCGCTTGGCAAGCGCATCGACCGCGGTGTCACCCGCGCGCGCCAAAAGTGCGCTGGCATCAGGGCCGGCGTCGGACCAGCGCTGCAACGCGTCGTCGCCATCCAGCAATACCCAACCGGCAGACCAGCCATTGTCGTTGCGCTGCAGGCGACCGGCCAACACCGCGCGGTTGTCATAGCGCGCACTGGCGGCGCGCAAGGCGCTGAGGTCTTCGCGCCAGACCTGATCCACCTGGATTGCGGATTGATCCTCAATGTCGAGCAGCGGGTAGAGCAGGGCGATGCCGCGCTCGGCGGCGCGTCGGGTCAACGCGTTGACGGCCTGGGCCTGCGCTTCGGCCACCAGACGTGCGCCGCGCCCATCATCGATCCCCAGCCACACGGTGATTGCCGGACGTGGTGCGGGCCAGACGGCGATTCCCGATTCGCGCATCCATTGGTCTACGGCGTCGGGCCGGAACCTCGCGATCAGGTTCTGGGTGCGGACGGGCACACCGTTCTCGATGCGCGCGTCTTCGCGGTAACGGTAGTTCTGCATCCATTCCGACGCATTGCCAAGGCCGCTCGCCAAGGCGCCGTTCTGCACGACTTGCGGATCGCCACTGAGCTTGATCGCGACATTGGCAAGGGCCTGCGGCAGGGCAGCACCGCGTGCCCCTTCCGACTGGTCTTCGACGCGCGTCTCGCCTTCATAGAGGTCGATGCTCTGTGCTGTGCTGCCAAGGCTGATGGTCAGCAGCAAGAGCGCTGCCAGGCAGCGCAGGCAGGCCGCTCGGATCGGGAGCGTGGAGGAAGGTGTGGCAGTGGAATGAATTGGCGGCACGGGGTCGTTCCAGCGTGGCGAAGGGCTTGAGTTTAACCCGGACATTTCGTGAGGGGGCGCGGATGATCGCGCCGGGCATTGCGGCAAACGCAAGGCGCGACGAGCTCCCATGGCGGGCCCAAGGGTGCGAGGAGCAACGCAGTGATTGCCGCAAGGACCAAGCGAGGGCCGTGCCAGCGGGGAAACGCGGCGGGCCGTCTGTCATCGGGACGACGTTCCCGGATTGTTCGATGCCGCAACGCAGCGTGCACGTCTTCAAGCGACCTCATGAAAGGTCCGGGTCAACCGCCCTGCTATCATTCGCGCCCCTTTGTTTCGGTGCGCTGCCGTGACTGCTCCCACTTCTCTGACCTATCGCGAGGCCGGTGTCGATATCGACGCGGGCAATGAACTGGTTCGTCGCATCGGCCCGCTGGTGAAGCGCACCACGCGCCCCGAGGTGATGGGCGGGCTCGGTGGCTTCGGTGCGCTGTTCAATCTGGCGGGCAAATATCGTGAGCCAGTGCTGGTTTCTGGCACCGACGGTGTCGGCACCAAGCTCAAGCTTGCCCAGCAGTTGAATCGCCATGACAGCATCGGCATCGATCTGGTCGGCATGTGCGTCAACGATGTGCTGGTGCAGGGTGCGGAATCGCTGTTTTTTCTCGACTACTTCGCCACCGGCAAGTTGGACGTCGACACCACGGTCAGCGTGATTTCCGGCATCGCCAAAGGTTGTGAGCTGGCAGGCTGTGCCTTGATCGGTGGCGAGACCGCCGAAATGCCGGACATGTATCCGCCGGGCGAATACGATCTGGCGGGCTTCTGTGTCGGCGCGGTGGAAAAATCTGCCGTGCTGGATGGCAGTGCCGTGCGCGAAGGCGATGCGATTCTTGGCATTGCATCCAGCGGCGCGCACTCGAACGGCTATTCGCTGATCCGTCGCATTGTGGATCGCGCCGGTCGGCCCTTCGACCTGCAGATCGGTGGCGTCGCGCTGGCCGATGCACTGATGGCGCCCACCGTCATCTATGTCAAACCGGTGCTGCAACTGCTGGCCGCCCACAATCCCGAGGCGCAGCCGCACGGCATCCACGCGATGGCACACATCACCGGCGGTGGACTGGAAGAAAACATCATTCGCGTGATACCGGATGGCCTGGGTCTGGACATCGACAGCAGCACCTGGACTTTGCCGCCCTTGTTCGACTGGCTGCAGCGCGAAGGTGCGGTGGCGCAACGTGAAATGTGGCGCACCTTCAACTGTGGCATCGGCTACACCTTGATCGTGCCCGAGGCGGCGGTCAGCGCGATTTCCGCCGATCTGCAGAGCATGGATCTGGCGCACTGGGACATTGGCCGAGTGGTGCGCGCAGAAGGCGAGCATCGCGTACACATCCGCTGAAATGCCTGACGCATTGCCGCGTGTCGCGGTGCTGGCCTCGGGTGCTGGCAGCACCTTGCGGGCCTTGATCGAGGCCCAGCACGGCGGACAGTTGCCGGTGCAGTTCGTCGGCCTGTTTTCCGACAAGCCTGCGGCACCTGCTCTGGAACACGCCTTGCGCGCAGGAATCCCGGTCTGCGCCCTGTCGCCCAAAGGCTATGCCAACCGCGCGGCTCACGATGCGGCGTTGTTTGCGCGGGTTGCTGATGCGCAGCCCGATCTGGTGGTGTGTGCGGGCTATATGCGCATTATCGAAGCCGCCAGCACGCGCCGGTTTGCCGGTCGCATGATCAACCTGCATCCTTCGCTGCTGCCCAAGCATCGTGGCCTGCACACGCACCGCGCGGCACTCGATGCGGGCGATCTCAGCCACGGTGCCAGCGTGCATCTGGTCACGGCAGAACTGGATGACGGCCCGATCCTTGCCCAAGTGCATGTCGGTATTCGAGCCGAGGATGATCCGGCTGCGCTGGAGGCGCGCGTGCGCAGCGTCGAGCGGCGCTTGTTGATCGCGGTCCTCGCGGCGTGGGCAAAGGCCGAACTGCGTTGCTCGCCAGCACCCATTCAGTTCGGCCGCAACACACTCGCGGCACCGTTGTGGATGGACCATGACGGCCAACTTCGTACAGGTGAACCGAAATGCGTGGCATGACATTCCTGCTAGGCGCGCTGATGACCGGGACCATTCAGGCATCGACGTTGACGCCTTTTGCAGCCCACTACCAGGTGTTCGAGGGAGGTAAAGAGCAGGGCGAAGCCACCCTGCAATTGTCCTCGGCAGGGCGCGGCGAGTGGCGCTATGACATGAACGTACGTGGCACGTCCGGCTTGGCGCGCATCGCGGGTTTTGAAATGCAACAGTCGACAGTGCTGCGCGAGCAGGGCGAACGCCTGACTCCCGTGTCCGCGCACAGTGAGGGCGGCGTGCTGTTCAAACACAAAGTGATCGACACCGTCTTCGACTGGACGCGGCGCGAAGTCCGCTGGACTGGCGACGTCAAATCGGATCAGCGTGGGCCGGTCCCATTGCGTGACGACAGCGTCAGTGGACAGGCTCTGAATCTATTGATCAGCCGCGACCTGCCTGCCGACATGGCGGTCGGCGAGGCGCTGCACTACCACATGGTCGAGCGCGGCAAGGCCAAGGAAGTGGCCTATGTCTCACGCGGCGAAGAAACCATCGACGTGCCAGCAGGTCGCTATACCGCGCAGGCGCTGACCTACGACCGCGGCGAAGGCGAGCACCAGAAAGACACCACAGTCTGGATCAGCCATGAACTCGGCGTACCCACCCCGATCCGCGCGCTACAGCGCGAGGAAGGCAAGGACGCCTTCGAGATGCGCTTGGTGCGCGTAGAACAGCGCTGACCGAACGCGACTTCAACAGGTCTACCGACCGGGCAGAGTCTCGTTGGTCAGACGATTGGGATCAAAGCTCGGAACGCCACTGTGACGCTCATGCGGTTTCGGATGAGGGCCTTTCTCAATCACCACCACACTGTCGTAGAAGTGCACGGATTGGGCGGTTTGAGTGAAGTTGCCGACGGGGAAGCTGTGCGGGTCACGACTGTGCCACGCGTTCAATTCGTCGACCAGGCGCTTGGCAATTTCCATGAACGTGTAGGTTGCCGTCAGTCCGCCACCATGACTGCGCCAGTAGCTGGTGTGGGTGTCTTCGACCAGAATCACGCCATCGGGTTTGACGTGGCCGTACAGCTCCTCAACCGTCGCAATTTGTTGCGTCATCTGGTGGCCGCCGTCATCCAGAAGAATGTCGATGGGTCCCACCTTCTGGGCGAGCGCGCGCAGAAACTGCCGGTCGCTTTGATCGCCAATGATGATCTCAATGCCTGGTTCGCCGAGATCAACGAGCCGCGGATTGATGTCGACGCCGATCACGCGACACTGGGGTCCGAAGTAATCCCGCCACATCTGCAATGAGCCGCCGTGGAACACGCCGAACTCGACGATGGTGCACGCGCGCCCTCGAAAGCGAGCGAAGTGGCGATGGTATACATCAAGGTAGTGATCCCACTTCGTCATCAACCGTCCCGGGTTGTTGTCGAAATAGGTTCGCA
>DEHW01000189.1:0-717 GCA_002352135.1 Lysobacterales bacterium UBA2790
CGCTTGCCGCGCAGGCCTTCCGGCACTTCGTTGTTGATGATGCGCTGGGCAAGACCTTCGACAATGGCCGTCTTGCCGACGCCAGGTTCACCGATCAGCACAGGATTGTTCTTGGTGCGACGCTGCAGCACCTGGATGGTGCGGCGGATTTCNNCGCTGCTCCTCGGCATTCTCCGACTGCACCTTGTCGCCGCCACGCAACTTGTCGATGGCCGCGTTCAGTCGCGCCTTGTCGGCGCCACTGGCGCGCAGTGCATTGCCGACCTCACCCTTGTCGTCCGCACAGGCCAGCACGAACAACTCGCTGGCGATGAAGGCATCGCCGCGCTGCTGTGCCAGCTTGTCGGTGAGATTGAGCAGGCGATTGAGATCGTTGCCGACACTGAGGTTGCCTTCCTGACCCGCCACCTTGGGCAGCTTGTCCAGCAGTTCGCCCAGACGCGCACGCAGGCTGCCGACATTGACGCCCGCCTGCTGAAGCATCGGACGCGTGCTGCCGCCCTGCTGATCCAGCAAGGCCACCAGCACATGTGCCGGTTCGATCATCTGGTGGTCGCGCCCCACGGCCAGCGACTGCGCATCGCTCAGAGCCTGCTGAAACCGCGAAGTGAGTTTGTCCATGCGCATGGCTGCACCTGTCATCGTCGTAAGCCGCCGCAGCGGCGATGTTCACACAATGAGGGTCAGTGCCACGCCTTCAAGTGTCGGCGCGTCGTG
>DEHW01000189.1:730-5508 GCA_002352135.1 Lysobacterales bacterium UBA2790
GGCTATGTGGATCGCCATTTCGCACGGCGCGCCGATGGGGTATGGATTGATGTGGTGCGGTGGTCTTCGCAAGCTGCCGCCGATCTTGCCGAACAGGCGTTGCCCAAGCTGCCCGAGGTGGCGCGCTACTTCGCCTTNNGCGCGCGCCGTGTTCGATCATCCCGCCTATGTGCTGCTGCAACTCGGTGGACCGCAGGCACCGCAGCTCGCGCTGATGGTGCCCGAGCCGGGTCGCGTCAAACCCCGTTTCGGCGGCGCTGGGGTGATCCTCAACCTGCGCGTCGATCAGGTCGACGCCTTGTATTCGCGGCTGAGTCGCGCCGCACTGCCGATGGGCCTGCCATTGGAAGACCATCCATGGGGTGATCGCGGCTTTTCGACCTTTGATCCCAGCGGGCTGGAGCTGTACTGCTACACGCCACGCGCCACCGAAGCGCCGTTTCTGGATGCCCTGCGCCGTCCGTGGGTGCTGGACTGATCCGGCTAAATCGTCCGATTGCGACCGAGGCTCCGGCAAGATGAGCCTCCGTCTCACCTCTGCCCGTCGAACCCATGCGCCGCGCCGATCGACTGTTCCGCCTGATTCGCCAGTTGCAAATCCATTCCCAGCGGACCGCTGCCGAACTGGCCAGCAGCGAAGACGTGTCGGTGCGCACGATTTACCGCGACATGGAAGCGCTTTCCACCTCGGGCGTGCCACTGTTGGGCACGCCCGGCGAGGGTTATCAGCTTCGACCCGGCTGGAAGTTGCCCTCCATGCAGTTCGATGTCGAACAGCTTGAAGCGCTGATGCTGGGCCTCAACATGGCCCGCGCCTGGGGTGATCCCGAATTGCGCAAAGCCGCCAGCGAAGCGCGTGAGCGCATCCTCGCCACGCTGCCCGCCGCCTTGTCGGAAGGTGCGCAGGCATTAGCCATGCATGCGCCGGACTTTCATGTGGGCGAGGCCAGCCGATGGCTGGGTGAACTGCGCCGCGCCCTGCGTACTGGCGTGCAGATCGACATCGACTATCAGGATGCCCAAGCACAACCCAGCCGACGCCGCGTCGATCCGCTCGGCCTGTTCTTCTGGGGAGATCGCTGGAGTCTGGTCGCATGGTGCCACTTGCGCGAGGACTTCCGGCATTTCCGTCTGAACCGCATCCAGGCACTCCACCTGCGCCACGAATTGATCAAGGCCGCGCCAGAGCGAAGCCTGTCCGAGTACCTGAGGCGAGTACGCGCGGAAGAACCCACTGTCTGAATGCCCCGACGCGCAGGGTTCGACCGCGCCGGACGGCTCCGGTAAAGTTCCAGCCCAGACCGTGCGCCACGCACTCACTTCCCATTGCAGGGCTTCTTCATGGATGCGACCCAGCTTCGGATCATTCTTCTCGTCATTGGCCTGCTGCTGATTGCGGCGATCTATTTTCTGGGCCGACCGTCCAAACCCGCGCAGGGCAAGCGTGTGCAGGATCGCCGCGACGGAATCGACCTGGCGGGTCAGGATCCGGCCTTCTCGTCAAACGAACAGCAAAGCCTTGACCGCGCGATTCAAGCAGAACTGAAGCGTCTCGAAGAAGTGCTGTCCGGAGACCGCCCTGAACACAGCGAGGCGGAGTTCGAGCAGGAACTGCGTCGCGCGATCACCGAGCCGTCCATCGATGACCGCAGCGGCTCGCAGGGCGCGTCGCCACACTCGGGCGTGGGTGCGCGCCCGTCGGAGCAGTTCGACAAGGTCGTCAGTCTGATCGTTGCCGCCCGCGCGGGCAGCTCCTTGCTGGGACCGGATATCGTGGTCGCCGCAGAAAAGGCCGGTTTGGTCTTTGGCGACATGAACATTTTTCACCGTCTGGCAGAAGGTCGCCACGACGCCGGGCCGATTTTCAGCGTCGCCAACATTGTCAAACCCGGTAATTTCGACATGCGCCGGATCAGCGAAGTCGAAACGCCTGGCGTGACATTTTTCATGACCCTGCCCGGCCCGATCTCCGCGCTGGATGCCTGGGAAACCATGCTGCCGGCCGCACAGCGTTTTTCCGAGCTTCTGGATGCGGTCCTGCTCGATGACGAACGCAACGCACTGGGTCGGCAACGCGTGGCGTATTTGCGTGATGAACTGCGCGCGTGGGATCGCGCCCAGGAACGGCAGGCCAAGCGTCCATGGTGACGGCGCTCGGCGAACGCGCCCGCCAGCTGCGCGCGCTGATCGAGGAAGCCAACTACCGCTACCACGTGCTTGATACGCCGACCGTGCCGGATGCCGAGTACGACCGCTGGTTGCGGGAGCTGCTGGAGATTGAGCAAGCCCATCCCGAACTGCGTAGCGCCGACTCGCCGAGTCTGCGCGTCGGCGCAAAATCCGACCGCGCGTTTTCCGAGGTCGTGCATGCCCGCCCCATGCTGTCGCTGGGTAACGCGTTTGAACATCCAGAAAGCCAGACCGAGTCCGAACGGTTTGTCGAAGTCTTCGATTTCGTGCGGCGAATTACTGAAGAAACCGGCATCAGCGAACCGGATTTCTCGGTGGAGCCGAAACTCGATGGTCTCGCGATCAGTCTGCGCTACGAACACGGCGTGCTGGTCGTGGCAGCCACGCGCGGCGATGGTGCAACGGGTGAAGATGTGACGTCCAACGTCCGCACCATTCGATGCATCCCATTGCGCCTACGAATCGACGCCCCGCCGGCCGTGCTCGAAGTCCGCGGTGAAGTCTTCATGCCACGCGCGGGCTTCGTCGCCTTCAATGCCGAAGCCCTGCAGCGCGGTGAGAAGACGCTTGCCAATCCGCGCAATGGAGCGGCGGGTTCGCTACGTCAGCTCGATCCGCGCATCACCGCGCAACGCCCATTGGCGTTCTACGCCTATGCCTTGGGCGTTTCCGAGGGTATCTCCCTACCTTCTACGCACTCGCAGAGCCTGCAGATGCTGCGCAAACTGGGCTTCCCCATCGCCGACCAAGCACGCGTCGCACGCGGCTTGCGAGGTCTGTTGGACTACTACCGCGAGATCGGAACGCAGCGCGATGCACTGCCCTTCGACATCGACGGCGTGGTCTACAAACTGGATCGCTACGATCTGCAGGAACGCATGGGTTTCGTCGCCCGCGCGCCACGCTGGGCCATCGCCCACAAGTTTCCCGCGCAGGAAGAACTCACGACTGTGGAAGCCATTGACGTGCAAGTCGGTCGAACCGGCGCACTGACGCCGGTCGCGCGTCTGGCACCGGTCAACGTCGCTGGCGTCGTGGTCACCAATGCGACCCTGCACAATGCCGATCAGATCGCGCGCCTGGATGTCCGCGTCGGCGACACGGTGATCGTGCGTCGCGCGGGCGATGTGATTCCCGAAGTGGTTTCTGTTCTGCTGGAACGGCGCGTGGCAGAGGCTCTGCCCTACGTTTTCCCGACACGCTGCCCCGCCTGTGATTCGGCAACCGAACGCGTGGAAGGCGAAGCGGCGATCCGCTGCACGGGTGGGCTGTTCTGTCCGGCGCAGCGCAAGCAGGCCGTCCTGCATTTCGCCTCACGCCGCGCCATGGACATCGAAGGCCTTGGCGACCGTTTGGTCGAGGACTTGGTCGACCTCGGCTTTGTTCACGATGTCGCAGATCTGTATCGACTGACGCTGGACGACCTGCTGCGCATGAAGCAGCAAGCCGATCTGCGCGATGCTCAGACCCCCGACACGGCTAAGTCCGGAAAAGTCGCCACGCGCTGGGCGGAAAATCTGCTGGACGCGATCCAGCGCAGTCGAACCATGCCACTCGAACGCCTGCTGTTCGCGCTCGGCATCCTGCAGATAGGCGAGGAAACCGCCAAAGCGCTCGCGCGCGCCTTTGGCAGCCTGCAGGCGATTCGTCATGCGGATGCGCTGCTCCTGCTGGCNNGAACGTGGGCAGCCCAGCGCCGAGTTGGTCGCAGCGCTGGATAGTGCCCACTTGCTGCGCGCGGCGAAGGCGCTCGGCGCGCCACTGGATGGAGTCGGCGATACCTCACTCAGTCGTATCGGCGAGCAATCCCTCACCCTGCAAAGCCTGTCCTCGGGCGAGGGTTCGCAGCTCACTCGTCTGGGACTGCCGGCTACTGCCGCCGACGGTGTGGTGCGTCTGTTGCGCGACGCTCAGTGGGGAGCGCGCCTCTTGGCCGCCGAACGAATGGCCGACGATCTGCGCGCCGCCGCGCCTGCGGCAATGTCAGCAGGCGGACCGCTCAGTGGTCAGACCGTCGTGCTCACTGGCAGTCTGAGCCAGATGACGCGCGATCAGGCGGGCGCTCGCCTGGAGGCGCTGGGTGCGAAGGTGGCGGGCAGCGTGTCGAAAAAGACCAGCTTCGTGGTCGCTGGTGAAGCCGCAGGCAGCAAACTCGACAAGGCGCAGAGCCTTGGCGTTGCGATCTGGGACGAAGCCAAGCTGCTGAGCTTTCTCGCCGACCATCCAGCGTAGCTGGCACACCGCTGGGTGCAACCCAACGGTGCGAGGCATCAACGCCGCTCGAGGCAGTCGCCTTCCAGCTTCGGCCAACCATCGACGTCGAGCGTCTCGGTATAGGCATGCCAGGTCGAATAGGCCAGCCAGGGCATGATCACAACCAAGCCAATGTAAGCCGTGGCGAATCCGACCAGGGTCAGGAACAAGATCAGTGCCGCCCAGACCAGCATGGTCAACTTGTTGCGGAGTACAGCATGAATCGACGAGACGATGGCGGTGACCATGTCGACATCACGGTCCGCGATCATCGGCAACGAAAACGCCATGCTGGCGAACGTCAGCGTGGCAAAGATCGACCCAGCCGCCGACCC
>DEHW01000189.1:5673-23245 GCA_002352135.1 Lysobacterales bacterium UBA2790
CGCGGTTCGGCGCGGACGTCCTGCCATCCCCGCTTCAACCAGCGCAAGGGCGCATCGGGCGCCAATTGGCGGCAAGGCACGACAAACGGCCGCGCGTCCTCCGGCGGTGTTTCGATCAATTCGCTCATGGCAGGTCCCTCCGAACCAGCACCGAGCCTAGCAAGGCTGCGACATTTGGTCGCTCTGCAGCGCAGCAAGCGAAAACCAGCAATCAGTTCCGCCGTGTCGCGAACCATCCCCACGCGACCGCGCGCGGCGCCAGGGCGATCGATCCCAGCAAGCTCGCCAAAGGCAAGGTCGCGATGTACCCGAGTCGGCTGAAGCCCCAGGCACCCATCACGCCGCCGACAAAAAACGCGCTGAGCAAGGAGGCATGCAGTCGCAGGCGCTGCGAATTGGCGCGCACCCGACCCTCCGGTCCGCGTTCGCCACTGCGGTTCCAATACACCATTTTGCCCAGCTCGATGCCGATATCGGTGACCAGTCCCGTGACATGGGTAGTGCGAACGACGGCGTTGGAGATTTTGGTGACCAAGGCGTTCTGCAGACCCATGACATAGCAGAGCAGGATCGCGATCAGGGAAAGGTCCACCAGCTCGCGACTGGCAAGCTGACTGCCGGCCAGTCCAAACACCAGCAACAAGGCGGCTTCCAGCAACAGCGGCGTGGTGTAGGGATTGGCGCTGTGGCGTCGCCGTGCAAAGTTGACCAGCAGAGCGCTGCTCATCGCCCCACCGAGGAATGCCAACAGGGAAAGCACGCCCGCCACCACCAGATCCCAGTGCTGCAGAACGAGCATGTCCGCCACGTTGGAAACGACGCCACTCATATGCGACGTGTACTGCCCAATCGCCAGAAAGCCACCGGCATTCAATGCACCCGCCACCGCTGCCAGCGTTACGCCGAGCTGCAGATTGGCACCGGCAATCCGTTCGGACGCCGTCAGTTGGCTCAGTCGCTGCAAAGGCATGAAGATTCGCCAAACATCGCGCGGAAACGGTCAGGGCGGATGCACGTCACGCTGTCTCGCCCGGCCCACTGATCTGATCCAGGAAGTCCACCCCGCGCCGCAGGTGCGGAATCACGATCGAGCCGCCGACCACCAAGGCGACACTGAAAGTCTCGAAGAACTCCTCGCGCGAGACGCCTGCTTCCTGACATTGCGCAATGTGATAGCTGATGCAGTCATCGCAGCGCAGCACCATGGAAGCGACCAGACCCAGCAACTCCTTGGTCTTGTGATCCAGCGCGCCATCCTTGTAGGTTTGCGTATCCAGCGCAAAGAAGCGCCGCACGACCTGATTGTCCTCAGCCAGAATCCGCTCGTTCATGCGTTTGCGGAAATCGGTGAATTCAGCGACGCGATTTGTCATGGTGCCGCCTCCAACAAGGCCTTCAATCCGCCGGCGCGGTCCAGTGCCACCATGTCGTCGAACCCGCCCACGTGCGTGCCGTTGATGAATATCTGTGGCACAGAGGTGCGTTTGCTAAGTGCGCGCATCTCGGCACGCGCTTCAGGGTCGAGATCGACACGAATCTCCCGCCAGGATTGACCACGCTCCTGCAAAAACCGCTTGGCCGACACGCAATACGGGCAAAAGTCGGTCAGATAGATCTTGATGTCCGCCACATCGGGCTCCTTGATTCTGGTGGGCGAAATAGTGGCGAGCGCACGAGGGAAATTCCAGTGCGCCACGCGTCATCGAAACAATTCGCAGCATTGCCATTCAGCCCTGCAAGCTGCGCAACATCTGTGCAGGAGGCGACGAGGTGATTCGCCGCGTCGCCCAAAGACCCGCTGCCAACACGATCAACACGCCGAAACCACCCAGCACAGTCAGCGCGATCCAGTTGGGTTGCCAATCCAGCGCAAAGACCTGCGTGGCAATCACTCCGGTCAGCGAATTGGCAGCAATGGCTGCGATCACGCTGGCGATCAGGCCGATGGCAAGAAACTCCGTCGCTTGCGCCAAGCGCAATTGGCGCTGACTCGCACCGAGAACGCGCATCACCGAGCCTTCCAGCAAACGCTCGTCCTGACTGGCCGACACCGCAGCGGCCAACACCAGCAATCCCGCCGCCAAGGTGAAATAGAACACGTATTCGACGGCGGCGGTGGCCTGACGTGCCGTGTTCTGCACCTGCTCGATCACTGCATCAACATCGATCACCGAGACATTCGGATAGGACTCGACCAGCGCACGGGTGATCGCGGCGTCGCCATGCGGAACACGGATGGCGCTGATGTAGCTGGCCGCTTGCGACTGCAATGCCTGCGCGTTGCCGATGACGAAGAAATTGGGCCGAAAACTCTCCCATTTCACCTTGCGAAGACTGGTGATTACGGCACGGAAACGCTGCCCTGCCACATCAAATTCCACCTCGTCACCGAGCTTCCAGCCGAGCGTTTCGGCAAGCCCCTGCTCCACCGATACCTGCGGCGACGCGGCGTCCGCAGCCCAATCGCGCCCGGCGATCAGTTCGCCATGCGCCTCGCCCAGCGTCGAGGCCCAGGACAGATTGAACTCGCGCTCTGCCAAGCGAAGGGCGCGCTCACCACGCGTCGCCATGTGTTCAAGGTCCGCCGCCGCCCCATTCAGACCAACCCAGCGACCTCGGATCATTGGATACAACTGCACATTTTCAATGTGCTGATCGCGCAAAGTCTGTCTGACACCCTCCACCTGGTCGGCCTGCACATTGATCAGAAACCGGTTCGGGGCATCAGCGGGCAGCGCGCTTTGCCAACGATCCAGCAAATCCGTGCGTACCAGGGTCAGCAACAGAATCACCATCAAACCCAGTCCCAGTGCGGCAATCTGCGCGATACTGCTGCTGGCTCGACGGCTGACGTTCGCCAAGCCATAGCGCCACACGCCACGAAGGCGTGAGCGCACACGACGAAGCAGTGTGACGAGCCCCCAGGCCAGCGTCGCCAGAACCAGCAGAGTCAACGCGATGCCAGCCAACATCGCCAAACCGAGCGTGACGTCCTGGGCGCGCCACCAGAGCATGGCGGCGAGGCCCGCGACGCCCAATACCGTGACCAACCAGGCGCTGGGCTCGCTGGTCGCCATGTCACGTCGCAGTACGCGCAAGGCGGGCACACGTCGTAGAGCCAGCACCGGCGGAACGGCAAACGCCAGCAAGACGATCATGGCGACCATCGCGCCTTCCAGCACTGGCCACAAGCCTGCTTGCGGAATAGCCAAGGCCATGCGTTGTGCCAGCCAATCGACCACCAGCGCCTGCACCGCCAGACCGACCAGAACGCCCAGAACCACTCCCAACAAACCAAGCAGCGCCAGTTCGCCAATGTGCACCAGAGCAATCGTTCGCTGCGAAGCGCCCAAGCAACGCATCACCGCACAACTGTCGAGATGCCGTGCCACATGTCGCCGTGCCGCCATCGCGACAGCAATCGCCGACAGCACCACTGCCACCAACGAGGCCAATCCCAGAAAGCGATCTGCGCGCTCCAACGCCTGGCGGATTTCGGGGCGCGCATCTTCGACCGTTTCGATGCGTTGACCGCGCCCCAGCGCATCGCGCTGCGCCGCCACCCAACGCTCGACTGCCGTGCCATCGCCCGCCACGATCAGACGATAGCCCACGCGAACGCCGATCTGGATCAAGCCAGTGGCAGCGACATCTTCCAGCGCAATGAATACACGCGGCGCCACATTGAAGTAGTCCAACGCGGCATCGGGCTCCTGCAGGACCAGCGCCTGCAGAACAAACTCCGACTGCCCCAATCGCAATCGATCACCCATCTTCACCTGCAGCGCTTCGGCACCCGCGCGGGAGATCCACAGAGTCCCAGCGGAAGGTGCCTCGTTGACCACCCGCTCAGCACCGTCTGCGCCCAACAAGCGGAATGACCCGCGCAAGGGAAAGCCCTGTCCCAAGGCACGAATTTCCGCCAGCTTGAGTCCCTTCGAGGCGCGCACCATGCTCGGAAAACTCCAGGACTCGGTGCGCCGCAATCCCAATCGGTCAGCCAACTCACGCGGTGCCTCCGGCAAGCGGGTGTCGGCGCGCAACACCGCATCGCCACCCAGCAAACGATTGGCCTCCAACGAAAGCGCACGATCAGCACGATCCGTAATGAAGCTCACCGCCGTAACGGCGGCCACCGCCAGCACGAGAGAGGCCAGCAATACGCGTGCATCACCGGAGGCCAGATCACGCCAAAGCTGTCGCCACGACATCCGCAAAAACGTTTGCCACCCACTCATGCCAGCAATCGCCCAGCGTCAATCCGCAGTGTTCGACCACAGCGCGCGGCGAGACCCGGATCATGTGTCACCAGAATCAAGGTGGTTCCCGACTGCGCGTTGAGATCGAACAGCAGATCGATGATCGCGCTGCCGGTGCGGGTATCGAGGTTGCCGGTGGGCTCGTCAGCAAACAGCACTTTCGGGCGGGTCACGAAGGCACGCGCCAGCGCCACCCGTTGTTGTTCCCCACCAGACAACTGTCGCGGATAGCTGTTCAGCCGATCCGCCAGACCCACCTGTACCAGGACATACTTGGCCGCGCGCTGCGCGTCGGCACCACCGCTCAACTCCAGCGGCAACATGACGTTCTCAAGCGCGGTCAACGAAGGCAGCAACTGGAACGACTGGAAAACGAATCCGACATGACGCCCACGCAAACGTGCACGACCGTCCTCATCCAGCGAAGACAGCGATTCACCAGCCAGCTCGACATCACCCTCACTGGGCAAATCCAACCCGGCCAGCAAGGACAGCAAGGTTGACTTTCCCGAGCCGGATGCGCCGACGATGGCGACCGACTCACCAGCATTGATCGCGAAACTCACGTCATCCAGTATGGTCAGCTCACCCGCGCCCAAGGTGACCCGTCGGGTCAGTGCCTTGGCGCGCAGAATCGTTTGCATCGAAGTCGCTACCATTCCATCCATTCGCTCAGCCTTCCGGGGTCGGTTATGCCCAATGCAGCATCGCGCAGTTGCCTTCACCATTTCGTCAACGCGCTGCTTTGGCTTCTGATCTTCAGCATTGGGGGCGGCGTTGCCACTCTGCAAGCCCAGGAAGCCCGCCGAATCCTGGTTCTGGGCGACTCTCTGTCGGCGGCCTACGGTCTGAGCAGCGAACAAGGCTGGCCCGCACTGCTCAATCAGCAGCTCAAGTCCGAGCCGGAAACCCGGCACTGGGAAGTGGTCAATGCAAGTGTCAGCGGGGAAACCACGGCAGGTGGCAGCGCACGCATCGAGCAGGCAATCAGCGCGCATGCGCCCGACATCGTCGCCGTCGAACTGGGCGCGAATGACGGACTGCGTGGTCTGCCTCTGGATCAGGCGGAACGCCATCTGGCCCGCATCATCACGCTGTCGCAGGCCGCCAATGCCAAGGTTCTGTTGATCGGCATGCGTATTCCACCCAACTACGGACCCGAGTACACGGCAGAATTCGAGGCCATGTTCGCCCGACTGGCAGACACTCATGGGACCGCCTTCCTGCCCTTCCTCATGGCACCGATTGCGACGGACCGCGAGGCATTCCAGGCCGACAATCTGCACCCGACAGCCGCTGCACAGCCCCTGTTGATGCAGCATGTACTCACCGCGCTGGAACCGCTGTTGTGATGCGATGAAACGCCCGCTCCGACACCCTGCCAAGAATCCGGTTCCGGCGATGCACAAGGATCTGCAGCTTCGGACCTTTGGCACTCTGGAACTCTGGCCGTCTGCCACCCTGCGCGCAAAAAGCAGCGCGCATGCACGACTCATTTCCTTGGCGCAGAACGTGGTCCGATCCGCAGGGCACGGAGACTATCTCGCCGTCATCTCAGAGCGCGGCGGCAAACCGAGCATTCGCAAGCTGAGGCACATTCCATCGACGGAACAATTGCATCTACGACGCTGGAAGACGACACAGCGCAACGCCGCGCGTTGCCAGCCANNCGGGCGACCCTTGTGGCTGGTCGCGACAGCTGCACGCGCCTGGACTCGAATGCGTCGGGCTGCCGAGCGCGCTGGCATCGCCATGGATGCCATTTCGGGCTTTCGGAGCTACGCGCATCAATCGATGATTTTCCGGCGGAAATTGCAGCGCGGGCAAAGCTTGAGCGAGATCCTGCGAGTCAATACCGCACCGGGCTTTTCCGAACACCACAGCGGGCGGGCCATCGACATTGGCTGTCCCGGCGAGCCACCTGCCGAAACCTCTTTCGAGCACACGCCTGCATTCGGATGGCTGTGCGCCAACGCGGCGCGATTTGGTTTCTGGCTGAGCTATCCGCCGGACAATCCTTACGGCATCGACTATGAGCCCTGGCACTGGTGCTGGCGGGCATAGCGCAGAGATGCCTGCACTGAGGGATTTCCCCGATAGAGCCAAAATGAGGCGCGGGCGATACTGCACCCCGAATCCCGGAGTGACTTGACCATGCGCACACCTTTCCTCGTTCTTGCCACGCTGTGTTCAGCACCAGTCTTCGCCCAGGACATCCCGCTCACCATCAATGGTCGCGAATACCTGTTGCCACCCACGACCGCCATACGTCTGCGAGGTGTGGACACCACTGCCGCTGCGCTGGCAGATGCTCCAAACGGACTGCAAGTCCAATGGTCTGCAGCGTCAGTTCGCGGCGCGCAACCCGAATTGATCTTTGCGTACACCCTTGAAGGCCCCATCACCAGCATTGAGCCGCTGGCAGTACTCGGACAACCGGTGACACGTGATGGCAACACCGTTCACGAGGGACTGACTGCAGCCACAACGCTATCTTTGGGTCAGGCGATCAGTGTCGCTGGTCTGGTGGATGCAAACGGCAGCCTGCTTGCCACGCTGGTCGAATTACCCGAAGGACCGCTTGGCGCATTCGCCCTCACCGGCTACGTGCATGCAGTCGCGGAAAACGGGGACATTCAAGTTGGTCAGCAGTGGGTGTCCCCCGGCGCGATGGCACCGCTGGATTGCCCAAACGGCCTATCGTTGGGCAGCTATGTCTCACTTACTGCAGATCCCGTCGATCCATTTCCACCCAACAGCATCCTCGGCAACCTCACAACGCTGCGTTGCACACAACCCGTTGCAATCGGCACCGCAGGCGCTTCAGGATGGGTTCAAGGATTGGTGTCGGTGGTTGAACCAAGCGGCAACTTCCTTCTCGGCGACCTGACCGTTCAAGTCGGCCCGACAACCACCTATCGCTTCGGCACCAGCGAAGACATCGATGAAGGCAGTGCGCTCAGTGTCGATGGAACATTCATCGATTCGCAGACATTCGCTGCCAGCGCCATCGAGTTCGCGCACCAGATCGTCAGGTTCGAAGCCCCTTTGTCGCCTGAACAGGTGGTACTGGAAGAATCAACCGCGCCCTTCGGCTTGCTTGTCGGAAGCACTGCGCAACTGCGAGACGACGACGGCATCGTGAGCGGTGGACTGACCGAAGCAACACAGGTTCAAGTTCGCGGATACCTCGACCAGACGGGCGGACTATGGATGACGCGAGTCCGCGAGCGCGGCAATCCGGACTTTGCGGACACAAGCCTACGCGCACCCGTCTCATCCATTGACGGGACGACGCTGATGATGTTGGGCATTGCCGTGGACACGTCGCAGGCCGTGTTCCTGGATATGTTTGAAAATCCAATCACGCCCGAGCAGTTCTTTTCCGCACTGCAAATGGGGGACAGCGTTGAGGTTGCTGCAGCCACTTGGATTCCGGCGGAAACACGGTTGATCGCGGGCGAGGTCGGCATTGCGCGCGTCATACCCCCCGGAAACTCCTCGGTACGGGGCACATCGAGCGCGGTGGTGAGTGGAACAGCGAGTGGCTACCAGCGCGCAGCCGCCCTCTTCAGTAGTGGGTTCGAATCCAACTGATTGTGCGCGTCGCAGATCGCAAGCAGGACTGAATTCACGATGCCAGATGGCAGCACGCCATCATGGCATCGTTCTGACTCGACGCTGCTTCCAGCGGCGACTGACCTGCCAACGCCATATCCAGTGCGTCGCAAAATACGCCAGTAGCGCGCCGACAACTGCAAAAAGCGTCAAACCCAAAATCAAGGACCTGCCGAGATGGGCTGTCTCGATTCCGTCACCAAATTGGGCGCCAGCAGGTGTCTGCAACGCTGCCGCGAGTGAGCTCGGAATCAATGCATCACCAACGCGGTACGCCGCGTAGTAGATCGGCGCATAGGTCACAGGGTTACTGACCAAAGTTGATACCAGAGCGACGGGCAGATTGCTACGCAGCAATATCGCTGTTGCCCCCGCCGCCGGTGCCTGCGCCAAAGGGACGATGAACGCGAAGAAGACCCCGATGGCCATACCACGCGCCACCGCGCGGCGGTTGAATCCCCACAGCTTCGGATGACTGAGGCGCGGCCCCATCCAGCGCAGCCAGCGATTACGCTGAACCGCTTCCGCACTGGGCAACCATCGCTTCAATCGACGCACTTCGACTCCCGTCCACAAAGACTTCCGCAATGTCGCACCAGGATCGCCCCCGCAATCGTCAAGGCGATCCGCTGTCCGCGACGCGCCACAGATAGAGTGCCGCCAGAGTTCTGAACGGCGCCCATGTTTCACCACGCTGCGCCAGTTCAAGACGACTGGGCAGTTCGCCAAGGTCGTCCACGATCTGTAGTCCCTTGCGCACGCCGAGATCATCCAACGGCAGAACATCGGGGCGCCCAAGGCGGAATACAAGCAACATCTCTGCCGTCCAGCGACCGATACCTCGGACGCGCGTCAAGCGTTCGATAATCACATCGTCCGACATGCGTGCCATCTCTCTCGTGCTCGGCAGCTCACCGCGAATTGCGTGCGCAGCGAGATCAGCCAATGCCAAGGCTTTGGCGCGGGATACGCCACAGGCACGCAAGTCAGCCTCGGACATCGAGGACAACGCCTCCGCATCGAGAGTCCGCAGGCCGCAAGCGGCCTCAACGCGTCCAATGATGGTCGCCGCCGCCTTTCCAGAGAGTTGCTGGTACAGAATGGATCGCGCCAAGGCATCCACGGGGTCGAACGGTCGCCGCCAACGAATGGAATCCGTTTCCAACGCCACACGCGCCATCCAGTCCGCCAAGCGACCATCAGCGCGACGCAAGCAGTCGTGCGCAACGACCAAATCGAATCCACGGGCCATGGCCTTCATTCCAGCCAATCAAAGTCCGTTCAGTGTGAAGTCCAACGCCAGAAAAGCAAAACGCCCGGACAAAGCCGGGCGCTTTGCAAGCAGACATTCAACACTCAACGGGAGGGACGAACGTCCACCTGAATCTCGATCTGGTCGCCAGGGTGGTAGTCCGTTTGCGTCCAGTAGGTCCGACCGTTGTACTCGTATGCCACGTCGTAACCCACCACACGCTCGTCGCGATGATGCTCGGTCAGCGTGCGACAGCGCGACTCGTATCGTGTGTACTCGTGCCGGTAACGCGAATCGTAACGCTGCGAGTCACGAACGGCAGCATAGCCCAATGCCGCACCTGCCACCGTCGCGGCATCTCGGCCTCGACCGTGGCCGAATTGATTGCCGATGACGCCACCAATGATGCCTGCGAGCACCGCAGGTGCACGATCTCCGCGATCATGTCCGCGTGATGTGTAGGTCACGGGTTCGTCCCAACACTCCTGTCGCGCAACGGGTTCATGAACCGTCTGGATGATTGGCCGAACTTCGATTACTCGCGCAAAGTCAACGTCCGGTGCTGAGTAGTCATAGCGCCCTGCGAACGCTGAGCTGGCTCCCGCCAACAGGCTCAGGGCAACAAAAAGGGACTGCGAGCGCGTGTTTGCCATCTTCATGAAATCCTCCATCACACGGGATCATTGACCGTGTGATGGAGACGCTAGGGGTGCGGGACTTAATGCGCAGTGAATCCGCACCGATCCATTCAGACAGCAGAAAACATTCGGAATCAGGGCTTTACGATGGTCAACCGCGACGTCTCCGTCGCCGTTCGTGCTCCGTATGTGCCGCAGCCGAGATGCCGATCTGATCAGAACGCGTTGATGCCAGTCACCTCGCGTCCGATCACCAACTGGTGCACCGTTTCCGTGCCTTCGTACGTAATGACCGACTCCAGATTCAGGGCGTGACGGATCGGGCAATATTCCGTGGTGATGCCTGCGCCACCAAGGATGTCGCGTGCTTCGCGAGCGATATCCAAGGCGATGCGACAGTTGTTCCACTTGGCCATCGACACCTGCGCAGGTTGCATCTTTCCAGCATCCTTCAGACGACCCAGCTGCAACACAAGGAGTTGCGCCTGGGTAATCCGCCGGGCCATTTCCGCCAGCTTGATCTGTACGGCTTGGGTGGCCGCAATCGGGCGGTTGAACAGGATGCGTTCCTTCGCATAGTTCAGCGCTTCCGTGTAACAGGCAATCGCGGCACCAATCGGCCCCCAGGTTATGCCATAGCGCGCCTGGGTCAGACAGCCCAACGGACCCTTGAGTCCTTTGACATTGGGCAGACGCTGCGCATCCGGGATGCGGACGTTATCGAAGAACAGCGCACTGGTGACAGAAGCGCGCAAGCTCATCTTCTTGTGCACGACCTGAGCCGTGAAGCCCGGTGTGTTGGTCGGCACGATGAAGCCTTGGATACCCTCTTCGGTCTGCGCCCAGACAATCGCAATGTGTGCGAGGTTGCCATTGGTGATCCACATCTTCGCGCCGTTGATCACCCAGTCGCCACCATCCTTCTTGGCGTGGGTTTTCATGTTGGCGGGGTCTGATCCGCCGTGCGGTTCGGTCAAACCGAAACAACCGATGATTTCACCACGCGCCATGCCAGGCAGATATTGCTTGCGCTGATCTTCGCTCCCGTACGCATAGATCGGGTACATGCACAAGGAGCTCTGCACCGAGACGAAGCTGCGCAAACCCGAATCACCGCGCTCCAACTCCTGGCAGATCAGGCCATAGGAAACACCATTCAAACCGGCGCAACCGTATTCCTCAGGCAACGAGGAACCAAGCAGTCCAAGACTGGCGATCTCAGGCACCAGCTCCGCTGGGAATCGCGCCTGCTCGAAGCAGTCGCCAATGATTGGGAGCACACGCTCATCGACAAAACGTGCAACCGTGTCCTGCACTGCACGCTCTTCGTCCGAGAGCATTGAACGTACGTCAAACAGATCAGCAGGAGGCAAAGACATGGTGGGAGGACCAGAAAGAAGGGCCCCCTAGTTTACTGGTCCGGACTTGCGATCGCATCCATTGACAGTGACAAACGCGCGGGGCCACGTCCCGCCAACGGTGGTCTACCATGTGGCGACCAAGCCGGAGCCCACCCATGCAAAGCCAATCGAAAGCTCTCCCACTCATTTCTTGGTTGGCGCTATGCCTGACCGCCAGTGCCAGCGCCAGTGCCAGCACGCAGCAGATCCACTGCGGCGCGATATTTGATGCCGAGCGTGCAGTCTTGCTGGGGCCGCACATTCTGTCCGTCACGGATGGAAAGTTCGATCGCGTTGAAGAGGTCCGACATCCGACAAGCGCGGTTCCTGTCGGAGACATTGACCTGAGGCAATCCACCTGCCTCCCCGGTCTGATCGACATGCATGTGCATCTGGGCATGCAGAGCAGTCCCGCAGCCTATTCCGAGGGGTTCCGATTGAACCCTGAAGACTACGCGTATCGTTCAGTCGGCTATGCGCGTAGAACCCTTGAGGCAGGATTCACGACTGTCCGGGATCTTGGCGGCGTACAGACGCTCGCGCTACGCAACGCGATCGACCAGGGACTGATCCAGGGCCCTCGAATCATTGCCGCAGGTAAGTCGATTGCAACAACGGGTGGGCATGCAGACCCGCGCAATGGCATCAGTCGCGAGCTCGCGGAGTCTCTCGGTTACCCTGGCCCGGAGGAGGGCGTAATTGCTGGCCCAATCGAGGCACGCAGGGCCGTCAGGCAGCGATACAAAGAAGGTAGCGATGTCATCAAGATCACTGCAACCGGGGGGGTCTTGTCCTTCGCGAAGAGCGCCGACAACCCACAGTTCATGGAAGACGAAATTCGCGCCATCGTCGACACGGCCCATGACTACGGCTTCAGGGTCGCAGCTCATGCACATGGCCTAGAGGGCATGCGGCGTGCCGTCAACGCGGGCGTCGACTCGATCGAACACGGCACCTACATGGATGCGGCCACATTTGAACTGATGAAGACCCGAGGCACCTGGTATGTTCCGACAGTCCTCGCTGGCGTGTTCGTCAGTGAAAAGTCACGCGAGATCGGCTACTACCCGGAAATAGTGCGTCCAAAAGCGGCACGCATCGGCGCACTGATTCAAGGCACACTTGGACGCGCCTATGCGGCGGGCGTGCGAATCGCCTTTGGCACGGACGCAGGGGTGTTTCCGCACGGCGAGAATGCACGCGAATTTGAATTGATGGTTGAAGCGGGGGTTCCCAGTGCCGCGGCGCTGCAATCGGCAACCTGGAACGCCTCCTTGTTGCTGGATAGAAACGACGACTTGGGCAGTCTGTCAGTTGGCAAGCGCGCAGATCTGGTCGCTGTGGCGGGCAATCCAGTAGACGAGATCGCGTTGATGAAGGCTCCCGTGCTCGTCATGAAGGATGGCGTGATCGCGCTTCAGCACTGAGTCGATCTTGCATTCTCGTGCTTGCGCCCCATCTGACCTACGAGCCGACGTGGCGATGTCGTACACGCCTATGACCACCCTTGAACAACGATCCAGATCATGACCGACAGCCCCAACTCCTTCGACGCAACCACCGAACTTTTTGAATCGCAGGTCATCGCCAAATCCACCGAAACCCCGGTACTGGTCGACTTCTGGGCGACCTGGTGTGGTCCCTGCAAACAGATCAAACCGCTGCTTGAGAAGCTCGCAACCGAGTACAACGGCGCCTTCCTGCTCGCCAAAGTGGACGTCGACAAGGAGCAACAGTTGGCCGCGGCCGTCGGTATTCGTTCGGTTCCGACCATCATGCTTTTGAAGAATGGTCAGATCGTCGATGGCTTTCCCGGCGCGATGCCCGAAGCGCAACTCAGGCAGTTTCTCAGCAAGCACGGTATCGAGCCCATGACACAGGGCGCCGCGTCCGAAGCGGCGGCGTCCGAACCCGAGTCCGTTGACATGCGCGTGACGCGCTTGCGCGCCGAACTCCAAGCGCAACCCAACCGTGCCGAGCTTCAACTGGAATTGGCCTCTGCGCTACTCAGCGCCGGTCAGCGCACCGAAGTCGAGGCGCTGCTGGAAGGCTTGCCCGCCAACCTGCATGAGGACAGTCGTGCCAAACGCCTACATGCTCAATTGGACTTCGCTGCGGCACTCGCCGACGCGCCACCCGTTGACGCTCTGGAAGCCTCCCTGAATGGACCGGACGCCGCACGCGCCCTGCACCTGCTCGGCGTGCACCACATCGTCTCAGGCGACAGAGAACAAGGATTGACCTACTTTCTGCAGTTGTTGCGTGAGCATCGACAGTATGGCGATGACCTTGCCAAGCGCAGCCTGATTGAAGCCTTCACCCTCATTGATGACGAGGATCTGGTGGGCAAGTACCGTCGGAAAATGGCATCGCTGTTGTTCTGAGCCGGTGGGCAGATTGTCCAGCGAAGGCTTCGCGTCCCGTCGGCATGGCGATATCGCATCGCTGCACTGTACGGCGACTATCTATAATTCCCGCCCCTCATCTGCAGAGTCTCGCCGTGCACCCACTTGTTTCTGAACTGGTCGATCTGCTCAGCCTTGAGCGCATCGAAGACAACCTGTTCCGTGGCCAAAGC
The DNA here is from genome assembly GCA_002352135.1 of Lysobacterales bacterium UBA2790. GTDB lineage: Bacteria > Pseudomonadota > Gammaproteobacteria > Xanthomonadales > Xanthomonadaceae > Aquimonas. The sequence goes on from DEHW01000189.1 coordinate 19,419, forward strand.
CGCGACATTGGCACCCGCCGCGTGTTTGGTGGACAAGTTCTCGGGCAAGCAGCCTCCGCGGCTCAGCAGACCGTTACCACTGACCGGGTGTTTCACTCGCTGCATGCGTACTTCCTGCGCGCGGGAGACGTCGATCACCCCATCGTCTATCAAGTAGAAAACTCGCGCGACGGCGGCAGTTTCTCGGTGCGTCGTGTGACCGCCATCCAGCATGGACAGCAGATTTTCGTGGCGTCCGCCAGCTTTCAACGCCATGAAGAAGGCCTGACGCATCAAATGTCTGGCCCCGATGTGCCACAACCCGAAGACATCGCACCACCAACACCACTATCAGCTGAAGCCTTGGCCGCGTTGCCTGCCAAGACACAGCGCTGGCTTAATCGCAGCGGCCCCTTCGAGTTCCGCCCGGTGTATCCGCGTGATGAGCTGAAGCCCGCCAAGAGGCCACCCTACAACCAGGTATGGGTGCGTCTCGTCGACCGGATTGGCGATGACGCCAATCTCCATCGTGCGCTGTTGACCTACGTGTCGGACTTCCATCTGATCGGCACGACCATCTTCCCGCACGGCCTGTCGTACCTCTCGCACGACCTGCAGATGGCCAGCCTCGATCATGCGATCTGGATTCACAGACCGTTCCGCGCGGACGACTGGTTGCTGTATGCCTGCGACAGCCCCAGTGCAAGCAATGGCCGAGGATTGGCTCGCGGCGGGTTCTACACACGTGACGGCGTTCTGGTTGCCTCGACAGCTCAGGAAGGGCTCATCCGCGTCGTATCCACGCAATCGGGTGCGGCGTGAGACAGGTTTTCACGTCTCGTCGCCTCGAGAACGTCGAGGCGGTATCAGCGCTGCTGCAGGACGCAGGCATTCAAACCTGGGTCAGTGAACGCCGATCCTACAAAGGCAATCGGCGCGGCAACTTCAGCTATAGCGACACGAGCCAGACTGCACAGCCAGCCGTCTGGATCGTCAACGCGTCGGACATCACGCAAGCACGCGCACTGCTGGCGGAGAAAGGCTTGATTGAGGCCGGTCGCAGCGAAGAGATGGTCAGGCCTGGCTACACCCGCGTCGGCATGCCGACGACACCGAAGCGCAGCCAAATCGCTACACGTCTGCGCATTGCCCTGATTGTCATCGCGATGGCGTTGGCGCTCTGGCATGCCTACCGTCTGACCGGCTAGGAACGGGTTCATCGGGCCAACACAGGCTAAGCCACCAGTTTCTCCAGCAACCTGAGCAAAGACTGTCGATCCCGCTGATTGAGTGCGCCGTAGGAGTGCTGGTCGCATTCGGCAGCCACCTCACATAGCGGACCGAGTGCCTTCAAGCCCTTTGCGGTGGGTACCAAGCTGTGGGCGCGCCGATCTCCGACCATAGGACGTCGCTTCACGTGACCGCGCGCTTCCAACTCATCGACAAGCACCACAGCGCCCGAGCGAGCGATGCCCAAGGTGTTGGCCAACTCGACCAACTTCAATCCCGGCTTCTCAGCGATGACCAACAGTGCCGTGAGCCGGGTGGGAGTTGAATCATGTTCGGCTAAGCGTTCTGCGAGAACATCAGTCGAGAGAAACGCGACGCGACGCATGGAAAGGCCCAACATGTTGCTCAGTCTTGGCACCTCACCGGCACCCAATGCGTCGTTGACCGACTGCGTTGGAATTTGGCTTTTTCTGTTCATGGAGCTTTCCGTGTAATGACGATAGACATCAATTTCAAATTCGAGCAACGGCAGCGCGTCGAATTCCCCTCCTGAGCAAACCTGCTCTGCGGGTACTATTCCGACTCAGACGACCCAGCAGCGCATGACAAAGTGCGTTCCTCAACATCACGCTGGTCGCAAGTCCTGCACGTGCCCGGACGTACTCCCGACGACTCAATCACATGTGCGACTGGTTCGCGGGTACGGCATCCGTGCCTCGCACCAACAGAGAGGTCCTCAACACCCTGCTTCGCGTGATGCAGGATCCATTCCAAACACCGCACGAAGTTGATCAGCTCAAACGTCATTTTCCGCGCGCTCAGAAAGTGCGCTTGCGAAATGTCAAGGCAATCACACTTTTCGCGAGTCGCCGGCCTTTTTGAAACAATTGTTTGGTGGCGTGAAAACCAGAATGCATTGCGCATTCTGGAAACAGAGTCCGACTGGCGGAAGATGACGGGTATTCGACGAACCCGCCCTCGCTTTTCCGGAGCCGCACCGCAGAGCTTGCGCGATAGTGACCCGCTGAACATCGACGCAAAGGCAAGCGCGACGCATGCGGCACCGCATCATGTGCCAACGCGTGCCGTCAACGCATGTCACATTCCGACCGTCAACCGTCTTTAGGGGTGCCAAAACGGTAACAATCCCCGACCACGCCGAACCCGAACAAGCCAGAGTCCGCATGCACACCGACGCCCTACTCCAACTGATCGACGAATATCTCCCCAAGGCGCAAGCGGGAGACCGCGCCGCGTTCGGACGCATCGTTGCGGCCTGCCAGAACTCGATAACCGCCATCGCCTTGGCCATCGTTCGCGATGTTCCCAGCAGCGAGGACATCGCCCAGGATGCCTTTGTCAACGCATGGAAAAACCTGCCTACCCTTCGCAACAGCAGCAGCTTTCTGCCCTGGTTGCGGCAAATCACGCGCAACCTGTCGCGTGACCATCTGCGTCGACGCCGAAGTGAACGTCGTTACGACGGCGACATGGATGACATCCTCGCCGTGGTCGCCGATCCCGGTCCCGATCATCCCGAACGCATGTCGCGCCAGCACGAGGAATCCGTCGTCGCCGAATTGATCGACGAGCTCCCCGAAGAGACGCGAGAGATCCTTCTGATCTACTACCGGGAAGGGCAATCCTCGAAGCAGGTGGCCGCACTCTTGGGCATGCAGGACGCTGCCGTGCGTAAGCGCCTTTCACGGGCGAGACAAAGTCTGCATCGCGAGCTGCTGGAGAGGATCGGTGACTTCGCCATGGCGTCCGCACCCACAGCGATGTTCACGGCCGTCGTAGTCGGCGGACTCAGCATCAGTGGCACCGCCAGCGCAGCGACCCTGGTTGGCGGTGCCGTGGCGGGCAAGGCCGCTGGCAAGAGTTCCGCAGCCGTTGCGCTGGCGAGCAAGGGACTGGGGAAATGGATGGGTAGCGGTCTGACCCTCGGCAAGGGCGCGAGCCGCGTCCTGATCGGTGCGGCAGGCGGCGCAATGTTCGCCCTGCTTGCTGGCGTCGCCAGCGTTATTTTCGGCGTGCGGCGCTACTGGGTCAGCGCGATTGATGAGACCGAAAAACGCGCTCTGACGCGATACGCGGCAGTCGGCATCGCCATCGTTCTCGCGTTCTCGCTTGGAATGCTGCTTGCGGCGCTACAACAGAACCCATGGCTTCCGACCGCCGCATTCGTGGCGATGATGGCAGCGATTGGGGTGCTCAACCTGCTCTGGCTGCCACGCATACTGGCTCGCCGACATGCCATCGAACTCGCCCGCGATCCCGTCCACGCCCGAAGCGAGCGTCGCAAGGAACGCCTCTACGCGATACTCGGCCTGTTCGCGGGCATGGCCTTGGGTTTCAGCGCGCTGCTGATCGAGTGGTTGATGGGTACGCACTGATCGTCGCCGCAATAGACGCACCAAGCCAACTCATGCGACTGCGTCAGTGTTCTCACGCCGGCTTGCGAGAGCATCTTTGTCCGTGACCCATCGTCAACGACGCACGGATTGAACTCGTCGACGCAAGTCTGCGAAAGGCCGATGATTCAGCCCAACGGCCAGTACCATCGCCGATCCTTCGATTGACGGACGCCCCAGGAGCCTGTCGGACTTTGGAATAAT